>NZ_JBEZNW010000067.1:0-29296 GCF_040653355.1 Streptomyces sp. NPDC047971 | reverse complement strand
GTTCTCGCCCTCCCTCTGGGGTCCCTCGCGCTGTTCGTCGCGTTCGGCGACCTGGGGGCCGCGCACGCCATCGTCCTGTTTTCTCCGCCGGCGGGGGGGGGGGGGGGGCCCCCCCCGCCCCCCCCCCCCGACCCCCGCCCACGCGCCCCCGGAACGCACCCGCCGGCGGGCCGCACCCCCGGCACGGGCCGCCCACGGACGCCCGCACGTCATGTCGTCGTTACCGGCCATTCAGAAGCGCTTGCGACGCTCACGCAATGAAGCCCGCCGTGCCTCCTCCCGCCAAGGGGCTCCCCAAAGGGAGACTTCCCTCGCCCACGGCCCGCTCCGACGCGCCCGACCACCCCTTCGCGCGGAAGAATGGGGTCATGAGCCAGCAGCCCGCCGAGGTCCCGGTCCAGTCCAACGCCAAGCCGTCCAAGCGGACGTCCAAGCAGGCGTCCACGCAGACGCCCCAGCGCGACGGCGAGCCGACCACACAGCCGTCCGTCGGATCCATAGCCGCACACCGTTCCCAGACGGTCAGCACCGGCCGCGCGACGGACCTGGAGCCCGATCTGGACGCCGACCTCGACGCCTACGAGGACGACGGCGCCGAGGGCGAACTCCCCCAGGGACGCTTCCTCGACCGCGAGCGCAGCTGGCTCGCCTTCAACGAACGCGTCCTCGAACTGGCCGAGGACCCGAACACCCCCCTCCTCGAACGGGCTAATTTCCTCGCCATCTTCGCGTCGAACCTCGACGAGTTCTTCATGGTGCGCGTCGCCGGCCTCAAGCGCCGCATCGCCACCGGAGTCGCCACCCGCTCCGCCTCCGGCCTGCAGCCCCGCGAGGTCCTCGACCTCATCTGGACCCGCTCGCGCGAACTCATGGCCCGGCACGCCGCCTGCTACCAGCAGGACGTCGCCCCGGCCCTCGCCGACGAAGGCATCCACCTCATCCGCTGGCCCGAACTCACGGAGAAGGAGCAGGCCCGCCTCTTCACCCTCTTCCGGCAGCAGATCTTCCCGGTCCTCACCCCGCTGGCCGTGGACCCCGCACACCCCTTCCCGTACATCTCCGGCCTGTCCCTCAACCTGGCCGTGGTCGTACGCAATCCGGTCAGCGGCCACCGCCACTTCGCCCGCGTCAAGGTGCCCCCGCTGCTCTCCCGCTTCCTGGAAGCCTCCCCCGAGCGCTACGTCCCGCTGGAGGACGTCATCGCCGCGCACCTGGAGGAGCTCTTCCCCGGCATGGAGGTGCTGGCCCACCACATGTTCCGGGTGACCAGGAACGAGGACCTGGAAGTCGAGGAGGACGACGCCGAGAACCTGCTCCAGGCCCTGGAGAAGGAGCTGCTGCGCCGCCGCTTCGGCCCGCCGGTCCGCCTGGAGGTCGAGGAGTCCATCGACCCGTACGTCCTCGACCTGCTCGTCCGCGAACTCAAGGTCTCCGACGCCGAGGTCTACCCGCTGCCCGGCCCGCTCGACCTCACCGGCCTCTTCGGCATCGCCTCCCTCGACCGGCCCGAGCTGAAGTACCCCAAGTTCGTCGCCGGCACCCACCGGGACCTCGCCGAGGTCGAGTCCGCCTCCGCGCCCGACATCTTCATGGCACTGCGCGAACGGGACGTGCTCCTGCACCACCCCTACGACTCCTTCTCCACCTCCGTCCAGGCGTTCCTGGAGCAGGCGGCGGCCGACCCGGACGTCCTCGCGATCAAGCAGACGCTCTACCGCACCTCCGGCAAGTCCCCGATCGTCGACGCCCTCATCGACGCCGCCGAGAGCGGCAAGCAGGTCCTCGTCCTCGTCGAGATCAAGGCCCGCTTCGACGAACAGGCCAACATCAAGTGGGCACGCAAGCTGGAGGAGGCCGGCTGCCACGTCGTCTACGGCCTCGTCGGCCTGAAGACCCACTGCAAGCTGTCGCTCGTCGTCCGGCAGGAGGGCGAGGTACTGCGCCGCTACTCCCACGTCGGCACCGGCAACTACCACCCCAAGACGGCCCGGCTCTACGAGGACCTCGGCCTGCTCACCGCCGACCCGCAGGTCGGCGCGGACCTCTCCGACCTCTTCAACCGGCTCTCCGGCTACTCCCGCCGCGAGACCTACCGCCGGCTCCTCACCGCCCCGAAGTCCCTGCGCGACGGACTGGTCTCCCGGATCCACAAGGAGATCGCCCACCACCGCGCCGGCCGGCCCGCCTACGTCCGGATCAAGGTCAACTCGATGGTCGACGAGGCGGTCATCGACGCCTGCTACCGGGCCTCGCAGGCGGGCGTCCCCGTCGACATCTGGGTCCGCGGCATCTGCGCGATCCGCCCCGGAGTCGCCGGACTCTCCGAGAACATCCGGGTCCGCTCCGTCCTCGGCCGCTTCCTGGAACACTCCCGGATCTTCGCCTTCGGCAACGGCGGCGAACCCGAGGTCTGGCTCGGCAGCGCCGACATGATGCACCGCAACCTGGACCGGCGGATCGAAGCCCTCGTCCGGGTCTCCGACCCGGCCCACCGGGCGGCCCTCACCCGGCTCCTGGAGACCGGGATGTCCGACACCACCTCCTCCTGGCACCTCGGCCCGGACGGGAACTGGACGCGGCACGCGACCGACCCGGACGGCCAGCCGCTGCGGCACGTCCAGGAGATGCTCATCGACGCGCGGAGGCGCCGGCGTGCACAACCCTGACCACCTCTCCGCCACCACGGGCGTCACGGCCGGTGAGGTCATCGCCCCCTACCTCCAGGCGCGGGCCGCGGACTTCCTCCGCGGACTGCGCCTGCACACCGAGAGCGGGGCGGACACGACCGGCTCCGAGGTCGCCGCCCGGTCCCTCCGGGCGGCCGCCCGCCGCATCAGCGGGACCCTGCACACCTTCCGGCCGCTCCTCGACGCCGGCTGGGCCGACCAGCTGCGCACCGAGCTCGCCTGGCTGTCGGGAACGCTCGCCCTCGAACACGCCTGCACCTCCCGGCTCGTCCGGCTGGTGGACGCACTGTCCCGCCTGTCGAGCGGCGGCGGGCCGGTGCCCGCCGCTCGCGGCGTCACCGACGGGCCCGGACTCACGGTCGGCGCCGCCCGCGCGGGCGCCCTCCTCGAACGCCAGCTCACCCTGGCCCGCACGCGCGCCCACTCGGCGGCGCTCCAGGCACTCGGCTCCGCCCGCTTCCACGCGGTCGCGGACGCCGTCGCGCTCCTGGCCTCCGAGGTACCGCTGGGGCCCGCGGGGGCGGCCCCGGCGGTGGAGGTCCTCGACGCGCCGGCCGCGGTCGTCGAACGCCGGCTCACGGACGCCGTCGCCGACCTGCCGCTGGCCCGCGCGGCCCACCCGTACAACGCGGACGCCCTCGCGCTCGCGGCCGGCGAGGCCCAGGACGCGCCCTGGCACCAGACCCGACTCCTGCTGCGGCTGCACCGCTACGCCTGCGAGGTCCTGCCCGGCCCGGGCCCCGACCCGGCCCTCTACGAGTCCGGCCGCGCCCTCGACCGGCACCGCGACGCCTCCGAGGCCGCCACCGCGGCCGCCACGGCGGCCCGCACCCCCCGCATCGCCCCGGCCACCGCGTACGCCCTCGGCGTCCTCCACGCGGACCAACGCCACGAGGTCGAGGCCGCCAGATTCGCCTTCCAACGCGCCTGGCACCACACGACGGCCCCGGTCCCGTGATCCTCGCGGCGGGGTGTCTGCTGTGGCGGCGGTCCCCCTCCGGGGAGGGCATCGAACTCGCCGTGGTCTATCGGCCGAAGTGGGCGGACTGGTCGCATCCGAAAGGCAAGCTGAAGCGCGGCGAGGGCGCCCGAGAGGCCGCGGTCCGCGAGGTGCTGGAAGAGACGGGCATGACGTGCGAACTCGGTACGGAGTTGCCCACCGTCCGCTACCTGGTGGAAGGGCGCCCCAAGGAGGTCCGCTACTGGGCGGCCAGAGCGACTCACGGCTCGTTCGAGCCGAACCGTGAGGTGTCGGCCATCGCCTGGCTCACCCCTGCGGCCACACGCGACCGGCTGACGCGAGCGCGGGACAGGGAACTCGTCGACGCCCTGCTCAGCGCCCTTCGGGCCTCCGGGGACGTGCGGTGATCACGCGCCGGCTTCATCCCGGCGGCCTCGACCGACACGTCCGTCGCGCCACGTGATCGTGAGGAGTCCGGGGTCGAACGGAGCCTTGTCGCTGACACCCATCGGAATCGGCTGGACCACGACGGCACGGAACACCTGTGCGATCACCTCGCGTCGCTCCGCCGGCTCCATCCGCTCCCACTTGGCTCGCGTCCACCCCCGCAGGAGGTTTCTCCGCGCCTCGGCCTTCAGGTGATCACGCTCCTCGTGCTCCAGAGCCGCGATGTTCCGGTCCAGCCGCGCCATGCGATGACGCGCACGGCTCCGGTCGACGCCTCCCGAGTCGACGCACTCCTGGATGTCCCGACGCTGCCTGCGCAGGTTCGCCAGTACCGCGTCGCCCCGCCAAGGGGTGCCGTCGGCCTCGGTACCGGCGAAGCGCTCGTCCAGGTACGCGAGCATCAGGCCCTCGAGGTAGGCGTCCACCGACGCCACCTTCCGACCGATGCCCCGACAATTCGCGTCCCCGCAACGGTAGTAGTCGCCGTACTTGGCGTTCCTGCCCGTGGCCCTGTTGCCCGCGAGTTTCGCGTGGCAGACCTCCTGGGCGTCGTTGATCCGGCCGCAGCGCAGGACACCGGAGAACAAGTAGGAGGGTCCTCGCATCGCCTCCATGGACCGCGGCGCGTTCCCGACCTGCCTCAGCCCCCTGAGCGGACGCTTCGCCCCGACGCCCGCCATGATGCTCTTCCACGCCTCGTAACCGACACCATGGGTCTCCTCATCGGCGTGATCCCACTCCCCGATCACCGGCTCAGCAGTGATCGGGTCCACGACGAGCCCGCCGTCGAGAACCCGGCCGCCCCACCACGCCGGGTTGGTGACGAGGCCCCTCACTCCCTGCTCGGTCCAGCGTCCGCCCCGAGCGGTCCTGACCCCCGCCCTGTTCAGATCACCCGTGATGCCGCGCCAGGACCGTCCCGCGCAGCGGGCTTCGATCATGCCGATGAGGTGGGGAAACTCCTCCAGGTCCGCGTGCTTGTTGCCGACCCGGCAGGGATCCTTCGACGCGCCGAGCCAGCCGAATCGGCGGGGCCCGCCGTAGACCTTCCCCTCCTCGGCCCGGTCCGAGGCGTTGCGCATGGTCCGCTTGCGCAGCTTGTCCATCTCGGCGTCCCCGGCTCCTGCGGTGTCCGCGGCTGCCACGACCGTCGCGACGGCTTCGGACAGGTCGACGAACGCGTCACCTTCGATGAAGACCCCGTCACCGGCCATCGCCAACGCGTCCTGGAATGCGACGAAGTCACGCGGCAGGCGATACACCCGCTCCCGCTCGACGGCGACGCAGCCCCGGACCGGAATGCCCGTCTCGGCCTCATGCCCGTGTGACAGGTCACGGCACATCTGCAGGAACGCCCGGCGGCCGCCATCACGCGCGGCGGCGGTGATGTTGTTGTCCTCGTAGTGCAGCACGACCACGCAGTCATGCCGCTCCGCGCTTCTGATGTTGTTCCTGTGCTGACGTCCCACACCGATCGCCTCGCCGTCCAGGCGATCCGCGGAGATGCGGGCATAGGAGATCAAGGGTGTGCGGCCGTCCAGCCATGTCTCCAGGTCACCCCCTTCCGCCAACCAGACCCGAAGAGCGGGGGTCACGTACGAGCGGGAGAACGTCTTGGACGGCCGGGCCGGATTGCGGGTGTCGATCACCTGAACAGAGTAATCAGTCCGTCACTTTACGTGATACGACGTCGGAAACACCCCAAGGGCAAGGTGGCCGGGATGCCCAGTGAGCACATGCCCGAGCGCACCTCGGGCAGGGGCAACACGACCCACCCGCCGAGCCGTCCCGCACCGCGCCTTCCGGCACGGTTCACTTGCCGTTCACTCTCCCCCGTCGGCCGCTTCACCTGTTCTGCCTAATTTCGGCCGTACAAGGTGCACAGGCACAGCACTGCACTGCACCCACAACCCCGACACACGCCGCCGTGAACGTTCAGGACACCCGGTCCGCGGCAGGCGGCTTCTGGAAGGAACACCCGAAAGTGAAGCTTTCGCGCATGAACGGGCTTCGCGCCTCCGCGATCGGTGCCCTCGTCGTGTCCGGCGCCCTCGTCCTGTCGGCGTGTGGTTCGGACGACAACAGCGGCACCGCCCCGAACGGCGACAAGACCTCCGCCGCCGCGTCGAACATCAAGTGCGAGGGGGCCAAGGGCCAGCTCCTCGCCGCGGGCTCCTCCGCGCAGAAGAACGCCATGGACCTCTGGGTCAAGAACTTCCAGTCCGCCTGTGAGGGTGTCGAGGTCAACTACCAGGCCATCGGCTCCGGCGGCGGCATCACCAAGTTCAACCAGGGCCAGGTCGCCTTCGCGGGCTCCGACTCCGCCCTGAAGGAGGAAGAGGTCGCCGAGTCGGCGAAGATCTGCAAGACCGGCAAGGGCGTCAACCTGCCCATGGTCGGTGGCCCCATCGCCATCGGCTACAAGCTGGACGGCGTGGACAACCTGGTCCTCGACGCCCCCACCATCGCCAAGATCTTCAACACCGACATCAAGAAGTGGAACGACCCGGCGATCGCCAAGCTGAACCCGGGCGCCAAGCTGCCCGACAGCAACATCCAGGCGTTCCACCGCTCCGACGAGTCGGGCACCACCCAGAACCTGGGCAAGTACCTCTCCACCGCCGCCCCGGCCGAGTGGAAGCACGACCCGAAGTCGAAGTCGTGGCCCGCCCCGGGCGGCCAGGCCGCCAACGGCTCCTCCGGTGTCGCCACCGCGGTCAAGGACGCCGAGGGCTCCATCGGCTACTTCGAGCTCTCCTACGCGACCGCCAACAAGATCTCCACGGTCTCCGTCAACACCGGCGCCGCCGCTCCGGTCGCCGCGACCACGGAGAACGCCTCGAAGGCCATCGCAGCCGCCAAGGTCAAGGGCAGCGGCAGCGACATGGCCCTCTCCCTCGACTACGCGACCAAGGCCGAGGGCGCCTACCCGCTCGTCCTGGTCACCTACCAGATCGCCTGCGACAAGGGCAACAAGGCGGAGACCCTGCCGACCCTGAAGGCGTTCCTGAACTACGCGATCAGCGAGGACGGCCAGAAGGTCCTGTCCGACGCCGGTTACGCCCCGATGCCGGCCGAGATCGCGGCCAAGGTCCGCGAGATCGTCCCCACCCTGTCCTGATCCCCGGCCGGAGCCGGTCCGTCGGCCACCACCGACGGACCTGCCCCGGCATCCGGTGCACCGCCGCCAGGAGCCCGTACCTCCGTACGACTCCGCAGACCGGAGAGTCAGAATGGTTACGACAGCCACACCACCCATAGAAGAGGGCCGGCGCGCCAAGAGCGCCACCCGCCCCGGAGACCGGATCTTCCTCGGTCTGTCCCGCGGATCCGGCATCACGCTCCTCGTGATCATGGCCGCCATCGCGGGCTTCCTCACCTACCGCGCGATCCTCGCGATCTCGCAGGACTCCACGAACTTCTTCACCACCTTCGAGTGGAACCCGGCCGGCAGCCCGCCCGTCTTCGGCATCGCCGTCCTGGCGTTCGGCACGGTCGTCTCGTCGATCATCGCCATGGTCATCGCCGTGCCGGTCGCGATCGGCATCGCGCTCTTCATCTCGCACTACGCCCCGCGCAAGCTGGCCAAGCCGCTCGCGTACGTGGTCGACCTGCTCGCCGCCGTGCCCAGCATCATCTACGGCCTCTGGGGCGCGATCTTCCTGGTCCCGTACCTCGACGGCCTCAACAAGTGGCTCGACGAGTACTTCGGCTGGACCTACATCTTCGACAAGGCCAGCGACGGCGTCGCCCGCAACATGTTCACCGTGGGCATCCTGCTGGCGATCATGATCCTGCCGATCATCACCAACGTGACCCGCGAGGTCTTCCTCCAGGTCCCGAAGATGCACGAAGAGGCCGCCCTCGCCCTCGGCGCCACGCGCTGGGAGGTCATCCGGATGTCGGTCCTTCCCTTCGGCCGCTCCGGCATCATCTCCGCCTCGATGCTGGGCCTCGGCCGCGCGCTCGGCGAGACGATGGCCGTCGCCGTCGTGCTCTCGCCCAGCTTCATCCTCTCGGGCCACCTGCTCGACCCGGGCGGCGGCACCTTCGCCCAGAACATCGCCGCGAAGTTCAACGAGGCCAACGAGTTCGGGCGTGACGCCCTGATCGCCTCCGGCCTGGTCCTCTTCGTCATCACCCTGCTGGTCAACGGCGCGGCCCGGTGGATCATCGCCCGCCGCAAGGAGTACTCGGGGGCCAACGCATGAGCCACGCCGTACAGGACCGTCCGCCCGTGAAGAGCGTCGTCACCCACGACCCGCTCAAGCACGCCCGGCTCCCCCGCTGGACCCCGTTCGCCGTCGCCCTGGGATCGATCGCGGCCGCCGTCGGCCTCGGTCTCGCGGCCGGCTGGCACAGCCGCGTCCAGTGGGGCCTGATCGCCGCGCTGTTCTTCGTCATCGCGACGTACGCGATCACCACCAAGGTCGAGGGCTCCCGCCAGGCCAAGGACCGGGTCGCGACCAGCCTCGTCTGGGTCTGCTTCATCCTCGCCGTGGTCCCGCTGCTCTCCCTCGCGTGGGTCACCGTCAGCAAGGGCATGGAAGTCCTCGACCCGTACTTCCTGACTCACTCGATGAACGGCGTCCTCGACGCCGAGGCCGGCGGCGGTGTCTACCACGCGCTGCTCGGCACCATCGAGCAGGTCCTCATCGCGACCCTGATCGCCGCGCCGATCGGTCTGCTGACCGCGGTCTACCTCGTCGAGTACGGCACCGGGAAGCTCGCCCAGGCGGTCACCTTCTTCGTCGACGTCATGACGGGCATCCCGTCGATCGTCGCGGGTCTGTTCATCCTCGCCACCTGGAATCTGATGCTGGGCTTCGGGCCCTCCGGATTCGCCGGCGCGATGGCCCTCGCGATCCTGATGATGCCGGTCGTGGTCCGCTCCACCGAGGAGATGCTCAAGCTCGTCCCGAACGAGCTGCGCGAGGCCTCCCTCGCACTCGGCATCCCGAAGTGGCGCACGATCCTGAAGGTGGTCCTGCCCACCGCGATCGGCGGCATCACCACGGGCGTCATGCTCGCGGTCGCCCGCATCACCGGTGAGACGGCCCCCGTCCTGCTCCTCGTGTTCGGTACGAAGCTCATCAACCCGAACCCCTTCGAAGGCGCCCAGTCCTCCCTGCCGCTCTACGTGTACGAGCAGTACGCGGTCGGCACCGACGCGGCCGTGGCCCGTGCCTGGGCCGCTGCGCTCGTCCTGATCGCCTTCGTCATGATCCTCAACCTGGTGGCCCGCGGCATCGCCCGCTGGAAGGCCCCGAAGACCGGCCGCTGACCGCGGTCACCTCTGGAAGTGAATTGATATGGCCAAGCGAATCGACGTCAGCGGCCTCTCCGCCTACTACGGCGCCCACAAGGCGATCGACGACATCTCCATGACCGTCGAGCCCCGCTCGGTGACGGCCTTCATCGGCCCCTCCGGCTGCGGCAAGTCCACGTTCCTGCGCACCCTGAACCGTATGCACGAGGTGACCCCCGGCGGCCGCGTCGAGGGCAAGGTGATGCTGGACGACGAGAACCTGTACGGCTCCCACGTCGACCCGGTCGCCGTGCGCCGCACGGTCGGCATGGTGTTCCAGCGGCCGAACCCGTTCCCGACGATGTCGATCTTCGACAACGTGGCGGCGGGCCTGCGGCTGAACGGCTCGTACAAGAAGTCCCAGCTCAACGACATCGTCGAGCGCTCCCTCAAGGGCGCGAACCTGTGGAACGAGGTCAAGGACCGCCTGAACAAGCCGGGCTCCGGCCTCTCCGGTGGTCAGCAGCAGCGTCTGTGCATCGCCCGCGCGATCGCGGTCGAGCCCGACGTCCTGCTGATGGACGAGCCCTGCTCGGCCCTGGACCCGATCTCGACGCTGGCGATCGAGGACCTGATCGGCGAGCTGAAGGAGCGCTTCACGATCGTCATCGTGACGCACAACATGCAGCAGGCCGCCCGTGTCTCGGACCGTACGGCGTTCTTCAACCTCTCGGCCGTGGGCCAGCCCGGCAAGCTGATCGAGCTGGACGACACCGAGCGCATCTTCTCCAACCCGAGCGTCCAGGCGACCGAGGACTACATCTCCGGCCGCTTCGGATAGCCCACAGACCATGCGGCGGAGCCGCGTGGCGTGTCGCGGTGCTGCATGGCGGTGCCACCGCGGACGACAAGGGCCCGGCTCCCCTACCAGGGGAGCCGGGCCCGAACCTTTTGTCCGCCCGCCGTGGGCGACCGCCGTGGGCGACCGCCGTGGGCAACCGCCGTGGGCAACCACCGTGGGCGACCGCAGTGCCTCGCCGGATACGGGAGGGATACGGGAGGCGAGCCAGGAGGCGTGGTGCCGGGGCACGGCCTCCGGCGCCGGTCGTCGCGGCCGCGTCCCCGGGACCTGGGGCGCGCGGCAGGCGCCCCGACGCACGAAGGGCGGGCGCACGACGCGCCCGCCCTCATGCCCGGCCCTCGGGCCGTCCCGCCGTCAGCCGAAGAACAGCTGCACCACGTAGAAGCTCGCCGCCGCGACCAGCGCAGCCGCCGGCATCGTGATGAACCAGCCCAGGATGATGTTCTTCGCGACACCCCACCGCACCGCGTTCACCCGCTTCGTCGCCCCCACACCCATGATCGCGGAGGTGATGACGTGCGTCGTGGAGATCGGCGCGTGGAAGATGAAGGCCGAGCCGAACATGATCGACGCGCCCGTCGTCTCCGCCGCGAACCCCTGCGGCGGGTCGAGCTCGATGATCTTCCGGCCGAGGGTCCGCATGATCCGCCAGCCACCCGCGTACGTACCGAGCGACAGCATCACCGCACAAGCGATCTTCACCCACACCGGGATGTCGTCGCCCGACTGCTGCACGTCCGCGATGACCAGGGCCATCACCACGATGCCCATCGTCTTCTGCGCGTCCTGCAGACCGTGGCCGAGCGCCATGCCCGCCGCCGACACCGTCTGGGCGATACGGAAGCCGCGCTTCGCCTTGTGCGGGTTCGCCTTGCGGAAGATCCACATGATCAGGCACATGACCAGGTAGCCGGCGACGAGGCCGACGACCGGGGAGATGAACATCGGGATGACGATCTTGTCGAGCACGCCACCCCAGATGACCTCCGTACCGCCGGCCAGCGCCGCGCCCACCATGCCGCCGAACAGGGCGTGCGAGGAGGACGACGGCAGACCGAAGTACCAGGTCACCAGGTTCCAGATGATCGCGCCGACCAGCGCGGCGAAGAGGATGCCCATCCCCTTGTCGCCGTGCGGCGTCTCGATCAGGCCCTCACTGACGGTCTTCGCGACCCCGCTGCCGAGGAAGGCTCCGGCGAGGTTCATCACCGCCGCCATCGCCAGCGCCGCCCGCGGGGTCAGCGCCCGGGTCGACACGGAGGTGGCGATGGCGTTGGCCGAGTCGTGGAAGCCGTTCGTATACGTGAAGCCGAGCGCGACACCGATGGTCACGATCAGCGCAAAGGTGTCCACGAAGCCTCAGGACTCCTTGACCGCGATGGTCTCCACGGTGTTCGCCACATGCTCGAAGGCGTCGGCCGCCTCTTCCAGCACGTCCACGATCTGCTTGAGCTTCAGCACCTCGATGGCGTCGTACTTGCCGTTGAAGAGATGGGCGAGCAGCTTGCGGTGGATCTGGTCGGCCTGGTTCTCGAGCCGGTTGACCTCGATCCAGTACTCGGTGAGGTTGGACATCGTCCGCAGGTTCGGCATCGCCTCGGCCGTCAGCACGGCAGCGCGGGACAGCACCTCGATCTGCTGCTCGACACCCTTGGGGAGCTCCTCGACGTTGTAGAGGACGACCAGGTCGACGGCCTCCTCCATGAAGTCCATGATGTCGTCGAGGGACGACGCGAGGGAGTAGATGTCCTCGCGGTCGAACGGCGTGATGAAGGAGGAGTTCAGCTGGTGGAAGATCGCGTGGGTGGCGTCGTCACCGGCGTGTTCCGCTGCCCGCATCCGCTCTGCGATCTCGGCCCGGGCGGACGTGTCCGCTCCGAGCAGTTCCATCAGGAGCTTCGAGCCCGTGACGATGTTGTCCGCGGACGCGGCGAACATGTCGTAGAAGCTCGTCTCCCTGGGGGTCAGACGAAATCGCACGTGGGGTCCTCGGGGTGCTGGGTTGGGTCAGGCTGATGCTAGGCGCATCATCCGGCCACGGCTAACCGGCGTCCCTTCAGTGTCGCCCATCAGGCACAGTGATCTGCACGGGCCCCCGCCCGGATCGGCGGGGATCGGTACCATATACCCACGAGGGGTATACACACCCTTTCTGGACAACGGGAGGACGCGATGACGACCACCGAGGCGGCCGAGCTCACCCCCGAGCCCGTCGGGGCCGCCGAGCCCGCCGACCACGACCACGGCGTGCACGGCTACCACAAGCAGAAGGACGAGCACCTCAAGCGGCTGCGCCGGATCGAGGGCCAGATCCGCGGTCTGCAGCGGATGGTCGACGAGGACACGTACTGCATCGACATACTCACGCAGGTCTCGGCCTCGACGAAGGCCCTGCAGTCCTTCGCGCTCCAGCTCCTGGAGGAGCACCTGCGGCACTGCGTCGCCGACGCGGCGATGAAGGGCGGCGACGAGATCGACGCCAAGGTCGAGGAGGCCACCAAGGCCATCGCGCGGATGATGCGCACCTGAGCTCCCGGGGCCGGGCCGACCGGCCCGGCCCGGTCGGTCAGCGGCAGTCCGCCCGCTCCGTCGCGACCCGCAGCACCTCGTCGATACGGTCCGCGCTCAGCCGCTCCCCGTCGGCCGCCGATGCCGCGATGATCAGTTCGCCGCACAGCTCGATCTCGGCGAGTGCGACGCAGTCCTGGTCAGTGGGCACTGTCGCGGTACTGGGCGGAGCCACGCGCATTCACCTCTTCCTGCCGGAGTCGGTCTCCCAGCGTAGGGAGCGCGGTACGCACCGCGCATGACACGTCCGGACCATTTGGGAATGGCCTGCGCGCGGCCCCCGCTACACCTCGACCTTCCCGGCGTAGATGTCCTTCCGGTCCGGCAGCCGTACGTCGACGGCGGCGCCGAACCCGTACAGCAGCGTCGTCGACGCGACGGCGACCGTACGGCCCTTGTTGGCGAAGCTGAACTGGTGGCGGACCTTCCGCAGCCGGCCCTCGTGGTCGAGATAGGCGTCGAAGGGCACGGTGTCCTTGGCGAACCCTTTCGCCGCGGCGGCGAGCGCGCCCCGCACCTGCGGCGAGGCGACGCGGGCGGCCGCGGCGATGTCCGTGATCCCGCGGTAGTGGCTGACTTTCACCCCTGCCAGATCGACTTCGCCGACGTAGGTCACCCGCTGCGCGCCGCGCAGCAGTTCGGCGGCGGCGGCCGGGTCGGTGGCCCCGCCGGTGATGAGGTTGCCGTCGTCGAGGGTGGTGGTGTCCACGCGCACCCACTTGTCGGCGGGGACGCCGGCGCCGCGGTTCTTCATGTAGAGGGCGCCGGGTGCGAGCAGCTCGGTGATGGGCCGGTGCTCCGAGGCCCCGGCGGCGTCCTTGGGCAGGACGACCTGGATCCGGCCGGTGCGGCGGCGGAAGTCGTATCCGCCCTCGCCCCTGATGGTGACCCGGGTTCCGCCGGCGGCCATCTCCATGCTGGTGCTCGCCTTGGAGGTGCCGGCCCGGGTGAGGACCTCGGCCGCGTCCCGTACGGTCTTCGTCGGATCGCCGCTCGGTTTGGCGTCCTCGGGGGCGGAGCATCCGCCCGTCGCCACCGCGACGACCAGGGCCGCCGCGACGGCGGGGGAGCCGCCCGCTCGCCCGTACCGCTGCACCACCATCGCCTGCCAACCCCCAACGCCGTGCCGCTGCTTGTCCGGGACCCGCCCGACCCGCCTAACGACGCTCCCGGCCGGTCGTCACGCGCAGTACGGTGGATCCGTGCATCAGCAGTCCCCGCATCACACGACCACGACGGAACGCGGCTCCTTCGCGATCGCCCGGTGCAGCTGTGGCTGGACGGGTCCGGCGCGCAGATCGCGGGAGAAGGCCCGGTCGGAGGCGGCGACGCACGCGGCGTCGGCGGAGGCCCCGGAGGACGGCAAACCGGCCTGACGAAGGCCCGCCCGCGACCGCGCCGGAGAACCGGCCGGTGCGGGATCGGGGCGCGTCGCCCTAGGCGGCCAGGTCGTTCTCGCCCGATCCGATGCGCGGTTCGGGGATGTCCAGTGCCTCGGGCTCCGGGCAGCGCTTCGCGGCGGTGCGGGAGCGGACCAGCCGGGCGCCGTGCCGGGAGCGGGCGACGGCGGAGATCACCGGGGTCAGCAGGGCGTGGGCGACGGGTGCGAGGAGCAGGGTGACCGCCGTACCGAGGGCGAAGCCGCCGATGACGTCGGTCGGGTAGTGCACGCCCATGTAGACGCGGCAGAAGCCCTCGGCGAAGGCGAGGGCGATGGCGGCGAGACCGAACCTCCGGTGGGCGACGAAGATCCCGACGGCGATCGCCATCGCCATCGTGGAGTGGTCGCTGACGAAGGAGAAGTCGGTCTTGCCGTCGACGAGGACTTCGAGGCCCTCGTGGTCGTTGAACGGCCGGGGCCGCTCGACGAAGCCCCGGATCGGGATGTTGATCAGCAGCGCGACACCCGCGGCGAGCGGCGCCCAGACGAGCCCCGTGACGGCGGAGACGGAGTCGTTCAGCGTGCCTCGCCGGCGGACGCTCCACCAGCACCAGAGCGCGACGAGGACGAGGCCGAGCATGATCCCGTACTCGCCGACGAACTCCATGACGCGGTCGAACCACGGCGGGGCGTCCCGCGCCAGCCCGTTGATGTCTCTGAGCAGGCTGACATCGGGGTTCGAACCATCCGATGCGAGTTCAGCCATGTGCTGCGGCCCCTTGCCTTGTCACGTGAGTCGACCGTGGCCGGTCAGTTCGGGGAACGAACCGCCTGAGGCGTGCGTTCCGCTCCTGCCCGATGATCACGACGACGTTACCGAAGAGTGATACGTCGTCGCAGCTCAGGGCCTGCGCTTTACGGAGAGTTCCGGCCATCTCCGACAGTACGTCAGCTCTGCGGCAGGTGTGTCGGCAGCGCCGACGCGCCCTCCTTCGTGACCCGCGTCGCCCCGAAGTAGTCGGGGGTGTCCATCTTGGTGAAGCGGATCACGGCCCCGGTGCGCGGGGCGTCGATCATGTAGCCGCCGCCGACGTAGATGCCGACGTGCCTGATGGCACGGGAGTTCGTCAGATCGTCGGAGAAGAAGACGAGGTCCCCCGGGAGCAGTTCGGCACGGGACGGATGCGGCCCCGCGTTGTACTGGTCGTTCGCGACGCGCGGCAGCTCGACACCGACGGTGCGGTACGCGGCCTGCGTCAGTCCGGAGCAATCGAATCGGCCATTCTGCGCGGCCGTTCCCGTACCGCCCCAGAGATAGGGCGTACCGAGCTTCTGCTGCGCGAAGTTGATCGCACCGGCGGCCTGTCGCGAGGGCTCGACCCGGCCGAGGGGCCGCGCGAAGCTCTTCTCCAGGGAACGGATGATCCGCACGTAGTTCTGCGTCTCGCTGATCCGCGGCACCCCGCCGGACTTTATGACCCGGTACGCCCCCGCGTTGTAGGCGGCGAGCATGTTGTTCGTGGCGTCGCCCGGCACGTCCTTCACATAGCCGGCCAGCTCGCAGTCGTACGAGGCGGCGGACGGGATCGCGTCGGCCGGGTCCCAGACGTCCCGGTCGCCGTCCTTGTCACCGTCGATGCCGTGACCGGCCCAGGTGCCCGGGATGAACTGGGCGATGCCCATGGCGTTGGCCGGCGAGACGACCCGCGGGTTCCAGCCGCTCTCCTGGTAGAGCTGCGCGGCGAGCAGGGCGGGGTTGATGGCGGGGCAGAGGTTCCCCCACTTCTGCACCAGCCCCTGGTACGCGGCCGGGACGGCCCCCTTGGCGAGCCCGACGGTGCCGTTCTTGGCGTCACCCGCGCCACCGATCAGACCGGCGGCGGCGGAGTAGGTCCCGACGACGAGCAGCGCGACGAAGCCGAGGCACGTCCCGAGGACACCCCCGGCCACCAGCCACACCTTGCCGGCCTTGCCAGCCTTACGCACCGTCAACCACCCCTCGGCTCCTGGCAGTACGCCCCGGACCAGTCTAGGCGGCGGGGCACCGCACGGGGCGATCCCCGACGCGCCGCCCACGCGCCGATCGGGTGGCCCGACGCGGACGGGCGACGCTCACCCCGCTGATCAGGTGACCCGCGGAGCGCATGCGCCGGTCGCGCACCCACCGGCGCTCCGCGGGCCCGCACGGGCCCCGATTGAGTACGCGTACTCAACCGCCCCGCAGCGGCGCGCCGTAACGTCGCGCCCATGACGCCGAGCACCGCACCCGCCACCGCCCCGCTGCCCCGTTTCCGGGCCCTGGCGCTCGTCGCGCTCACCGCCGTCGTCGCCACCGCGTGCTCCGTCCTGCCCGGCAGGGACTACCCGACCGCCGACCCCGCCGCCGTCGTCTCACGGGTGCAGGCGCGCTCCCAGTGGGCCTACGACGCGATGGACCTGCCGGCCGCGACCCCCGTGCGGGGCGGCCGGGTCACCACCGCCCACACCTGCTACGAGCGGTGGGCGATCGACCGGGTGGACCTCGACGTCGCCTCGTTCGCCTTCGACTGGTCCGTGCCCGCCGTCCCGGCCGACCGGGCCCGCGACGCCGACCGGCGGCTGCGCGAGGCGTTCACCGGGGCCGGCTGGAAGCTCACGAACGACCGCCACCGCCAGAGCAAGGCGTCCCTGTCGCTCGGCTTCCGCTTCGAGGACCCCGCGACGGGCGACACGTTCGACCTCGCCTGGCACGACACGACCCGGACCCTCTTCGTCGACTCGTCCACCACCTGCGCCCGGCTCCCCGAGGAGTACCTCACCGGCACCTGGCGCAGCGCGGAGTGGAGCCCGCGCACCGGAGCCTGACCGGCGCCCGGCACCACCCCAAGAGTGCAACAACGACAGTCATTGCCCGGAGTCACCCTCCGTGATACACAGAGTGACCATACGCTTCTTCGTATGGAAACCGGCCACACCGTCGCAGGTCAAGACGGTCGGATCGGTCATGTGTGCGGGGATCGGGTAAAGAGAGCCGTCAAGCCGTCACACGCGGGCGGTTTCATCAGCGAAGATAGGGCGATGACCCATGCCATCAGGCAGGGGCGACGAACTACCCAACAGGGGCGGTGAGTTACATGTACCTGGCGGCCGAGAAGGGCGACATCACCACCATCATCGGTGGAATCGCCCCGAACTGGGGGCCTTTCGGGAGCCTGGGCAATGAAGCCAAGGTGATGATCGAGGTCGTGATGGCCGTGGCGATCCTGCTCTGCCTCGGCATCGCCATCTGGGGCGCGGCGAAGCAGCGCATCGGCGCGACCGCCCTCAGGGACACGTTCAGCGCCGAGCAGGGCAAGGGCCTGATCGTGGCGGGCCTCACCGGGGTCTTCATCATCGGATCACTGGGGACGGTGTTCACGATCGTGTACGGGATGGCCGTCTAACCACCGAGGTCGGTTGCTTTCCTGATGTCCAGTCACCACACGGTTGAGAGGGCGTGCTCGCCATGAGCCTCGGCGACGACAACGACGGCTTCGGCGGCTCGGGCCAGACCCGCACGCGCCTCCCCGAGGGCGGCACCGGCGACGTCTACGGCGGCGCCCGCCGCCAGCCGGCCCGCAACTCGCGCTCGCTCATCACGGTCGTGGGCGTGGTGGTCCTGCTGATCGCCGCGATCGCCTTCGCCAACAGAGGCAACGGCGACGACACGGCGACGACGGGCTCGTCCCGGGACAAGTCCTCGGGCACGGACACCCCGACGGCAGCGACGGGCGTCCCCCCGGTGACGGGCAAGAACGGCCAGATCCCGAAGGGCTTCGCCCGGGACGAACAGGGGGCGCAGAGCGCGGCGTCGAACTACGCGGTGGCGCTGGGGTCGGACGGGATGTTCCAGCCAGGTCCTCGACGGGACATCATCCATGCCACCCACGACCCCGCGGTCGTCACCGGCCTGGTCAAGAGCCTGGACGCGTCCTACTCGCAGGGCTTCCTGGCCGCCGTCGGCCTCGATGCCAACGGCGCGGCCCCCACAGGACTGACGTTCGTGTCGCGCACGGTCCCCGTGGGTTCGAAGGTGCTCGCCTTCACCAACGACTCGGCGACGGTCGAGGTCTGGTGCACGGGCCTCGTCGGCCTGGCCGGCGAAGGGTCCACCAAGCCGGTGACGTCCACCTGGTTCACCCTCACCCAGTCGCTCAAGTGGGTCGGGAACGACTGGAGGATCACGTCGTCGAAGCAGACCGAGGGCCCCACACCGGTCAACGGCGACAACCGCGCGTCCACCGCTGACGAGATCGCCAAGGCCGTCGAGGGATACGGAGGCTTCACCTATGCCCGCTGACCGACGCCTTCGCGTCCCCTCCGTCACCGCGCTCGTCGCCGCGCTCCCGCCCGCGCTCGTCCTGGCGGCGACGCCGGCTCTCGCGGCACCGACTCCGACACCCACGCCGTCGCCGAGCGCCAGCAACAATCCGTGCGACCTCATCGTGGGCCAGGCCAGGGACCTCTGCGAGGACGGCCAGACAAGCGGCGGCACCAGCCGTCCGGGGCTCAGCGACCCCACCGCCGCCCTAGACCCCCTCTCCTCCCTCGCCCGCGGCTGCGCCGACGCCGCCGTCGCGATCGTCGACAAGCTCTCCCAGGCCGTCAAGGAGACCGCCGACGTCGACTTCACCAACCTCGAGTTCCTCGGCCGCTACGCCATCGTCTTCGCCGCCGCGACCGTCCTCACCCTGCTCCTCTGGCTCCTCGCCGTCGCCAAGCGCGCCATCCGCGGCGTGCCCCTCACCACCGCCATCTCCGAGGCCATCGGCTTCCTCTGGCTGACCGTCCTCGCCTCCGCCTTCACCCCGCTGATCCTCTACACCGTCGTCAACGCCACCGACGCCGTCACCGAGGTCATCGCCTCCGGCACCGGCCAGCAGACCGACGTCTTCTTCGGCAGCTTCAAGGAGGCGCTCCAGAAGGGCGACAGCATCGGCGGCGGGCCCATCATGCTGATCATCGTCTCGCTGGTCAGCATCCTCGCCGCCGGCGTGCTCTACCTCGAGCTGTTCCTGCGCGCCGTCCTGCTCTACGTCGGCGCCCTCCTCGGCGTGATCGTCTACTCCGGTCTCGTCGACAAGAACATGTGGGGCCACGTCCGCCGCTGGGCCGGGATCATGATCGCGGTGATCCTCGTCAAGCCGGTCATCGTCATCGTCCTCGGCCTCGCCGGGGCGCTCTCCTCCGGGACCGGCCCCGACTCGTTCTCCGCCGTCGTCTCCGGACTCGCGATCATCCTGCTCGCCATCTTCGCCTCCGCGATGATCTACCGCTTCGTCCCCGGCTTCGGTGACGAGATCGTCGCCTCCCGCAACAACCGCCTCCACCGCGCCGGCGAGAACGCCGCCGCCGCCGTCATCTCCTCCCCCGCCTCCCTCGTCTCCCAGGGCATCAAGACCCACAGCGCCCGCGGCGACGGCGGAGGCAACAACGCCAACGGTTCCCACAACGCCCCGCGCCCCGCCAACCCCCTCTCGGGCGGCGTCGCCGCCCACAGCAGCCGCGGGGGCTCGGCCGGGGGCGGCGGCGGATCTGTCCCCTCCGCCGCACCCCCGCCGCGTAGCAGCAGCCCGACATCGGGCACCCCGCACAGCAACCGCAACAACACAGGAAGCACTGGAGGTGGAGGGCGTTGACGACCCAGTCCCAGCCGGTCACGCCCCGCCGTACGTATCTCATCGGCCGCGCCCGGCCGAACGCGATCGTCGGCAAGAACCGCGAATCCGGCGAGATCGCCCTGATCATCGCCGGTGCGTTCCTCGGCATGATGAGCGGACTCCTCGTCCCCGTCCTCACCCTGCGGATCGTGCTGCTCACCGGCTTCCCGATGCTGGCGCTGGCCGCCGTGTACGTCCCGTACAAGCACCGAACCTTCTACAAATGGTTCGAGATCAACCGCAGCTACAAGCGGAGCCTGAAGCGCGGCACGGCCTACCGCTCCGCCGCCGCCGAAGCCGGCACCCGGCTCGACGGCCGCGAGGTCGAGATCGGCCCGCCGCCGGGCATCGGCCGGATCAGCTGGCTCTCCGCCCCCTTCGGCCCCGACGAGATCGCCGTCCTCCTCCACGCCGACCGCCGCACCGTCACCGCCGCCATCGAGATCGAGGGCCCCGGCGTCGGCCTGCGCGACAGCGAGGACCAGGAAGCGCTGGTGGACCGTTTCGGCACGCTCCTGAAGCACGTCGCCAACGGGGACGGCTTCGTCACCCGCCTCCAGATGCTCGCCCGCACCCTCCCCGCCGACCCCGACGCCCACGCCAAGGACGTCGGCCAGCGCGGCGACCCGAACGCCCCGGCCTGGCTCCAGGAGTCGTACGAACAGCTCCAGTCGATGGTCTCCACCTCCAGCGAGCAGCACCGCGCCTACCTCGTGGCCTGCATGCACTACACCCGCGAACTCGCCGCCGAGGCGAACGCCATGGCCCGCGCCGCCCGCCACACCTCCGGCACCCGCAGGCTCGACCGCGACGGCGGCCTCGCCGTCGTCATGGCCCGCGAGCTCACCGACATCTGCGCCCGCCTCGCCGAGGCCGACATCCGCGTACGCCAGCCCCTCGGACAGTCCCGGCTCGCCTCCCTCGTGCACTCCATGTACGACCCGGACCACCCCATCGACCACATCCAGGCCATGACGAAACGAAACGCTTGGCCCGCCGAACTCGACGCCATGGAGCCCACCTACCTCCAGGCCAAGACCCGCGAGTCCTCCACCCGCGCCCCCTGGTGCCACGCCACCGCCTGGGTGAAGGAGTGGCCGATGACCCCCGTCGGCGTCAACTTCCTCGCCCCGCTGCTCGTCCACACCCCGGACGTGATCCGTACGGTCGCCGTGACCATGGACCTCGAACCCACCGAGGTCGCCATCGAGCGGATGCTCACCGAGAAGACCAACGACGAGGCAGAGGCGTCCCGACAGGCCAAGATGAACCGCACGGTCGACCCGCGCGACATCGCCGCACACGGCCGCCTCGACCAGCGCGGCGAAGACCTCGCCAGCGGCGCCGCGGGCGTCAACCTCGTCGGGTACATCACGGTGTCCTCGCGCTCGCCCGAGGCCCTGGCCAGGGACAAGCGCACGATCCGGGCCTCCGCGGGCAAGTCGTACCTGAAGCTGGAGTGGTGCGACCGCGAGCACCACCGGGCCTTCGTGAACACGCTGCCGTTCGCCACCGGCATCCGCCGCTAAGGGGCCAGACTGATGCGAGATCCACTCTCCGCCCTCACCGATGCCTTCACGTCCTTCGTCTTCGGCAAGGTGGAGACGACCCGTCTGCCCGTCCGTACCTCCACCGGCCAGGCCCAGGCCGTCTACCTGCCGACCGCCGCACCCGGCCTCGGCGACTCCGGCGTGATCATCGGCCGCGAGGTCTACAGCGGCAAGGGCTACATCTACGACCCGTTCCAGCTGTACGGCCAGCAGCTCCCCGCCCCCCACTGGCTGGTCCTCGGCGAGTCAGGCAACGGCAAGTCCGCGCTGGAGAAGACGTACGTCCTGCGGCAGTTGCGGTTCCGCGACCGCCAGGTCGTCGTCCTCGACGCCCAGGGCGAGGACGGCGTCGGCGAATGGAACCTCATCGCCCAGGAGCTGGGGATAACTCCCATCCGCCTCGACCCGATGGTCGCCGTCGACGCCGGCATCCGGCTCAACCCGCTCGACCCGTCGATCACCACGACCGGGCAGCTGGCCCTGCTCCGGACGATCATCGAGGTCGCGATGGGCCACGGCCTCGA
The DNA here is from genome assembly GCF_040653355.1 of Streptomyces sp. NPDC047971. Taxonomy (NCBI): domain Bacteria; kingdom Bacillati; phylum Actinomycetota; class Actinomycetes; order Kitasatosporales; family Streptomycetaceae; genus Streptomyces; species Streptomyces sp. NPDC047971. Next base: position 7,390 of record NZ_JBEZNW010000067.1, on the reverse strand, counting down.
CGAGCGCTCCGGCTTCGCGCTCAAGGTCGCCCACGCGTACGTCAACGAACACATCACCGACCGCCAGCCCATCCTCACCGATATCGTCGAACAGCTCCGCCACCCGGAGGCGGAGTCGGCCGAGGCGATGAACGTCGACATAGACGATGTACGCGCCTGGGGCCTGGACGTCGCGCTCGTCCTCGACCGGCTGGTCGACGGCGACCTGCGCGGCATGTTCGACGGTCCGACCACCGTCGGCATCGACCTCGACGCGCCGCTCATCGTCTTCGATCTGTCCCACATCGACCGCAACTCCATCGCCATGCCGATCCTCATGGCGATCGTCGGCGTCTGGCTGGAGCACACCTGGATCCGCCCCGACCGGAAGAAGCGCATCTTCCTGGTCGAGGAGGCCTGGCACATCATCAACAGCCCCTTCGTGGCGCAGCTGTTCCAGCGCCTGCTGAAGTTCGGCCGACGCCTCGGCCTGTCCTTCGTCGCGGTCGTCCACCACCTCTCGGACGTCGTCGACGGAGCGGCTGCCAGAGAGGCCGCGGCCATCCTCAAGATGGCTTCGACCAGGACCATTTATGCCCAGAAAGCCGACGAGGCGCGGGCGACGGGACGGGTGCTCGGCCTACCGAGGTGGGCGGTCGAGATCATCCCGACGCTCACCCCCGGCATCGCCGTCTGGGACGTCAACGGCAATGTGCAGGTGGTCAAACACCTCATCACCGAGAAGGAACGGCCGCTCGTCTACACCGACCGCGCCATGACGGAGTCGTCCGTCGACCCGGAGCTGGAATGGGAGACGGAGCAGCGCGCCGCACTCATGGAGCAGCAGCTGAACGACACCTCGCGGTCGACGGTGGCGTGAGATGTCGAAGGACCGTCAGGACCGACAGCAGGGCGGGATCCCGGACGGGCTCGTCATCGGCCTCGTCGGCTTCGTCCTCGCGCTGACCGTCCTCGTCTGGACGGCCACCGGCCTGGCCGCCCTGCTCTCCAAGGGCGGCTGGCCGGACGGGGTCACCTTCACCAGGACTCCGATGGCCGTACGCGCCCTGATCGGCAACCCGCAGGACCTGCCGGCCGCATGGCCCGGCACCCCGGCGGGCGAGCTGTCGGGGTACGGCCTGTTCTGGGGCCTGCTCATCGGCGAGCTGATGGTGCTCGTGGTCCTCACGGTGTTCGTGGTGGGGACGCTGGCCCGGTGGAGAGCGGTACGGGCGGGCAGACGCCCGGCCCACGACACGACGGCGGCAACGACCGCGCCCCAGACCGCCCAGCCCACACCGCACCAGGCACCACCGGCCGCCCACCCGGCACCACCGGCCGCCCACCCGGCACCGCACCAGGCACCACCGGCCGCCCACCCGGCACCGCACCACACCCCTCAGCCCGTCGCGGAACCGGCACCCCGACCCGACACCGGCACGCAGCCGGCAACCCCGCCGGCAGCTCCGGCTCCCCCGCCCGCCGCCATGGCTGCCGACTCTGCCGACTCTGCCGACCGGGCCGCCGACCCGGCCGTCCTCACGCTCCAGCCGGTCGTCCCCTCACCCCGGACGCCCCGCCTTCTCTACGGCGACCCCGCCGCACGCCGCCCCGCGGCGCTCCAGGCCGTCCAGGACGCCGAGGGCCCCGCCCTCGTCGTCACCTCCGACCCCACCGTCTGGTCCGACACCAAGGACGCCCGCGGCAAGCTCGGTCCCGTCCTCGTCTACGACCCCGGCCACCTCTGCGACACCCCCGCCCGCCTCCACTGGTCCCCGTCCGCCGGCTGCGAGGATCCCGCCACGGCCCAGGACCGCGCGGTCGCGCTGCTCGCCCCCGTACGCCCGCCGTCCCGCCTGGACGCGGCCGTCGCCGACACCGCGGAAACGCTCCTGCGCTGCTGGCTGCACGCCGCCGCGCTCGACGACCGCCCCTTCAAACAGGTCCACCGCTGGGCGCAGGGCGCGGGAGCCCACGAGCCCGTACGGATCCTCCGCACGCACCCCAAGGCGGCCTCCGGCCACGCCGGACTCCTGGAGTCCGCGCTCACCGCCCACCCGGAACGCCGGGAGATCGCCCAGGAGTTGACCGCCCGCGCGCTTTCCGCGCTCTCGTCGATCCACATCAGGGAAGCCTGCACCCCGAATCGAACGGATTCCCTGACGCTGGAATCTTTCGTCGCCGAAGGGGGCACCCTCTATGTGGTCGGTGAAACCATCGAGGACCCGCGCACCCGCCCCGGCGCGATGCCGCTGCTCACCGCCCTGACCGCAAGCGTGGTCGAGCACGGCCGCCGCATGGCCGCACGGTCATCCGACGGTCGGCTCGACCCACCACTCACGCTCGTGCTCGACGACGTCGCCGCGGTGGCACCCCTTCCCCGGCTCCCGGAGCTCCTCGCGAGCGGCCAGGAGCAGGGCCTGCCGACCCTGGTCCTGCTCCGCTCACAGGAACAGGCCCGAGCCCGCTGGCCGGAGCCCCTGCCCCAGCCCTGACCGCGGGACGGACGGAAGCCACACCGGAGCGCACAGGCCCGGCGCCATGCCACCGGCCGCCCGGTCCCGACTACGCCACCGGCCGTCGGATCTCGTACTCCAGCTCGTGAGCGGAGTCGTCGCCCGGCACCGCCACCCGGTCCCCCGTCGCCTCGAAACCGAACCGGCGGTAGAACGCGGCGGCCCGCGCGTTCTCCTCGTGCACGTACAGCCGCACCCGCCGCACCGCCGGCTCCGGCAGGGACCAGGACCACTCCACACCCGCCCGGAACAACGCCTCGGTCACCCCCGTGCCGCGGGCCTCCGGCCGGACGTACACGCCCACGATGTGCGTCTGGTCGACCTTCGCCGCCTCGCCGAACCGCACCTCGTCCGAGGGCCGCTCCACCAGCACGGAGATCGTGCCCACCCAGCTCCCGTCCGCCGCCTCGGCCACGAACTGACGGACGCTCGTCCCGCCCTCGGACGCGCCCTCCGCCCGCTCCCGCCAGAACGAGTCGGGCCGGGCGGCAGCGTCCTCATGGGTGTCGAGGAAGGCGATCCTCGCCACCGGGTCCCGGAGGGCGGCGAGCCGGATCTCCCGGGTCCTCTCCCATTCGTCGGCGCGGATGACACGTATCGAGTAGTTCATGGGCACGATCCTCGCCGCCGCGCACCACCTCCGACAAGCTCTTTCTTCCCGTCGTACCCCGGTACTACGTCCCCCGCCGCGCTCCCGCCCACGGTCGGACGATCCGCCGCCGCCCGCTCCGTAGCGTCGTGGACATGATCCGAGCAGAAGAACTCACCAAGCGGTACGGCGCCAGGACCGTCGTCCAGGACCTCAGCTTCACCGTCCGCCCCGGCGCCGTCACCGGCTTCCTCGGCCCCAACGGCGCCGGCAAGTCCACCACCCTGCGGATGCTCCTCGGCCTCGACGCCCCCACCCGGGGCCGCTCCACCATCGCCGGCCGCCCCTACGCCGCCCACCCCGCACCCCTCACCCAGGTCGGCGCGCTCCTCGAAGCCCGCTCCATCCACCCCGGCCGCTCCGCGTTCCACCACCTCATGGCGCTCGCCCACACCCACGGCATCCCGCGCTCCCGCGTCGAGCACGTCCTCGGCCTCACCGGCCTCACCGAGGTCGCCCGCCGACGCGTCAAGGGCTTCTCGCTCGGCATGGGCCAGCGCCTCGGCATCGCCGCCGCGCTGCTCGGCGACCCGGAGACCGTCGTCCTCGACGAGCCCGTCAACGGCCTCGACCCCGAGGGCGTCCTGTGGATCCGCACCCTCCTCAAGTCCCTCGCCGCCGAGGGCCGTACCGTCCTGGTCTCCTCCCACCTGATGAGCGAGATGGCGCTGACCGCCGACCACCTCATCGTCATCGGCAAGGGCCGCCTCCTCGCCGACACCACCGTCGACGCGCTCGTCCGCGATTCGGGCGGCGCCTCCGTCAAGGTCGTCACCCCCGAGGCGGACCGCCTCAGCGCCCTCCTTCCGACGGCGCGCGTCGTCACCGAGGCCTCCGACACCCTCAGGGTCACCGGCGTCGAAGCCGCGGACATCGGCCGCGCGGCCGCCTCCCACGGCGTGCCGCTCTTCGAACTGACCCCGCAGACCGCCTCGCTGGAGCAGGCGTTCATGGACCTCACCCACGACTCGGTCGAATACCAGGGAGCAGCAGCATGAGCACGACGACCACCGGCACGTACCGCGTCACCCCCCTCCGCGTCCTGCGCTCCGAATGGCACAAGCTGTGGACGGTCCGCTCGACCTGGATCACCGTTCTCGCCTCGGTCGCGTTCCTCCTCGGCGTCGGCATCCTCATGGGCGCCACCTACACCTCCGACGGCGGCGACTCCGACGTCGACACGGTCGTCCTCACCCTCTACGGCTCCCAACTCGGCGGAATCTGCCTGGCCGTCCTCGGCATCCTCGTCACCGCCGGCGAGTACTCCACCGGCCTGATCAGAGCCTCGTCGACCGCCGTTCCGCGCCGCACACCGGTGCTGTGGGCCAAGGCCGCCGTCTTCACCGCCGTCGTGTTCACGGTCTCCTTCGTGACCGCCCTGGTCACCTTCCTCACCGCGCAGATCTTCCTCTCCGACACCGACCAGGCCGCCTCCCTCGCCGACGACGGCGTCCTGGCCGCCATCGCGGGCAACGCCGCCGGAGTCACCCTGCTCAGCCTGATCGCCCTCGGCCTCGGCGCGGCGCTGCGTTCGGTGCCGGGCGGCATCGGGGCCTTCATCGGCGGCGTCCTGATCCTCCCCGAGGTCCTCGGGATGCTCCCGTACGACGCCGTCTCCACCGCCATCAGGTACTTCCCCACCCAGGCCGCGGGAGTCCTCGGCTCCGCCGACCCGATGCCGGACGCCGCCTCTCCCGGCGGCGCGCTGCTCGCCCTGTGCCTGTGGGCGGCGGCAACCCTGATCGTCCCCACGATCCTGCTGAAGCGCCGAGACGTATAAGGCCCCGACGTACGAGGATGAACGCGTGATCACGGAGAAGCAGCCCGGCACGGAAGAGGAACCCCTCAGCCGGTACATCCAGCGTCTGACCCAGCGGGTACGGGCCTTCGACGCCCGCCGCCCCTGGGCCTGGGACGGGCTGCTCACCGCCTTCTGGACCTCGGCCGCCCTGATCGACGCGACCGGCGGATGGCGGAACATCGCCCGCGACCCGTCCCTGCCCGTCCCGCTCGTCGTCGCCATGAGCCTGGCCTTCTCCCTACCGCTGTTGTGGCGGCGCCGCAGGCCGATGGCCGTCCTCGCCGTGATGGCCGGCGTCTCCCTCGTCAGCCACTGGACGGGCGCCTTCCTCCAGGCCGGCCTGCTCCAGCTGCTCGTCGTCTTCCACATCGCGCTGAGACTGCCCCTGCGCACTCTCCTGTGGACGCTCCCCCTGCTCGCACCGCCGCTGGTGGTGGGTGCGATCCGTTACCCCAAGGGCAGTTGGGACCAGGACGTCGTCCCCACGCTGTGGGCGTACGCGATGGTCGCCCTGGTCGGCATCGCGGTCCGCTCCCGCAAGGACTACACGGCCGCCCTGGTCGACCGGGCCGAGCGCCTCGAAGTCGAGCGCGACCAGCAGGCCCAGTTGGCCGCGGCGGCCGAACGCACCAGGATCGCCCGCGAGATGCACGACATCATCGGCCACAACCTCTCGGTCATCACCGGTCTGGCGGACGGCGGCAAGTACGCGGCGGCCAAGAGCCCCGAGCGCGCCGCCGAGGCCCTCGACGCCATCGGCACCACCAGCCGCCAGGCCCTCGCGGAACTGCGCCGTCTGCTGCGCGGAGAGGCCGTACGCGATCCACAGCCCACGCTTGCCGACCTGGACACGCTGATCACCGGGGTACGGAAGGCAGGGCTTCCGGTACGCACGGAGACGCGGGGCGACGCCCAGCCCCTGGCGACGGGCGCCCAGCTGACGGTCTACCGGGTCATCCAGGAGGCCCTGACCAACACCCTCAAGCACGCCGGCCCGGATGCCGAGGCGGCCGTCCTCCTCTCGTACGGCCAGGAGGAGTTGACGGTCGGGGTCACGGACACGGGGGCCTCGGAGTCGGGCATCGTCGGCACCGGCCAGGGCGTTACCGGCATGCGCGAACGCGCCGCCCTCTACGACGGCACACTCGAAGCCGGCCCGCTGCCGTACGGCGGCTGGCGCGTACGACTCCGACTCCCGCTGGAGGGTTCCCGCTCGTGACGACGGTGCTGATCGCGGACGACCAGGCGATGCAACGCTTCGGCTTCCGCATGTTGTTGGAGAGCCAGGACGACATGACCGTCGTCGGCGAGGCCCCGAACGGCGGCGAGGCGATCCGCATGGTGGAGCGGTACCACCCCGATGTCGTCCTGATGGACATCCGGATGCCGGGCCTCGACGGCATCGAGGCGACGCGCCGCATCGTCGCGACGGGCGCGCGCACGCGCGTCCTGATCGTCACGACCTTCGATCTCGACGAGTACGCCTACGAGGGCCTCCGCGCCGGCGCCAGCGGCTTCCTGGTGAAGGACGCCCAGCCGGAGGAGCTCCTGGCGGGCATCCGCGCGGTCGCGGCCGGAGACGCGGTGGTGGCCCCCAGTCTGACCCGCCGTCTCCTGGACGCCTACATCCACCACCTCCCCTCCACCCCGGGACAACCCCGCGAGGACCCCCGCGTCACGGCCCTCACGGACCGGGAACGCGAGATCCTCAAGGTCATCGCCCAGGGCTGGACGAACACGGAGATCGCCGAACGCCTCCACCTCGCCGAGTCGACGGTGAAGACCCACGTGGGCCGCATCCTGTCGAAGACCGGCGCGAGGGACCGCGTCCAGGCGGTCATCCTGGCCTACGACACGCACCTGGTGACGCCAGGTCAGTGATACGGGTTCAAGGGCGTCAGGTCGAGATCGAAGCCGAGGGGCCGGGGGATACGGATCGTCTCTCCGAACTTCCGGTCCGTACGGGTGTGATACCTGTCGTGGTTCGGCTCGGAGAACAGAGTGACGGTGGAATCACGGGCGTCGACGATCAAGTACAGCGGAATTCGCATGACCGCGTAGTCGGCGAGTTTGGCCACCCAGTCGTTCTCCGGGTTGGAGGGCGAGACGATCTCGACGGCGATGAGAGCGAGATCCGCCGCGGCAATGTTCCCCTCACCCTCCATGACCTCATCCGGTAGGCAGCTGAGGTCCGGGTTCCGAAGCTTCGCGGCGTGGGGCGATCCCAGGTCGGTGTTCTCGGTCGGTACGTAACGGGCCGGGCAGTACGCGTCGAACTGACGGCGCAACGGGAACAGGTTGCGCTGACGACAAGGTGTCCGCCAGAGGGATGGCCCGACCAGAGTACCCAAACGCAGAAAAGCCCCGCACCAGAAGGTGCGGGGCTTTCCCACAATGATTGTTCGGCGGCGTCCTACTCTCCCACAGGGTCCCCCCTGCAGTACC
>NZ_JBEZNW010000066.1:0-29355 GCF_040653355.1 Streptomyces sp. NPDC047971 | reverse complement strand
TCCGACAACGTCAACTCGGCCTTCGGCCGCCCCGTCCGCGCCATGCAGCAAGCCTACACATCTGAACAGAATTCCCGACTCAGAATACTAGCGGACGTCGATGAAGTCGGCGTTCGAGAGGTAGGGCTGAGCCCAGGTGGTGGCCGGGTAGTACCAGCGCCAGTAGCCGTCCGCCGAGGCCGTCACCGAGCTCTTCAGATGACCGGTGGAGTTCGTCTTCACGGTCCGCACGGTGGTGTACGCCTTGCACGGGTTCGCGCAGTACTGCAGCTGGACCGACTGCCCGGACAGACCGGTCCAGGTGTTGGTGTCCCAGTTGGCCGCGGTGAGCCGGCCGTAGGCGGTGAGGGCGGCGCCCTTGCGCACCGGCTCGGGGCCGGCGTCCATCGTCACGACCGTCTGGCGGCGCAGGGCGACGGACGGGAAGTACCCGCTCTGGAAGTCCCCGTCCTTGGCGTCCACCTGGGCGTAGGCCACCCAGCCGTTGGGGCCCGCCGACCTGCTGGTGATCATGTCCGAGCGCGGGTCGAGGGTGAAGGCGCGGGAGCAGGTCTTCACCGTGCCCGAGCCGGAGCAGGTGGCTCTGCCGGCGACGTGGAACCGCACATCGTCGCCGAACCGCTGCTCCAGATCCAGCCATACGTCCGTCAGCGGGGAGTCCTCGCTGATGGTGGCGGTGACCGTCACCTGCTTCGCCGCGGTGCCGAGGACGATGTCCTTGCCGCCGTTGACGACGACCTTGGTGATCCGCAGATTACCGGTGGCGGCCTGGGCGGACGGCGCGACGAGGGCGGCGGTCGCCAGGCCCCCGACGGCCAGCGTGGCCGCGAGGCCGGTACGGAAGAGCGCGCGCAGGCGCATGGGGTCCCCCCTGGGACTCGTACGAACGGAATCCGGCCCCCCGGCCGGATCATGAAGGTGCGAGGAGTGTACGGCCCGTGGGGTTTCGGCAACGCCCGTGGTCAGCGGGTTCGGGGGTGGGCGTCAGAGGGGCTTGAGGCGGGTGTGCAGGAGGCAGAACTCGTTGCCCTCCGGGTCCGCCAGGACGTGCCAGTTCTCCTCGCCGGTCTGGCCGACGTCGGCCCGCCTGGCGCCGAGGGCGAGCAGCCGCTCCAGTTCGGCGTCCTGGTCGCGGTCGGTGGGGCTGACGTCGATGTGCAGGCGCAGCTTGCCGGTCCGCGGGGCGTCGCTGGGGCTGAGGATCAGGATGGGCAGCGGACCGCCGAAACCGCCGTCGGCCGGCCCGATCGCGATGGATCCGTCCTCCTCCCGTTCCTGTTCGACATAGCCGAGGACCTCGCTCCAGAACGCGGCGAGCCGCTCGGGGTCGGCGCAGTCGATGACCAGTTCGCTGATTCGGCATGCCATGCCCGGCAGTGTAGGCGTGGCACGGCTGGGTGAACGGGCTTCCTAGGAGGGGTCCTTGGCCGTCGCCGTCCACAGGCGGCGGCAGGAGAGGACGGCCGCCGTGAGGAGGAGGCCGTTGCGGGCGACCATCAGCGTGTTGCCGAGGGCCGTGCCCTGCATGACCTCCAGGTAGTGGAGCGGGTACGCGAACGCCGTCACCGCGGTCGCGGCGAGCAGGACCCACGCCACCGGGCGCTGCGTGGTGAGCCGGGAGGTGAGGCAGACCGCCGCCAGGCCCAGCAGCCAGACCATGTACTGCGGGCTGATCACCCGGCTGGTGACGGTGAACAGGAGGATCGCGGTGAGCGCCGCGTCGAACGGGGTCGCCTCCGTCCACCGCGAGGCACGCCCCCGCCAGAACATCAGCCAGCCGAAGGCGGCGGCCGTCGTCATCAGTGACAGCTGGGCCACCGTCGCCACCTGCTCGCCGGCGAACTCCAGGGCTCCGTAACGCGTCTCGACCCAGATCGGCATTCCCGATGCCCGCATCAGGGACAGCACCGTGCCGCCCAGCGACTCGATCTGGACGCCCCGGGCGCCCTGCTGCGTCAGGAAGTCGAAGCTGTGCCGGAAGGCCACGGCGAGGACGGTCAGCAGCGCGGCGGCGGTCGCGGCGGCGGAGATCCAGGCGTCCCTGGTGGTCCGGCCCCGTTCCGTACCGATCAGGGTGAGCAGCGGCCACACCTTGATCAGGGCTCCGAACGCGGCCAGCGCCCCGCCGAGGCGCGGGCGGCGACGGCCGGCGAGCAGCGCGAGGACGGCCAGGGCCGTCACCTGGATGTCGAACCGCCCGTGCGGCAGGTTGAGGAGCATGGGCAGCCCGGCGGTCCACAGCCAGGCCCCGGCGAGCCTGCGGCCTGGGCGGGCCAGAGCCACCGTCACCACCGCGTCGGCGACGAGCGTGAGCACGAGGAACGCGGCGAAGTAGTCGAGGAAGGGCAGCAACGACGGGGAGAGGAACAGCAGTCCGGCGCCCGGCGGGTACTGCCAGGTGACGTCGCCGACGGGGAAGGAGCCGTCGGCCAGCTGCGCGGACCACCCGGGGTAGAGGAACGCCACCTCGGAGGAGACGTTGCTGACGCCGATGTCGTCCTGGACCAGCAGGTACACCATGACGAGCCGGGTCAGGAGCCAGGCCGTCCCGATCGCCGCGTACGACCTCCCGGTGGTCCAGGTCGCGGCCCAGGCGTCGGCGCGTCGCGCCGCCCCGTCCAGGGCGCGAGCCGCCGGTCCACGGCCGGGGCCGCGGTCTTCCTGCCGAGGGGGGACGGCCGGGTCGGAGGTGGCCCGGTCGGGGCCCTCCTCGGAAGGGGCGCCGCCCAGCAGGCCGGCCTTCTGCTGCGTCATGAACCGGGAATATAGATCGATATCACCACTATTCTCCGGAGCGGTCCGCCGATCTCTGGGCACGTCCCCCGTCGGGCGGGCAGTCACAGGGCCAGTTGGCCCCGCCGGGACCGGACCGGACGGCGGACGGCGCCAGCTCGTCGACGACGTCCAGGAAGGGAAGGAGCAGAGGGTTCCGGCCGGCGGCGGGCCACATGAGGCCGTAGTCGACGGTCGGGGCGTCGCGCAGGGGCACGAAGGCCAGCCCGGGCCGGGCATGGAACCGCTCGGCCCGGGCGGCGACGGGGCTGACGCCCGCACCGGTGGCCACGTGCACCAGGAGTTCCGACCAGTAGTTCGTCGCGGGGCCCTGCGGAATCGGGCGGCCGGCGGGAGTCCGGCGGGGGAAGTGACGGTCCATCCAGTAGCGGGGGACGTGGGCGTCGGCGAGGGTGACCAGCACGCAGTCGGCGAGGTCCTCCAGCGAGACGGACTCCCTCATGGCGAACGGGTGATCCGCGGGAACCATGAGCGCCCGGGGTTCCGCGAACACCGACCGTCCCGTGACGATGTCCGGTTCGACGACGGGGAAGGCGGTCAGCTGCACGTCGACGGTGCCGGCCCGCAGCCTTCCGAGGGGATCGCACAGCTGGATCTCCCCGGTCTCGACCTCGCAGTCCGGGTGTCGCGCGCGCAACAGGTCCGCGGCCCGCACCACGAGGTTCCCGCACCACGGCGCGGACCAGCCGACCCGCAGCACCCCCCTGGCCCGCTCGCCCCGCCCTGCCGCGATCGCCCGGGCCAGACCGAGGCCGATCCGTTCGTACGCGGGCGACAGGTCGTCACGGAGCCGCCTGCCCACGTCGGTCAGCGCCACGCTGCGGCTGTTGCGGGTGAACAGCGCGGCACCGACACGGCGTTCCAGCCTCTTGATGGTCTGACTGATACGGCTCTTCGTGACGTGGAGGCGCTCCGCCGTCCTGCCGAAGTGCAGTTCCTCGGCCAGCGTGAGGAACGCCTCCAGCTCCAGTCGTTCCAGCATGCGTCTCCTCGTCGTGCGGCCGCGCTCAGTCGTGTAGCCACGCTCAACGGAGCGTGCTCTCTTCCGGTCTTGTCGGCCGATCGGCCGATCTCGATGCTGGGGTGACCCGCTCGACGGGCCCGAGACCGAGGAGCCGAACAGCCATGCGCAAGATCGTCAATTCGACGTACCTCTCCCTCGACGGAGACATCGAGAAGCTCGACCAGTGGTCCTTCGACCACTGGAGCGACGACCTGGAGCGGTACGCCCACAAGCTGCTGTTCGCCGCCGACGCCCTGTTGATGGGGCGCGAGACCTACGCGAACTTCGCCCCGGCGTGGTCGGAGCGGGCCGGCTCCGACGCCTTCGCCGACCGCATGAACGGCATCGACAAGTACGTGGTCTCCTCGACCCTCTCCGAAGGCGACTGGGGCGCCACCACCGTCATCCCCCGGGACGAGGCCGTCGAGGCGATCACCGAACTGAAGGCACGGCCGGGCGGCGACATCCTCATGTACGGCTTCGGACCCGTCGCCAAGACCCTGCTGGCCCACGGACTGCTCGACGAGATCCACTTCTGGGTCCACCCGGTGATCGCGGGCGGCGGAAGCCTCGCCGCCGACGGATTCCGGGACCGTCTGCGACTCATCGGCACCGAGGTCCTCGACACCGGCGTCGCGGTGCTCGTCTACGCACCCGCGACCGAGGGGTCGGCGGCCTCGACGGGATGAGGACGGTGACGCGCACTGCCCCTCCTCGACCGCCAACCTGACGAGACGATCCGTATCGTCTCGTTAGATACTATGCAGTCGGCCGGCCCTGCTGGTCAAGAGGAAACGGCCGGGGCCCCTTCCCGGGGCCCCGGCCGTCCGTTCCGATCAGGAAGAGCGCTCTAGTCGAACCAGCGGTCCCTGGCCAGTTCCGCCGTCCTCGACGGGTCCTCCAGCAGGGCCGCCACCTCGAAGCGGCGGGGCCACTGGCCGGCCGCCCAGGCCAGACCCGCGGCGACGCCCTCCAGGGTGGCGGCGTGGATCGTGCCGTCGGGGGTGCGACGCCAGTCGAGTTCGACGCCCGCGGCGCGGAGCTCCTCGTGCTCGACGTACGAGTCCGGGGTCGCCGGCCCGAGGAGCGCGTGCACCGAGAGCGGCACCTCGTGCTCCTCGCCGACCGTGGTGACCTCGGCCTCCACGGACTCGCTCAGCCGCCGCACCTGGAACAGCTCCGCCAGATCGGCCGCCCGCGACGGGGAGACCGGCAGCAGGGGCAGCCCGCCGGCCAGCGGGAGGAGGTCGGGGGCGTCCGCGACCAGCGCCTCGGAGGCGTCGACCACCAGCAGCTCCCCGTCCACGACCGCGCGCAGCTCGTCGGGGAGGGTGACCTGCTCGGGGTCCAGATCGGCGAGCGCGGTGTACAGCGCGTGCAACTGCGCGCCGGTCACCTCACGCTCCGGGGAGGCGAGCCGGGCCAGGAGCTCCGCCGCGCCGCCCGGCTCGTCGAGGAGCGCGGTGACCGAGGTCCGCACGCCCAGGGCCCGCAGGACCTGCTCGTCCTCGAAACCGGTCGCGTCGGCGGAGTCGTACAGGCCGGCGAGCAGCGGGTCCGTACCGGCGGCCCGCAGACCGGCCGGGCGGCGACCGTCGAGAACCGGGTGGTCGCGGAGCCACCAGGCGGTGTACGACCGTACGGTCTCGGTCGTCCCGTCCGGCATCAGGATCCGCACCGGCTGGGTGAGCGCGTCCCGCAGCGGCGGCTGCGCGAGCAGGGCCAGCGCCTGCGGCCAGGCGTCGTCGTCGACCAGGTCCAGGTCCCGTACGGCGACGATCTCGGTCGCCACCGGTGGCACGACGGCCTCCGGAAGCCGGTCGAGGACGTCCTCGCACCACACATCGACCGCGTCGAGCAGCCCGGCGTCGTCGGGCTCGGCGAAGTCGCTCTCACGGGGTTCGAGCTCGTCCGGGTCGAGGACGAGGTCGGTGGCCCGGACCAGGGCGAAGTTGGCGAGCACCCCACAGGCGGCGAGCGGCTGCTCACCCCAGCGCTCGGCCAGCTCGGCGTCGCAGAGCGCCAGTTCGTCCTCGCGCATCACGGCGGCGAAGGCGCTGCCCGGCAGGACCAGCTCACCGGCGGGGGCGAGTTCGCCGTCCTCGTCGGGCAGGGCGAGGGCGCCGAGCCACGGCTCGTCGCCGGGCTCCAGTTCCGCGTCCCGGACGAGCGCGAGGACCGTCTCGGCGAGCTCGTCGGCGTCCAGGGCGTCCGCGTCCTCGTCCCAGATCTCCCCCGCGTCGAGGGAGCCGGCGACCGCGGCTCTGACCTGAGGAGTCGTCAGCACGGCGCGGGGCGTGGCGGGCAGGGCCCCCAGCTTCTCCAGGAGGGGGTGGGCGGCGTCCGGGTGGGCCACCTTGAGGCCGAGCCGGGCCAGGTCGGCGGGGGTGTGGTCCTGGGGCAGCAGGACGTGACGGGGGCCGATGGTGGTCCTGATCCGGGAGCCGGGCTTCTCCTCGCGGTCCTCGTCCGGGCTCTCGTCGTACGGACGCTCGGCGTCCCCGCCCGCGAGCGGGACGGGCAGGCCCGTGAGCCGGTCCGGGTCCACGCCGGCCAGCGAGTCGTACAGCTGCCACCACCACGACGGCGCCCGGTCCACCCCGGCCAGCCGGTCGATCGCCTCCGTCAGCGGCACCCGTCCGATGCCCAGCGTGCGCAGCTCGGGCCGCCGTTCCAGACCCGCGGGCAGCAGGGTCGGGAAGACCTCCGCCAGGACGGCGACGGTGTCGGCGCCGGCGCCCTCCACCACCTCCGCCTCGACGGGCCGCAGGGCGGGCACGTCCTCGGACGGCGCCTCGGGGGCCAGGAAGGCCACCCTCGGCAGCCGCTCCAGGATCGCCGCGCGCAGCGCCCCGTCCAGGGCGCCCTTGCCGAGCAGCCCGGGCACCAGGTCGATCGTGGCGACTGTCACCGGCTGCCAGTCCGCGAGGAGTTCGGCGTACGCGTCGGCCGCCCGCTCGACCAGGAAGTCGGTGAGCGGCCCGGGTGCCGGGTGGCGGCGGGCGGTGTCGAGCGGCAGCGAGGCGATGAGGAGGGCGGGCAGGCCGAGCGGTTCGTCGGTGGGGGTGGGGGCGTGGACGACGGGCGCGGTACGGGGGCTCAGCGGAGCGCCGTCGCCGTCGACGGGCACGGCCCAGGTCACCGACCAGTGCGGGCGCAGCCGCTCCTCGACCGGCCGGTCCTTCAGCAGGGCGGGGTCGAGGGGGCCGCCGTGGCTGACGGTCCGCCAGCGGTGGGTTCCGGTGGCGGAGTCGGCGATGTGGACGTGCCCGCCCTCCTCGGAGCGGCGGAGCGTCCGTACGCCCTCGGAGGTGTCGACCACGACCTCGGCGAGGCCGGGGAGGGTGAGGAGGAGGGCGTCGTCGATGGAGTCGAGGAGCCGTTCGGCGAGGTCGACGGCGGCGGAGTCGCGCAGCGGGAGCACGACGACGGTGTCGTAGCCGTCCGGTGCGGTGCCCTCGGCGGGCAGCGGGAGGCGCAGCAGCGGAACGTGCCCGTCGCGGCGACGCAGTTCGTCGCCGAGTCCGGGGCTGTGCCGGGCGACCTCGGCGGCCAGCTCGCGGGCCTCGGCGAGGGACCAGCGGACACCGCCGTGGCGGCCCAGGACCGCGGGTTCGTCGGAGACGGCGAGGACGGCGGCGAAGCCGACGCCGAAGCGGCCGACGGCGCCCGTGTCCTGCTCGCCGCGCTTCGCGGAGGCGCGGAGCGTGGACAGGGACTCGACACCGGTGGCGTCCAGCGGGGCGCCGGTGTTGGCGGCGGCGAGGATCGCGGGGGCGTCGGGGCCCGCGGCGTGCAGGGTGAGCCGGAGCCTTCCGGTCACGCCCGCGCGACGGGCGGCGTCGGCGGCGTTCTGGGCGAGTTCGACGACGAGGCGGTCGCGGTAGCCGCCGAGGGCGAGGTCCTCCTCGGCGTTGGCGTCCTCCCGGAACCGGGCGGGCCCGGCGCCCCAGGAATCGAGCACGCCTCTCCGCAGCCGGGCGGTACCGAAGGGGTCGGCTCCGTCGGTCGACGTCCTGACGCTGAAGCTCACGTCTGACTCCACTCTGCGGGGCGGGATTGTGCCGGGGCCCGAAGGTACCGCGACCTGCGAGTCGGCGAACGCCACGGGGCCGGGCCCCCGCCGACCCGGGGCGAGCGTCCTACCCCGTGTGGGCAATCGTCCCGCCGGGGCGGGACGGGTGGGCACACGGGACGGCGCCCTCGCGGGCGCGTCCGCTCCGACCGACCCCACACCACGAGGCACGTACACGGTCCAGGGTCCCGGGGCTCGGGGCTCGGGACTCAAGGGCGGAGGTGCCTGCGGGGCGCCGTCCCGCTGTGCCCACCCGTCCCGCCCTGCGGAACGCAGGCCCGCAACGGGGCCGGGGCTACGAGTGGCCCAGGTCTTCCGACGTGCCGTCCGGTTCCGTCGTCGAGCCGGAGTCCTTCGCCGGGCGCAGCGGGAACTCGTCCGCGCCCATCGAGTCCAGCACCGGCGGCGCGGGCCGCGGCGGCTTCGGCATGACCGCGGCCTCCGAGTGCCCGCCGCAGCCGTACGCGAGCGACACGACGCGCCCGTCCGCCGGCGAGAACTCGTTCGCGCACACACCGAACGCCTGCTTCAGCGAGCCCGCCAGCGGCACCAGGAACGCGCAGGACTCGCACGAGGCGGGAGCGGCCTGCGCCATCGGCGTCTTCGCCCCGAACGACTCGTCCCACCGGTCCGCGGCCACGTGCAGCCCGTACCGCGACAGCACCCGGGCGCGTCGCATGCCGAGTTCCTCGGCGACCGAGGCGATCGCGCCCCGGGACGGCGTACGGGACACGATCTCGGCGTCCTCGGCGTCGAGATGGTCGGCCATCTCCTCCGAGACCGCGGAGTTCGGCGGCGGCGCGTCCTCGCCGGAGTACCCGGGCTCCAGCCGCAGGTCGTCCTGCTCCGTCGGCAGCAGGTCGCCCGGCCCCATGTCGCCCGGCCGCAGCCGCTCGCTCCACGGCACCCACTCGGGGGCGAGGAGCGCGTCGGATCCGGGCAGCAGGACGGTCTCGTCCAGGGTGACGTTCTTCGCCCGGGAGGCGCGCGTGACCGTCACGGCCCAGCGCCAGCCGCGGTAGCCGGGCTCCTTGCACTCGAAGAAGTGCGTGACCACCCGGTCGCCCTCGGCGACGGCCTCCACGTGCGCCCCGACGATGCCGGGTGCGGCCGCCTCCTCGGCGGCCGCCCGCGCCAGGTCTACCGCCTCGGCGCACAGGCGGTCGGGGGTACGCGGGGTACGCGCAGTACGGCTTCGCGTCGTCGCAGCACTCACAGGTCTCGCTTCTCTCCTACGCCGTCTCACGGGTGCGCCGGGCCGAGGAGCGGGAGCGGGAGCTACGGGCGGCGGGCGGAGCGGACCAGAGGGCCGCATCGACGTCCGCACCCGACGTGTCTCGCGTGTCTCGGGCACACCTATCGTCATCCATTCTGCGGGATGCCGAAGAGGCGCGCGGCCGAGAACTTCCGCCGGTGGCGCGCTACGCACGCTACCCCCTCCGCCGCCCGCCGCCCACCTGCCCGCCCCAAGTGACCCGTATCGCGGACACCCCGACCCCGTCCGCGCCGTGCCGATGAGGGCCGCCGGGCCGCGCCAACGGTTCGTACGGGACGGGTGTGGGGCACTATGACGGAGTGGCAGCCGCACGGTCGTCCGCACGATCCCACGATCATGCCGGGCCGCTCAGCCGAGCGGGCCGGGCGGTCGGGCGCGCCCTCCACCTGCCGTTCACCGGTACGGCGAAGGGGATCCGCAAGGCGACGCACGCGCACGGCGCGGGCGAGTCGGGCCTCGGAAAGCTGATCGAGCTGCATGCCGTGAACGGCGCGGGCGACGTCATGATCACCGTCGCGCTCGCCTCCACGGTCTTCTTCTCCGTCCCGACCGACGAGGCGCGCGGCCGGGTGGCGCTGTACCTGGCGATCACGATGGCCCCGTTCACCCTCCTCGCCCCGGTGATCGGCCCGCTCCTGGACCGCATCCCGCACGGCCGCCGCGCCGCGATGGCCGGAGCGATGCTGACCCGGGCGGTGCTGGCGATCACCATGTCGGCGGCGGTGTCCACGGGCGGTCTGGAGCTGTACCCGGCGGCGCTGGGCGTCCTGGTGGCGTCGAAGGCGTACGGGGTGGTGCGCAGCGCCGTCGTGCCGAGACTGCTGCCGCACGGCTTCTCCCTGGTGAAGGCGAACTCGCGGGTCACCCTCGCGGGCCTGCTGGCCACCGGCATCGCCGCGCCGATCGGGGCGGGGCTGCAACAGGTCGGGCCGGCGTGGCCGCTCTACGGGGCCTGTGCGCTCTTCCTGCTGGGCGGGTACTGGGCGTTCCGGATGCCGCACAAGGTCGACTCGGCGAAGGGCGAGCGGCGGGCGCACCTGCTGACGCACGGCGAGAAGAAACCGAGCCTGCGGACGGTGGGTCCTTCGGTGCTGCACGGGCTGCAGGCGAACGCGGCGCAGCGGATGCTGTCGGGGTTCCTGATCTTCTTCCTGGCGTTCCTGCTGCGTGAGCATCCGCTGTCGGGGCAGAGCGCCGCGGTGTCGCTGGCGATGGTGGCGGTGGCGGCGGGGGTGGGGAACGCCTGCGGGACGGCGGTGGGCTCGCTCCTGAAGGAGCGCGGCCACGCGCCGGAAGTGATCATCGCCACGATGATCCTCACCGTGTGCGGGGCGGCGATGCTGGCGGCGGTCTTCTTCAGTGGGGCGATGGTCGCGGTGCTGGGAGCGGTGGCGGGCCTGACGCAGGCGCTGTCGAAGCTGTCGCTGGACGCGCTGATCCAGCGGGACGTGCCGGAGGTGGTCCGCACGTCGGCGTTCGCCCGCTCGGAGACGCTGCTGCAGATGTCGTGGGTGGTGGGCGGCGGGATCGGCATCTCGCTGCCGCTGAGCGGCCCGGTGGGCATGTGGGTGGCCGCGGCGATCCTGGGCCTGGGCGCGCTCCTGGCGGTCCGGGGCCTCCTGACGGCGGCGCGCGCACCGGACCGCGGGAAGGCCGAGGCGGAACAGTGAGGCGCGACGGCGCCCCGGTCCCGGCCCCGGCACACCGAAAGCGCGGCGCGCCGCACCCCCGCGTGGCGGAGTTCGGTGCGCCCGATAGCCTTCGGGCCATGACCGTTGCGTTCTTCACCGGCTCGCGCCGCCGGGCCGCCGTCGCCCTCGGGGCCGTCTCCGCCGGGCTCCTCGTACTCTCCGCCTGCGACAAGCCGACTCCGCTCGCGACCCTGACGGTCGGGACCGAGTCGATCCACTCCGAGGCCGCCTGCTACAACGACGGCGACGCCATCAAGGAGTCGCAGATCCAGCAGTGCCTCAACAAGAAGGCCGAGAAGACCCTCACCGTCTCCGCGGACGACAAGATCCACTTCGGTGTCGACCCGTCGATCGCCGAGAACGGCTGGACGATCTTCCTCGGTGGCCAGAACGCCGAGCCCGAGCCGTACAAGAAGACCTACCGGACCATCCCGGCCAGCGCCTTCTTCTCCACCCAGACCGGCGAGGCCTCGGACTCGACGCAGGTCACCATCGTCGAGAACGACGGCAAGAAGCTGACCGGCATCTGGCACTTCCAGCTGAAGAAGGACGCCTGATCCTCCGGTGGCCCTCCGGATCCTGATCGTGACGGCCGTGGCGGCGGAGGCCGACTCCGTCGCCCGGGGCATCACGTTCGACGGGCCGGGCTCGGGCGAGTTCCCGCTGCCCGGCGGCTTCGCGCTGCGCCGCCACGCGGGTCCGGGACCTGAGGGGCGACCCGCTGTCGTCGACGTGCTCGTCGGCGGCGTCGGCCCCGCTTCGGCGGCCGCCGCCACCGCCACGGCCCTCGCGCACGCGGCCGCGCACGACCCCGCCGCGCCCCGGCCGCCCTACGATCTCGTCGTCTCCGCCGGCATCGCCGGCGGGTTCCAGCCGCTCGCGCCCCTCGGCTCCGTCGTCGTCTCCGACGCCGTCGTCTCCGCGGACCTCGGCGCCCAGACCCCCGAGGGCTTTCTGACCGTCGAGGAGCTGGGCTTCGGACGGTCCTCGCATGCCGTGGACCGCGCCCTCACCGGGCGGATCTCCGCCGCGCTCACCCGGGGCTCCCGGCCCCACACCGTCGCCCCCGTGCTCACCGTCTCCACCGTCACCGGCACCGCCGAGCGCGCCGACGAGCTGGCGGCCCGTCACCCGGGCGCCGCCGCCGAGGCGATGGAGGGGTTCGGCGTGGCCGAGGCGGCCGCCGCGTACGGCCTGCCCGTCGTCGAGATCCGCGCCGTCTCCAACGCCGTCGGCCCCCGCGACCGCGCCGCCTGGCGCATCGGCGACGCCCTGGACTCGCTGCGGCACACGTTCCAGCTGCTCAGCACCTCCGTCTTCGTGGAGCCCGCCCCATGACGCCCAAGCTCAAGATCGCGTACTCGCCCTGCCCGAACGACACCTTCGTCTTCGACGCCTGGGCCCACGGCCGCGTCCCCGGCGCCCCGCGCCTCGACGTGACGTTCGCCGACATCGACCTCACCAACGGCTGGGCCGAGCGCGACGCCACCACGTGGGACGTCCTCAAGGTCTCGTACGCCGTGCTGCCGTGGATCCTCGACGAGTACGCCCTGCTTCCCTGCGGCGGCGCGCTGGGGCGCGGTTGCGGGCCCCTGGTGCTGACCCGGGAGCCCGGTGTGGACCTCGCGGGGAAGACCGTCGCGGTGCCGAGCGAGCGTTCGACCGCGTATCTGCTCTTCCGGCTCTGGGCCGCCGACGTCGTCCCGGGAGGCGTCGGGAACGTGGTCGTCATGCCGTTCCACGAGATCATGCCCGCCGTGCGCGACGGCAAGGTCGACGCGGGGCTCGTCATCCACGAGGCCCGCTTCACCTACCAGAACTACGGCCTCCACGCGCTGGCCGACATGGGCGCGCACTGGGAGGACACCACCGGGCTGCCGATCCCGCTGGGCGCGATCGTCGCCCGGCGCTCGCTCGGCCCCGAGATGCTGCGGCGCCTCGCCGAGGCGGCCCGCGCGTCCGTGCGGATGGCCTGGGACGACCCGGCCGTCTCGCGCCCGTACGTGCTCGAACACGCGCAGGAGATGGACCCCAAGGTGGCCGACCAGCACATCGGTCTCTACGTCAACGAGTTCACCGCCGACCTCGGCGAGGCCGGCTACGCGGCGGTCCGCGGGCTGCTCACGCGCGCCGCGGCCGAGGGGCTGGTACCGCCCCTCGGCCCGGACGCGCTGGCGTTCCCCTGACGGGGCGGGATCAGACGTCGAGCTGGTCCGCGACCGCCCGCAGCAGACCCGCGATCTTGGCGCCCTGCGCCTTGTCGGGGTAGCGGCCCCGCTCCAGCATCGGGGTGATGTTCTCCAGGAGCGTCGTCAGGTCCTGCACGATGGACGCCAGTTCGTCGGGCTTACGGCGCTGCGCCGCGGCGACGGAGGGCGTCGGATCGAGGACCGTCACCGACAGCGCCTGGTCGCCGCGCTGTCCCGCGACCACCCCGAACTCCACGCGCTGCCCCGGCTTGAGGGCGTCGACTCCGGCAGGGAGCACCGACGAGTGGACGAACACGTCGCCGCCGTCGTCCCGGGAGAGAAAGCCGAAGCCCTTCTCACTGTTGAACCATTTGACCTTGCCGGTAGGCACGTCTGTCCTTGTCCTCGTACTCGATGGGTGCGCCGGGATTCCGGCTCTGGGGACCAACTACAGCGGGCGCCCGACCCTCCCCCAAGCCCTCGATACCGCTTGAGCAGGGGGGACCCCCGGCACCAAGGCTAATGGGCTTCGGGCTGGTGACAAGACGTCGCCGGTTTGTTCCTCCGGCCTGGGAACTACCCTGGCCGAATGCGTAGTGAAACCCCTTCCGCCCCGTCGGACGACTCCGCGCCGGGTGACGGTCTCGTCCGGGTCGGTGCGATCGTCTTCATCGTCGGCGCGGTGGCCACGCTGGTCACGGTGGCCCCGCTGTTCCTGGGCACCGAACCGTTCCCGCCGGTCGCGTACGCGGTGTGCATGCTGATGGGCGTCGGATTCCTCGTCGCGGGCGCCGGCGTGCTGCGCTCGATCGCGGCGCAGCGCCGCCAGGCGAAGGCCGCCCCGACCGGCGGCAACTAGCCGCGGTACGCCTCCCACCAGGCACGGAACTCTGTCAGGTCGGCCAGCACGACGTCCGCGCCCGCGTCCCGCAGCTCCGCCTCGTCGCACGGTCCGGTCGCCACGGCCACCGACAGGGCGCCCGCGGTCGCGGCGCCGCGCACGTCCCCGGTGTGGTCGCCGACGTACACGCTCGCGGAGTGCTCGCGCAGCGCCCGCGCCTTGTCCTCGGCCCACAGACCGCCGATGACGGCGTCGGGGTCGATGCCGAGGTGGGTGAGGTGCAGCTTGGCGTGCGGCTCGTTCTTCGCGGTGACGACGATGGTCCGGCCGCCCGCCTCGCGAACGGCTTGAATCGCATCCCGCGCGCCGGCCATCGCGAGCGACGGTTCGATCGCGTACGTCGGGTACAGCGCGCGGTACTGCGCGACCCGCTCCGCGATCTCCGCCTCCGGGAACCAGTGCGCCAGCTCGTGCTCCAGCGGCGGCCCGAGCCGGGAGACGGCCAGGTCCGCGTCGATCCAGACGCCGACCTGGGCGGCGAAGGCCTCGTAGGTGGCCTTGATGCCCGGTCGGGAGTCGATCAACGTCATGTCCAGGTCGAAGCCGACGGTCAGCGGGAGTCGCGGGAGAGTCATGGGTGACATTGTGCCCGGATGTTCGAATGCGGCCGCCCGCGTTCCGGGCGCCGCGGAGGCCGCCCTTCGGGTGGACGGCGCCGCGGGCGCGACCCGCCCGGACCGGCGCGAACCCGCCCGGACCGGCGCGACCCGCCCGGGACCGGCCCGGACTCCTCGTCGTGACCGGTGGGGTCGGCATCGCGGACTCCGGCCCGTACCCGACCCGCCCTCAGACCCTCCGCGACCGCCACAGCAGGAACAGCGCCGACGCGAGCGCCGCGCCCTTCAGGGTCCACGGCCATGTCTCCGACACCGCCGCGCCCATCGCCTCGCCCCCCGGCGCGACCGGAGCGCCCCAGCGGCCCTCCACCCGACCCCAGAGCCAGACCGCGCCGGCCGTGGCCGCGAGGCCCGGGAGCACGACGACGGCCCACTGGATCTGGGCGCGGGAGAGACGGCGCGAGGCGTAGGCGAGGAGCCAGCCCAGGGCCAGGGCGACCAGGGAGCCGAAGAAGGCCCCGCCGATCAGCAGCAGCGCGGCCAGGAGCAGCAGCGGGCTGCCCAGGCGGACGCGGCGGCCCGCCACGGCCTCCGCGACCTCCCCGTCCGCCCCCGCCACCGCGTCCGCGGGAGCGCGGCGCAGCACGCGGCGCCAGCCGCGCCGCGGCTCCGCCGGCCGCTCCGGCTCCTCCTCGTCCACCTCCACCGGCGGCTTCAACAGCTCCGGGATCTCCACGCCGCCCCTGAACCCCGGCACCAGGTCGTCCCCCGGCAGCGGCTCCGGCGTGTCGCCGTCCAGGCTCCACCAGTCCGGTTCGGTGTCCGCCGCGCCGACCTCGTCCGTGCCCGCCAGATGGGGAGGCGACGCGCCCGGCGCGGACTCCGGTGGCGCGCTCCTCCGCCGCGGCCCTCCGTCCTGCTGCTCCGGCAGCTTCGGCACCGGCGCGCCCCCCGCCGCCCCGTCCACCACCTCGTCCGGCGTGCCCAGCTGCCGGAGGATGCCGCGGATCGCGGCCGGACTCTCCTGGCCGTGGGTGGCGCGCCGACGGTCGATCTCGCTCCGCAGCGTCGACACGAGCCGCATCCTCGTGCTCGACGGAAGCTGCCGCTGCTGCGCCAGATCCCCGACCCGGCTCAGATAGTCGAAGACCAACTGGTCGCTCTCGATCCCCACAGTGCCCCTCCACAGCCGGTACGCCCCGACGTTAGCGCCCGCGCAGGGGCTAACGTGGGGCGGATGGGGATCGGTGAGCTCGATCGGGAGGCGCACGTGCCCGCAGGAACTGGCGCCGCGGCAGCGCCGCGCACACTCGCGGAGGCGCTGCGCGCGCGGGGGGACGAGGGGCTTGCCGCCTTGCTGCGGGCGCGCCCGGATCTGCTCTCCCCCGTGCCGAACGACCTGACCCAGCTCGCCACCCGGGCCGGCACCCGGGGCTCCGTCGTCCGCGCGCTCGAACGGCTCGACCGTTTCACGCTCCAGACCGCCGAGGCGCTGGCCGTGGCGCCGGACCCGGCCCCGTACCCCGTACTCCTCGCCCTGCTCTCCGGCGACGACGGCGACCCGGACATCGAGGCGGCGCTGCCGCGCGCCGTGGACGCGCTGCGCGAACAGGCCCTGGTCTGGGGCGACGACGACCGGCTGAGGCTGGTGCGGACCGCGCGCGAGCTGCTCGCGCCCTCCCCGCAGCACCCGTCCCCGACCGGCCTCGGCCCGACCGTCTCCGAGGCGACGGCCGGGATGTCGCCCGGCCGGATCCAGGAGATCATCGCGGCGGCCGGACTGCCGGCGACGCACGACCCGGTCTCCGCGGTGGCGGCGCTGACGGAGCTGTTCACCGACCGGGACCGGATGGGCGCGCTGCTGGACACGGCGCCGCCGGACGCGCTGACGGTGCTCGACCGGCTGGTGTGGGGTCCGCCGTACGGCGAGGTGACGGCGAACCCGGCGCCGCCGGTGCGCTGGCTGCGCGACCGCGGTCTGCTGTTGCCCGCCTCGACGCGCACGGTGGTGCTGCCGCGCGAGGCCGCGCTGCATCTGCGGGGCGGGCGGGCCCACCGCGCGCCGGAGCCGCACGCCCCGGAGCTGTCCGTCCTGCGCGAATACCGTCCCCAGGCTGTGGACAGCGCGGCGGCCGGGCAGGCGTACACCGCGCTCGCGACGGTCGAGGAGCTGCTGAAGGGCTGGGACCAGGGCGGTCCCGCCGTCCTGCGCTCCGGCGGCCTCTCGGTACGGGACCTCAAGCGGACGGCCGGCGCGCTGGACGTCCCGGAGCCGGTCGCGGCGTTCTGGCTGGAGCTCTGTCACGGGGCGGGGCTGCTCGCCTCGGACGGCGAGGCGGACGAGCGGTACGCGCCGACGCCCGCGTACGACGACTGGCTCGACCTGCCCGCGGCCGAGCGCTGGGCCGCGCTCGTCACCGCCTGGCTCGTGGGGACGCGTACCTCCGGCCTGGTCGGCGGCCAGGACGCGAAGGGCCGGGCGCTGAACGCCCTGGGCCCGGACCTGGACCGGGGCGCGGCCCCGGAGGTGCGGCGGCGGATCCTCACCCTGCAGGCCACGCTGGAGCCGGGCGCGGCGGCGGACCCGGAGGCGCTGCTCGCGCGACTGCGGTGGGAACGACCACTGCGGGGCGCGGGCCGCGGCGGTTCCCCCGGGGACGCGGAGCCCGCGGCGGGCCGGGACGCGAGCGCCGGCACCACGTACGGCACGGGCACCTCCGCCGCGTACGGCAGCGGCGCCTCCGGCGGCCGGAGCGCCGCCACGGGCACCCCTCCCGGACCCGGCGCGCAGACCCGGACCGACCTCCGCTCCCGCCTGGCCCTGTGGACGCTCGCCGAGGCCGAGCTGCTCGGGATCACCGGCCGCGGCGCGCTCGCCTCGCCCGCCCGGGCGCTGCTCAACCTGCCGCTCGCCGAGGCCGCGACCGAGCCCGTGGCCGTCCACGGCGTCGAGCTGTCCGTCGCCGCCGCCCGGGCCGCGACCCTGCTGGCCCCGCTCCTGCCCGAGCCCGTCGACCACGTCCTGCTCCAGGCCGACCTCACCGCGGTCGCCCCCGGCCCGCTCCAGCGGCCCCTCGCCCACACGCTCTCCGTGCTCGCGGACGTGGAATCGAAGGGTGGCGCGACGGTCTACCGGTTCACGCCCGGCTCGGTCCGCCGCGCCCTCGACGCCGGACGCACCGCCTCCGACCTGCACGAGTTCCTGACGGCGCACTCCCGTACGCCGGTTCCGCAGCCGCTCGCGTATCTCATCGACGACGTGGCGCGGAAACACGGCCATCTGCGGATCGGCGCCGCCTCCGCGTACGTCCGCTGCGACGACGACGCGCTCCTCGGCGAGATCCTGGCCGACAAGCGGTCCGCGTCGCTGCGGCTGCGCCGCCTGGCACCCACCGTGCTCGCCTCCCCCGCGGAACCGGCCGCGCTGCTCGACGGACTGCGGGCGATGGGGTACGCCCCGGCCGCCGAGTCCGCGGAGGGCGACGTCCTGATCACCCGCGCCGACGCCTACCGCACGGGCGCCCGCACCGCGCCCGTGCCCGTGCCGGACGGCCCGCCCTCCCCCGACACGACCCTGCTCGGCGCGGCGGTCCGCGCGATCCGGGCCGGGGACCTCGCCTCGACGGCCGTCCGCAAGGAGCGCCCCGAGGGCGCCCCGGCCGCGGCCGGCGAACTCCCCCGGACCTCCCCCGCCGAGACCCTGGCCACGGTCCAGGCCGCCGCGATGACCGGGTCCGCCGTCTGGATCGGCTACGTGAACGCGGAGGGCGCGGCGAGCCAGCGCGTCATCGCCCCGGTGCGGGTGGAGGGCGGCTTCGTGACGGGCTACGACCACACGGCGGACGAGGTCCGCACGTACCCCCTGCACCGCATCACGGGGGTCGCGGAACTGGCGGACGACCAGGTCTGACCTGCCTGAGGACCGGGCCCGGGCACCGGTGGCCGGTCCTCAGGCACACTGGATGTTTGGCCGCTGCGGAATCCCCGGCGCGGTACGGCGGGAAGGACCTGATCAGGCGTGAACGGACCACTCATCGTCCAGAGCGACAAGACGCTGCTCCTGGAGGTCGACCACGAGCAGGCCGAGGCGTGTCGGCGGGCCATCGCGCCCTTCGCCGAGCTGGAGCGGGCACCCGAGCACATCCACACCTACCGCGTGACCCCGCTCGGCCTGTGGAACGCCCGCGCCGCAGGGCACGACGCCGAGCAGGTCGTGGACGCGCTGGTCGAGTTCTCCCGCTACCCCGTGCCGCACGCGCTCCTCGTGGACGTCGCCGAGACCATGGCCCGCTACGGCCGGCTGACGCTCTCCAAGCACCCCACCCACGGGCTCGTCCTCACCACCACCGACCGGCCGGTCCTGGAGGAGATCCTCCGTTCCAAGAAGGTCCAGCCGCTGGTCGGCGCCCGGATCGACCCGGACACCGTCGCCGTGCACCCCTCCGAGCGCGGGCAGATCAAGCAGACGCTCCTGAAGCTGGGCTGGCCGGCCGAGGACCTCGCCGGTTACGTGGACGGCGAGGCGCACCCCATCGAGCTCGCCGAGGACGGCTGGGCGCTGCGCCCGTACCAGAAGCAGGCCGTCGAGGGCTTCTGGCACGGCGGCTCCGGCGTCGTCGTCCTGCCCTGTGGCGCCGGGAAGACGCTGGTCGGGGCCGGTGCGATGGCGCAGGCGAAGGCCACCACGCTGATCCTGGTGACGAACACCGTCTCGGCCCGGCAGTGGAAGCACGAGCTGGTGAAGCGGACCTCGCTGACCGAGGACGAGATCGGCGAGTACTCCGGTACGAAGAAGGAGATCCGCCCGGTCACCATCGCCACGTACCAGGTCCTGACGACGAAGCGGAAGGGCATCTACCCGCACCTGGAGCTCTTCGACTCCCGCGACTGGGGCCTGATCGTCTACGACGAGGTGCATCTGCTGCCGGCGCCGGTCTTCAAGTTCACCGCCGACCTCCAGGCCCGTCGGCGGCTCGGGCTCACGGCGACCCTGGTCCGGGAGGACGGGCGCGAGTCGGACGTGTTCTCCCTGATCGGCCCGAAGCGCTTCGACGCGCCGTGGAAGGAGATCGAGGCGCAGGGCTACATCGCGCCCGCCGACTGCGTCGAGGTCCGGGTCAACCTCACGGACTCCGAGCGGCTCGCGTACGCGACGGCGGAGCCGGAGGAGAAGTACCGCTTCTGCGCCACGACGGCGACGAAGCGGAAGGTGACGGAGGCCCTGGTGAAGAAGTTCGCCGGGCAGCAGATCCTCGTCATCGGCCAGTACATCGACCAGCTCGACGAGCTCGGCGAGCATCTGGACGCGCCGGTCATCAAGGGCGAGACGTCCAACGCGCAGCGCGAGAAGCTCTTCGACGCGTTCCGCGAGGGCGAGATCAGCGTGCTG
The DNA here is from genome assembly GCF_040653355.1 of Streptomyces sp. NPDC047971. Lineage (NCBI taxonomy): Bacteria > Bacillati > Actinomycetota > Actinomycetes > Kitasatosporales > Streptomycetaceae > Streptomyces > Streptomyces sp. NPDC047971. Next base: position 9,481 of record NZ_JBEZNW010000066.1, on the reverse strand, counting down.
GTCGTCTCGAAGGTCGCGAACTTCTCGATCGACCTGCCGGAGGCGACGGTCGCGATCCAGGTCTCCGGCACGTTCGGCTCGCGCCAGGAGGAGGCACAGCGCCTCGGCCGGGTGCTGCGCCCGAAGGCCGACGGCCATCAGGCGCACTTCTACTCGGTGGTCGCGCGGGACACCATCGACCAGGACTTCGCGGCGCACCGCCAGCGGTTCCTGGCCGAGCAGGGGTACGCGTACCGGATCATCGACGCGGACGAGCTGATGGCGGGCGAGGCACCGCCGGCGTAACGACGCGCATGCCCTGGGGCCCCGTCCGGTGCGGACGGGGCCCCAGGTGTGTCGTGCGGCCTGCGCGGCCGTCAGGCGGCCGGGTTCAGGACCAGCTTCGCCGTGTTGTTGGCGCTGTTCGGGTCGAAGGCGAGGGGCGCGTCGCCGTACGGGGGCTTCAGCGTCACCGCTCCCTTGGCGCCGCGGACGACGGTGTCGATCCGCAGCTCGAAGGGGAAGGTCGCGGTCTGCTTCTCGGCCACCCACATCGGGAGCTGGCACAGGTAGCGCGGCGCACCGGTACGGGTCTCGCTCTCCCACCAGCCGCCGTCCAGGGTGCGGGGCTCGCAGCTGTCCGGGACGGCCGTGACGGTGGCCCCCGCGGGGACCGTCACGTCGACGGCGGCGACGGGGTCGCCGGAGCCGAGGTTGGCGACCCAGGCCGGGCCCCGGTTGCGGAACGTCAGCTCGGCCGTGACCGTCTCCCCCGCGGCGCCGCTCACCCGGGCGCCGCGTACCGCGAAGTCGGCCGTGTTGACGACGTCGATCGCGGCGATCGCGCCGTTGTTCTCCATCGCCAGGTCCTCGGCGCCGCCGCCCGCCGCGACGGTTATGTCGATGCGCTCGCCGAGCGCGTACGAGGCCACCTTCGCCCGCAGCGGCGCCGGCAGGGTGAAGGAACCTCCCGGCTCGACGACGTCGTCGAAGGCGCAGTCCACCTTGGTGATCGGCTTGATCGTGCCCTCGCCCAGCGGGGTGCTGGTGCACTGCGGGGCGACGCCGCCGACGGCGAGTCCGCGGGTGACGAAGAGGGTGACCTGGACGCCGTCGGCGGCCTCGTTGCCGTTGTTGACGACGGAGAAGGGCACGGGCACGGTGCTGCCCGGCTTCACGCCCGTCACCGGCGCGGGCCGGTTCAGCACGAGGTCGGGGCCGGAGGCGATCCGGACGCTCGTCGAGTTCTCGGGGCCGCTGATCACGCCGTCGTCCGTCGTGGCGGTCGCCGTGTAGGTGATCTGGCCGACGGGGCCCGCCTCGGCACCGGCCGCGGCACGGATCTTCAGCTCCACGGGGGTCTCACCGCTCAGCGGCACCTCGGGGAAGGAGCAGACGGCGGTGGCACCGTTCGGCGCGCAGGTCTCGGGCCAGGTGATCTCGGCGACGCCGGTCAGCGCGGAGGCGTCGACGGTGAGACGGCCGTCGGTCACCCGGTGGTCGGCGTTGTCGTGGTAGAGACCGAGGGCGACGGTGGCGGCGGGGGCCTGCCGACCGTCGACGGCCTTGGGCAGCGCGAGTTCGTAGGGTGCCGCGATCCACAGGGTGTCGCTGACGGCGAGGGCCGGGGTGGCGGCCATCCCGACCGTGACCAGACCCGCTGCGGTGACGACCGCGCCGAGCCGTGCGAACCGGCCGGCGGAGGGCTTTCTCATGATCTCCTCTGTTCCTTCGTGCTCCGTGGGGGGACTGCCGTGTTCCGTGCGGAGACGGCGGTGCGAAGAGGAGACCTGCGGGGGTGGGGGAAAGTTGTACGCCGCGGGAAGTCGTCCGGGCGCTCAGCCCTCCCTTCCCGCGTACCGCGGACGGGGGTCGCGTACGCCCGCCTCCTCCTCGTACACGCCGAGGAGGACGACGTTCACCGCGGCGCCGCCGAAGGCGCGTATCGCGCGGGCGGCCAGGGCGAGGCGGCGGGAGTGGGAGACGGTGGGGGTCAGGGTCGCTGTGGTCATGACTCCATGATGAATTTCGGACATTCCGAACACATCGGCCCGGGGGTGGAACCCGGGTCCCCCTCCAGTCGGATCCCGTCCCCTACGGGTCCCTCCTCCGTCGGTCCCGGGGGAAATCCGTTCGCCCGCGGCGAGGGCCGGAAGCTACAATCTCCGACTTCCCCGCCTCCCTCCGTGGAGAGCCGCCGCCCGGTCGGAAACCGGCGGCCGCCCAGTCATGTCTGTACGCGCACTCGGAGGCACCGCCATGTCCGCTCAGGACGCCCCGCCGGACCCGCTCGCGCGCGAGCGCGCCCATCTCGCCGACTCCCGCGCCGCGCTGCGCGCGATGCGGGAGGACGCCGAGGCGCTGGACATCAGGGACGTCACGGCGAACTGGGTCAACGCCGTCGTCCTGCAGGCGCAGATCGACGACCGGATCAAGGCGCTGGCGGACCTCTCGCACACCCCGCTGTTCTTCGGCCGGCTCGACTACCTGCACACCACGCAGGAGGGCCAGCGCTTCTACATCGGCCGTCGGCACGTCCACGACGCGCAGGGCGACCCGATGGTGATCGACTGGCGTGCGCCGGTCTCGCAGCCGTTCTACCGGGCGTCGAAGAAGGACCCGCAGGACGTCGGGCTGCGGCGCCGGTTCGGTTACACGGGCGGCGAGCTGACCGCGTACGAGGACGAACACCTCTCCGACCCGGGCGAGCTGGAGCGGACGAGCAGGCTGCTCCAGGCGGAGATCGAGCGGCCGCGCGTGGGCCCGATGCGGGACATCGTCGCCACCATCCAGCCCGAGCAGGACGAGATCGTCAGGTCCGGGCTCTCCGGCTCGGTCTGCGTGCAGGGCGGCCCGGGCACCGGCAAGACGGCCGTGGGTCTGCACCGGGTCGCGTACCTCCTCTACGCGCACCGGGAGCGGCTGGCACGGACCGGCACGCTGGTCATCGGCCCGAACCGGTCCTTCCTGCACTACATCGAGCAGGTCCTGCCGGCGCTGGGCGAGCTGGAGGTCAAGCAGGCGACCGTCGACGACCTGGTGGCCCATGTCGAGGTGCGGGGGACGGACGAGGCGGCCACGGCCGTCGTCAAGGGCGACGCCCGGATGGCGGAGGTGCTGCGGCGCGCCGTGCGCTCGCACGTCACGCTGCCCACCGAGCCGCTGATGGTCGTGCGCGGCTCCCGCCGCTGGCGGGTGCCCGCGTACGAACTGGAGGAGGTCGTCCGCGAGTTGCTGGACCGGGACATCCGCTACGGCGCGGCGCACGAGGCGCTGCCGCAGCGCGTCGCGCACCTGGTCCTGGTGCGGATGGAGCAGGCGGGCGAGGCTCCGGACGACCGTGTGCAGAACGCGGTGGCGCGCAACGCGGCGGTGAAGGCGGTCGTGAAGGCGGCCTGGCCCGCGGTCGACCCGGCGAAGCTGGTGCTGCGGCTGCTGAGCGACGCCGACTTCCTGGCGGAGCACGCGGAGGGGCTGCTGTCGGCGGACGAGCAGAAGCTGCTGCTGTGGGCGAGGCCCGCGCGGTCGGTGAAGTCGGCGAAGTGGTCGGCGGCCGACGCGGTCCTCATCGACGAGGCGAAGGACCTGGTGGAGCGCACGCACTCGCTCGGCCACGTGGTCCTGGACGAGGCGCAGGACCTGTCCCCCATGCAGTACCGCGCCGTCGGCCGCCGCTGCACCACCGGTTCGGCGACGGTCCTGGGCGACCTGGCGCAGGGCACCACGCCGTGGGCCACGGAGAGCTGGGCCGAGGCACTGGGGCATCTGGGGAAGCCGGAGGCCGTGGTGGAGGAGCTGACCGCCGGTTTCCGTGTGCCGCGCGAGGTCATCGCGTACGCGTCCAGGCTGCTGCCGCACATGTCCCCCGGCCTGGCGGCCGTCGAGTCGGTCCGGGAGAACCCGGGCTCGCTGACGATCCGCCCGACCGGGGCGGCGGAGCTCGACGCGGCGGTGGTGGCGGCCTGTGTCGACTCGCTCCGGCACGAGGGCTCGATCGGTCTGATCGCCGCCGACGCGCGGATCGCCCCGCTCGCGGAGGCGCTGACGGCGGCGGGACTCGCCTTCCTCTCCCCCGGCGAGGAGACGACGGCCGACTCCCGCCTGACTCTGGTCCCGGCCTCCCTGGCCAAGGGCCTGGAGTACGACTACGTGGTCCTGGACGACCCGGCGGCCCTCGTGGACGGCGAACCGGACGAACGCACCGGCCTGCGGCGGCTGTACGTGGCGCTGACGCGTGCGGTGTCGGGGTTGACGGTCCTTCACTCCTCGCCACTCCCGGAGCAGTTGGCGGCCTGAGGGCTCCCGGGGCGAGCCCCGCCCGCACCCGCGCGGCCTGCTCCGCACCCCCAGGCCGATCATGCCGCCGGTGTCCGTGCTCACGCTCCTCGTGGAGCGCCCGCACCCCGACCGGCGGCGTGATCAATACACCTAGGCGACGTGGTTGAACTTGGTTCCCTCACCCGCGTACAGGGTGGTCGCCTGCTGGCTGTACGGGGCCGACCACGAGCCGGTGGCGCGGTGGACGTGCGTGCCGTTCGGGCCGTAGGCGATCAGATCGGGGCGGCCGTCGCCGGTGACGTCGCCGGCGCCGACGAGGTGCGTGTAACCGCCCCAGCCGGTCCCGATCTTCACCCGGTTGGCGAAGGTGCCGTCGCCGTTGCCGAGGTGGAGCCAGAGGACGCCGGCGCTGTCGCGGGCGACGAGGTCCCCCGCGGCACCTCCGGCGATGTTGCCGGTGGCGGTGATCTGGTTGTAGACGCCCCAGCCCGTGCCGAGACTCACCCGGGGGGCGAAGGGGGCGCTCCAACTGCCGGTGCCCTTGAAGAGCCACGGGGCGCCGGCGGTGTCGACGGCCAGGAGGTCGGGCTTCCCGTCGCCGGTGAAGTCGCTTCCCCCGGCGATCTTGTTGTAGCTCCCCCAGTCCGAACCGATCTTGTACCGGTTGGCGAAGGTGCCGTCGCCCTTGCCGAGGTGGAGCCAGAGGACACCGGCCGTATCGCGGGCGACGACGTCTCCGACCGGCGCTCCCCCGATGTTGCCGGTGGCCTCGATCTGGTTGTAGATGCCCCAGCCGGTGCCGACGGTCGTCCGCTTGGCGGTGGCGACCTGGCTGCCCGGCCAGTCGAAGAGGTCGTCGCGCCACAGCACGCCCGAGGCGTCCCGCGCGAGGACGTCCGTCGAGCCGTTGTCGTTGAAGTCGTGCGGGTCGGCCTGGCGCGAGACCTGGAAGGTCCCCGAGGTGGTCGCCGGGCTGCCGCCGTTGGCCGGCGTGGCGGTGATCTGCCAGGTGTAGGCACCGTTCGGGGCGCTGATGCCGCCCAGGACACCGTCCCAGGCGAAGGCGAAGCGGCTGCCGGAGATCGGCTCGGAGAGGTGCTGGGTGAGCTTCGCGCCGGTGGCCGTGTGCGTGAGCGTGAGATCCACGGTGGCGTTCGCCCGGGACAGGGTCCACTCCATCGGGACCGCGGTGCCCGGCTTCTCCAGGTCCACCGCGGTGGGGACCTTCGACTCGGTCACCTTGAGGGACAGGTCCCGGCCCGTGCTCGCCACGAGCGTGGCGGTCGGGCGGCCGTCGTCGCCCTCCCAGATCCGGAACAGCCCCTCGGTGTCGGCCGTGGCGCCGCGCACGAGCAGACCGCCGTCCGGCGCCTGGGCCACGCTGGAGAAGTGCTGGAGCAGCTTGTACGGCGTGGAGTCGGCGGAGACGACGCTCCGGGCGTACAGCGGACTCGGCGTCTCGTCGGCCGCCTTGCCGGGGACCCCGTAGAGCAGCGTGTCCCGGGTGATGCCGGCGATGACGGCGCCGCTCATGGAGCTGTCCATGGCGAAGTCCTTGTTCGAGCCGGTGCCCTTGACGACGAGGTGCGTGACTCCGCCCTTGTACTCGACCCACGCCCGGTGGTCGGCGGTGTAGGCACCCGTCGAGCTCTGGTTCCAGGGGCCCGTGTACCAGGCGCCCTCGCCGTCGGCGGCCCCGTCGCCGCCGAGGCTCATGCGCGCGTTCCAGAACTCGGTCCGGAAGGTGGCGGACGAGGGGAACACCCGATTGCTGCGCAGGACGAGCAGGTCGCTGCTCGTGGAGGCGACGACCTTGAAGTTCTGGCTGTAGGGGTTGGCCGAACGCTTCGTCTTCCTGGTGACCCCGTCCACCTGGGTGAGCTGCCACAGCTCGTGGTAGTCGGCGGTCGTCGGGACGCTCACGAAGAGGTTCCGGCCGACCACGCCGACGAGCTTCGCCCCGGGGCCGAACTCGGACGCGAGGTCGAAGGAGGCGGACCAGGTGACGCCCGGCGTCATGTCCCGCAGGGCGACGGCGCCTGCCCCGTCGCTGGTCACGACGACATCGGAGTTGCTGCCGTGACCCACGGTGCCCGAGGTGATCGGGATCACCGATCCGTCGGCGTACGTGTGCCATTCCAGGACCGCGTTGCCGGCCTCGTCCGTCCGGGACGTGAGATAGCCGGTGTCGCCATTGCTGACAATCTCGGCGTCGACGGGCAGATGCGCCGCTTCGTCGGCGGTCGCGGCAGCGGCCCCGGTCACGGCGGCGGGAGCGGGAGCGGCCACCGCCCCCGGCGCGGCGAGAACACCGGCACCGACCGTCACGGCGAGAACGGTGGCGACGGAAGCGCCGAGACGGCGTCGGGTCGTGCGTGCGGAAGCCAAGGAAGTCCCTCCTGATGAACCGGCGGTCCGCGCATCAGCGCGCACCGCCGGATCAGACCGACGAGGAGGAGCTGAGGTTGTACGAGTTGCTCGTGTTTCTCATGTGTCTCATGTTGCTTTTGTGTCTCGTGTTGCTTGTGCGACTCGTGTTGCTCGTGTGTCGTGTGTTGGTCGTGTGTCGCGTGCTCCTCGTGCTCCTCGCGACTTCTCCGGGGCGCCGGGGCGCCCCTAGGAGCGGAGGAAGGCCCGCACGCCCTGGGAGACCCCGTCGTCGCCGAGCAGCGCGTTGTGGTCGAGGCAGCCGGCGGCGTGGTTGGCGGCGCCGGTCAGCGCGACGCTGCTGTCGGGGTTGATGACCTCGTCGCAGTTCGACCACCAGGTGGCGTAGCGGACGGCGCCGGGGGTCTCGTCACCCTCCGCGAGCTTCTTCTGGACGTAGGAGTTCGGGGTCATGTCGCGGCATGCCTGGTCCCAGAGGGCGCAGGCCCACGCGGTGCCGGTGCCGTGGTTGGGGCCCGCCAGCGACACCCAGTGGGCCACGGACGACTGGCCCGCGCCGTCGAACTTCACGTACCAGCGCGTGACGAGGCTGCCGAAGGAGTGGGCGACCAGGTCGACCCGGCTCGCGCCGGTCTGCCGCTTGACGTGTTCGACGTAGGCGGCGAGCTCGCCGGCGATGACCTCGTTGACGGACCGGTGGGTGTCGTAGCCGAAGGAGAAGAGCTCGGCGTCCGTGTAGCCGTCGGCCTTGAGGTCCTCGCGCAGGCCGCCCCAGACTCCGGGGTCCGCGTTGTAGCCGTGCACGAGGACGACGGGGGTGCGGGCCGCCACGGCCACCTCGGCGCGGGCGGCGGTGGCCGGGACGAGCAGGGACGCGATGACCGCGAGCAGCGGGACGATTCCGACACGGAGCCTCAACACGCTTCCCCCTACGAGGTGTTACGCACGAGTAGTGAGGGGAATGGTGGGGGCTGCGGGCCGTGATGAACAGCCCCGTGCGCGAATCTCATGCGCCGGACGCGAACTCCGGGAGCGCCTCGGCCCACGAGCGGCGGGCGACGGCGGCGAGGACGGGGTTGGTGTCCCGGTAGTAGTGCTCCGTCACCAGACCCCAGCCGAGCGCCCAGCCGCGGCCGCGTGCCCAGGTCGCGTCGTCGACGCGGGCGGCCTCACGGAACAGCGGGCGGGTCTCGGGGGTCAGGAGCGTCCAGGCGGGCATCATGTCGCAGGCCGGGTCGCCGGTGCCGACCCCGCCGAAGTCGATGACGGCGCTCAGCCTGCCCTCCCTGGTCAACAGGTTGCCCGGCAGCAGATCTCCGTGGATCCAGACGGGGTCGCGGTCCCACTGCGGAAGGCGCAGCACCGACCGCCACGCCTCGGCCGCGGCGGCCCCGTCGACCGTACCGTCGGCGCCGAGGTCGCGAAGGGCGCGGTCGATGTGGTCGCCGGTCCACTCGGTGACACGGCCGCCCCGGAAGGACGTCGGGCCGCCGGTGGCGTCCACGCTCCGGAGCGCCACGCCGAAGCGGCCCAACTCCACGGCCGCGTGGGCGAGATCGTCGATGGGCGCGTCGAAGGCGTTGTCGCCGTCCAGCCAGCCGTACACGGACCAGGGCGAAGCGAATCCCTCCGCCGGCTCGCCCTTGCCCAGCGGCACCGGCACGGGCAGGGGGAGGTGCGGGGCGAGATACGGCAGCCAGCGCTGCTCCTTGGTCACGCTCCGGGCGTTGTCGGCGGTCTTCGGCAGCCGGACCGCCATCGCGTCGCCGAGCCGGAACATGTCGTTGTCCGTGCCGGCCGACGCGACCCGCGCGACGGGCAGTTCGGCCCACTGCGGGAACTGGGCGGCGATGAGTCTGCGCACGAGGTCGACCATGGCCGGGAGGCTAGCCAGCGGCCTCGGCATCGGCCATCGATTTACGGTGGGGGCGGCGCGACCGCGATGAAGGGTGGAAGATCATGTCCCGAACGACCGTCGTCACCGGCGGAAGCCGTGGGATCGGCGCCGCGACCTGCGTACGCCTGGCCACCGAGGGGCACGACCTGGTGCTCGGGTACGTGCGGGACGGCGGCGCCGCGGAGGAGACCGCGCGCGCGGTCCGGGCGGCGGGCGCGCGGTGTGTCGTGGTCCGCGCCGACACCTCGGTCGAGGCGGATGTGGAGCGGCTCTTCGACACGGCCGAGGCCGAGCTGGGCCCGGTGACCGGCCTGGTCAACAACGCCGGTGTGACGGGTCCGCTGGGGCGGCTCGCGGACGCGCGGACCGAGGACCTGCGGCGGGTGGTGGAGGTCAACCTCCTGGGCTATCTGCTGTGTTGTCGCCGAGCGGCCCGTGACATGGCCGCGCACGGCGGGGGCTCGATCGTGAACGTCTCCTCGGCCGCGGCGACGCTCGGCAGTCCCGGCGAGTACGTCCACTACGCGGCGACGAAGGCCGCCACCGACGCGCTGACCGTGGGCCTCTCCAAGGAGCTGGGCCGGAACGGCATCCGGGTCAACGCGGTCGCCCCGGGCATCGTCGAGACCGACATGCACGCGGCGATGGGAGACCCGGACCGTCCGGCGAAGGCGGCTTCCTCCATTCCGCTGGGCCGGCCGGGCCGCCCCTCGGAGATCGCGGCGGCGGTGGCGTGGCTGCTCTCCGAGGACGCGTCGTACACGACGGGCACGGTACTGAGGGTGGCGGGCGGACGCTGACCCGCGGGGGCGCCGTCCGGACACCCCCGGCGGAGCGTGCTGCTCCCCACCTCAGTTGCTGTGGGCGGTGATGTCGCCGTAGGCGGTGGTGGCGTGGATGGTCAGGGCGGGGGTGCCGTCGTTCTTGAGGGCGTTGTGG
>NZ_JBEZNW010000065.1:0-29655 GCF_040653355.1 Streptomyces sp. NPDC047971 | reverse complement strand
GTTGATTTTTGGCACGCTGTTGAGTTCTCAAGGAACGGACGCTTCCTTTGTACTCACCCTCTCGGGCTTTCCTCCGGGCTTTTCCCTTCGGTCTTTCGTGTTTCCAACCTTACCAGATCCTTTTCCGTTCCGTTTCCGGTTCGGATTTTGTTTCCGGTGGCCTGTTGGCTGCCTTGCCTTTCGGCGTGGTCACTACTTTAGCCGAATTCCCCGGCGACTCATAATCGAGCCATTCGGATCAAATTTCGGCATGCCGAAATCCGCACCCGTTGGGGTTCGTCGTAGGTAGTGGATGGCCGCTCCGGGGTGCTTGAACAAGCTGTCCCGTTTCAAGCGGCTCGCCTACGTTAGGCGTCCGGGGCACCCGAGTCAAGTCGGGTCAAGAGGTCCTCTTGCGGGGCACATGGGCTCGGTACGGGCTCACCGTCGGGTCGGCGTCGATCCAGAAGCGCCACGGGTGTGGTGCTCCGTCGCCGCCCACTCCCGTGCGCGGTCCGCTCCGTACCTGGTCGGGCGGGGGTGGGGTGCCCCCGAGGAGGGCCAGCGGGGAGTCCGGGCCGGCACAGGTGTCGGTGCCGTTCAGGGTGAGCGCCACGTCGAGCGCCGTGGCCAGACGGGCAGGGCCTTTGGCCAGTTCGGTGTCGCGGCGGGCCGAGAGTCGACGGGGCCATGCCTGTTCCGCTCCCTTGAGGACCTCCCCGGCGCGCAGCAGGACTCCGCTCGCGTGGCCCTCCGGACCGCACACCAGATTGAGGCAGTGCCACATGCCGTAGGTGAAGTAGACGTACGCGTGTCCGGGCGGGCCGAACATGACGGCGTTGCGTGCGGTGCGCCCACGGAAGGCGTGGGAGCCGGGGTCGATCGCGCCGGCGTACGCCTCCACCTCGGTGAGGCGGAGTTCGATGCGGCCCGCGTTCGAGTTCCGTACGAGGGTGCGACCGAGCAGGTCGGGGGCGACCTCCAGGACGGGGCGGTCGAAGAAGGTCCGCGGGAGCGGCGTACGGTCGGGGCTCTCGCTCATGGCGTCCGAGCGTACTGGGGCCTTGCCGGGGAAGCGGTGGGGAACCGGTTACGGTCGTCGCGCGTATGTAGAGGTCAAGGCCAAGCAGGACAAGAGGGAGTGTTCATGGGGTTCAAGAAGCTGCTCGCGAGCCTGGGTGCCGGCGGCGCCTCCGTCGAGACGGTGCTGACCGAGGAGAACGTCGTTCCCGGTGGCGTCGTGCAGGGTGAGGTGCGGATCCAGGGCGGTTCGGTCGATCAGCAGATCGAGGGGCTCTCCGTGGGCCTGCAGGCCCGGGTCGAGGTCGAGGGTGCGGACCAGGAGACGAAGCAGGACATCGAGTTCGTCAAGGTCCGGCTCGGCGGTGCCTTCACGGTGCAGGCCGGTGCGGTGCACGCGCTGCCGTTCGGTCTCGAGATTCCGTGGGAGACGCCGGTCACCACGATCTCCGGCCAGCAGCTGCGCGGGATGAACATCGGTGTGACCACCGAGCTGGAGATCGCGCGCGCGGTGGACTCCGGTGACCTGGATCCCATCAACGTCCACCCGTTGCCGGCGCAGCAGGCGATCCTGGACGCCTTCCTCCAGCTGGGCTTCCGTTTCAAGAGCGCGGACATGGAGCGCGGGCACATCCGCGGGACCCGGCAGAAGCTGCCGTTCTACCAGGAGATCGAGTTCTTCCCGCCGCAGCAGTACCGCGGTCTGAACCAGGTGGAGGTCAGCTTCGTCGCGGACGACCGTGAGATGGACGTCGTCCTGGAGATGGACAAGAAGCCGGGTCTGTTCAGTGAGGGCAGCGACTCGTTCCGCGCCTTCAAGGTGGGTCTGCAGGACTTCCACTCGACCGACTGGGCCGCATACCTCAACCAGTGGCTCGCCGACGTCGGTGGCAAGCGCAACTGGCTCTAGGCTCAGCCCCGTACAGCAGTCTGCGATACGGAGGTACGGACGTGGCCGAGGGGAAGAGGGCGCCGCTCCCTCACGACTTCCATCCGCAGGTGCCGGCGTTCACCGTGGTGAGCGACGACATCGTGGCGGGTGGCGCGCTGAAGGACGCGCAGGTGTACGCGGCGGGGAACACCTCGCCCCAGCTGAGCTGGGAGGGGTTCCCGGCGGAGACGAAGAGCTTCGCCGTCACCTGCTTCGACCCCGACGCTCCGACGGGCAGCGGTTTCTGGCACTGGGTGCTGTTCGACATCCCGGTGTCGGTGACCGAGCTGCCGGCCGGTGCGGGCACGGGGTCGTTCGAGGGGCTGCCGGCCGGCGCCGTACAGGCGCGTAACGACTACGGCTCCCGGGACTTCGGCGGTGCCGCTCCCCCGGCCGGTGAGAACCACCGCTACGTCTTCACCGTGTACGCGGTGGACACGGAGAAGCTCGGGCCCGACGCGGACACGTCGCCCGCGGCAGTCGGGTTCAACCTGCGGTTCCACACGCTGGGGCGCGCGCAGTTGATCGCCGAGTACACCGGTCCCGAGCGCAGCTGAGCGTTCGTTTGTTGTTTGCCCGCTTCTGGTCTTGGAGAGATCAGAAGCGGGCATCTTTCGTTTCGCACGATATTGCGTTGTCCAACCCGGCGCGCCCGGCCAGAGTTGATCCCAGCCCGGAGCCCTGCCATGGGGCTGGGCCGGCACACGGGAGGTGGGCACCATGCGGGACACGCTGGTTCTGAACGCGAGCTTCGAGCCGCTTTCGACGGTCACACTCAACCGTGCGGTGGTGCTTGTCCTGCAGGACAAGGCCGTCGTGGAGCAGGAGCATCCCGAGCTTCGGATGCGTGCCGCCGCTGTCGACATTCCGGTGCCTCGGGTGATCAGACTCTGCCGCTACGTACGGGTGCCGTTCCGAAGACAGGCTCCGTGGTCGAGGAGGGGTGTGCTCGTCCGGGACCAGCACCGGTGCGCGTACTGCGGGAGGCGCGCGACCACCGTGGACCACGTGGTGCCGCGGGCGCAGGGTGGTGGGGACAGCTGGCTGAACACGGTGGCGTCCTGCGCCGAGGACAACCACCGCAAGGCGGACCGGACGCCGGAGCAGGCGGGGATGCCGTTGCTGCACGAGCCGTTCGTGCCGTCGCCGGCGGACGCGATGCTGCTGGCGATGCGGGCCGGTGAGAGGTCCGAGCTTCCGGACTGGCTGGCCGGTTCGGCGGCGTGATCCGGTACGTCCCGGTGTGCGCGGAGGATACGACGCGGGGCCCGCTCTCCTTCTCGGGGAGCGGGCCCTTGTCGTTCAGCGCAGCAGCAGTTGGACGATGGCGGCGATGCCGACGACGACGATGACGCCGCGCAGCACGTTCGGTGGGAGGCGGCGGCCGACCTTGGCGCCGATCTGGCCGCCGATGGCGGAGCCGACGGCGATGAGCAGGACGGCGGTCCAGTCGAAGTCGGCGACGAAGAGGAAGAAGAGCGCGGCGATGCTGTTGACGATCGCGGCGAGGACGTTCTTGACGGCGTTGAGGCGCTGGAGGGTGTCGGCGAGGAGCATCCCCATGAGGGAGAGGTAGATGATCCCCTGGGCCGCGGTGAAGTAGCCGCCGTAGACGCTCGCGAGGAGCAGGCCGGTCAGCAGGAGCGGTCCGCCGTCGGGGTCCGCCGGGCTGCCGTCGCGTTCGCGGCGGGCCTGGACGGCCTTGGAGATCCGTGGCTGGAGGATGACCAGGACCAGCGCGAGGGCGACGAGGACGGGGACGATGGTCTCGAACGCCCGGGCCGGGAGCATCAGCAGGAGGACGGCTCCGCAGAGTCCTCCGATGGCGGCGACGGTGCCGAGGCGGATGACGCGGCGGCGCTGGCCCTTGAGCTCCTCGCGGTAGCCGATGGCTCCGCTGATGGAGCCGGGGATGAGGCCGAGGGCGTTGGAGACGGTGGCCGTCACCGGGGGCAGTCCGGTGAGGAGGAGGACGGGGAACGTGATGAGCGTTCCCGATCCGACGATGGTGTTGATGGTGCCGGCTCCGATGCCGGCTGCGAACACTGCCAGTACTTCCCAGATGGACAACGCCATCTCCTTAAAGGATCAGTGGCTCACCTCCCCGCCCGGACTTCCGTCGGGGTCGAGGGGCTCGCACCGATCATGCACGAGGGCATGTGCGCGTCAGTCGACCGGGGGCACTTCGCGGCGTTCGGTCTCGTTGCCGGTGCGACTGCCGGGCACCGCGCCGGTGTTGAAGCCGGGCGCTCCGCCGCCGAGGTTGCCGAAGGCGCCGGAGAGGCCCTTGAGGGCGTCGCCGATCTCGCTGGGCACGATCCAGAGCTTGTTGGCGTCGCCCTCGGCGATCTTCGGGAGCATCTGGAGGTACTGGTACGAGAGGAGCTTCTGGTCCGGGTCGCCGGCGTGGATGGCCTCGAAGACCGTGCGGACGGCCTGGGCCTCGCCCTCGGCTCGCAGGGCGGCGGCCTTGGCCTCGCCCTCGGCGCGGAGGATCGCGGACTGCTTCTCACCCTCGGCGGTGAGGATCTGCGACTGGCGGATGCCCTCCGCGGTGAGGATCGCGGCGCGCTTGTCCCGGTCGGCGCGCATCTGCTTCTCCATCGAGTCCTGGATGGAGGTGGGCGGCTCGATCGCCTTGAGCTCGACGCGGTTGACGCGGATGCCCCACTTGCCGGTGGCCTCGTCGAGGACGCCGCGGAGGGCCGCGTTGATCTCCTCGCGGGAGGTGAGGGTGCGCTCCAGGTCCATGCCGCCGATGATGTTGCGCAGGGTGGTGACGGTGAGCTGCTCGATGGCCTGGATGTAGCTGGCGACCTCGTAGGTCGCGGCGCGCGCGTCGGTCACCTGGTAGTAGATGACGGTGTCGATGTTGACGACCAGGTTGTCCTGGGTGATCACCGGCTGCGGCGGGAAGGGGACGACCTGTTCGCGGAGGTCGATGCGGTTGCGGATCGAGTCGATGAACGGGACGACGATGTTCAGGCCGGCGTTGAGGGTGCGTGTGTAGCGCCCGAAGCGCTCGACGATCGCGGCGCTCGCCTGCGGGATGACCTGGATCGTCTTGATCAAGGCGATGAAGACAAGCACCACCAGAATGATCAGGACGATGATGATCGCTGACATCGCGCTCCCTGTGCCCTTCGCTGCCGGTCGACTGCCGGGTTGGTTGTGATGATCGAGTTTCCCAGACGGCGCGCCGTCTCGTGGGGGGTTCGGTCACATGACCACGGCGGTCGCCCCGTCGATGTCGACGACGTCGACCTGTTCGCCGGGTTCGAAGGCCAGCCCGGAGTCGAGCGCGCGGGCGGACCAGATCTCGCCGGCGAGCTTGATGCGGCCGCCGTTGCCGTCGACGCGTTCCAGGACGACTGCTTGACGGCCTTTCAGCGCGTCGATGCCGCTGGCGTGCCGGGGCGGGCCGTCGCGGTGGCGGGCGGCGATGGGGCGAACCACCGCGAGGAGCGCCACGGAGACGGCGACGAAGACGACCACCTGCGCGACGATGCCGAAACCGAGACCTGCGGTCACGGCTCCGGCGATCGCACCGACGGCGAACATGCCGAATTCGGGCATCGCGGTCAGGACGAGCGGGATCCCGAGTCCTACCGCGCCGATCAGCCACCAGACCCATGCGTCGATGTCCACATGGTCATGGTAGGGCGGCGGGGTGGGTCCGGGACAGGGTGCGATTCCCTTACGGATCCGGCTACTTCAGCGGGAGGCCCTGGGCGGTGTAGCGGTCGCCGACGTGCTCGACGACGAGCGGCAGGCCGAAGCAGAGGGAGAGGTTGCGGGAGGTGAGCTCGGTCTCCATGGGGCCGGCGGCGAGCACCTTGCCCTGACGGATCATCAGGACGTGGGTGAAGCCCGGGGCGATCTCCTCGACATGGTGGGTGACCATGATCATGGAGGGGGCGTACGGGTCGCGGGCGAGCCGGCCGAGGCGGCGGACGAGGTCCTCGCGGCCGCCGAGGTCGAGTCCGGCGGCGGGCTCGTCGAGGAGGAGGAGCTCGGGGTCGGTCATCATCGCGCGGGCGATCAGGGTGCGCTTGCGCTCGCCCTCGGAGAGGGTGCCGAACCTGCGGTCCAGGTACTCGGTCATGCCGAGGCGGTCGAGGAAGGCGCGGGCGCGCTGCTCGTCGACGGCGTCGTAGTCCTCGTGCCAGGTGGCGGTCATGCCGTACGCGGCGGTGAGGACGGTCTGGAGGACGGTCTGGCGCTTGGGGAGCTTCTCCGCCATGGCGATGCCGGCCATGCCGATGCGGGGCCGGAGGTCGAAGACGTCGGTGCCGACGCCGCCGAGCTGCTCGCCGAGGATCCGGGCGGTGCCGGCGGAGGGGAAGAG
The DNA here is from genome assembly GCF_040653355.1 of Streptomyces sp. NPDC047971. Lineage (NCBI taxonomy): Bacteria > Bacillati > Actinomycetota > Actinomycetes > Kitasatosporales > Streptomycetaceae > Streptomyces > Streptomyces sp. NPDC047971. The sequence continues at coordinate 23,377 of NZ_JBEZNW010000065.1, read as the reverse complement.
GTAGCTGGAGGCGATGTTGAGGAGGGTGGTCTTGCCGGCGCCGTTGGGGCCGAGGATCACCCAGCGCTCACCCTCCTTGACCGACCAGGAGACATCGTCCACCAGAGCCCGTCCGTCGCGGACCACGGATACGTCCACCAGCTCCAGTACATCGCTCATGAGCGCGTTGTCTCCCCTTGCGGTCGAGTCGAGTCGTCGCATGCGCCTGTGGGCGCGGCGTCCAGGGAAAACCTACGCCACTGTCGGAGCGGGCCGGTCGTTAGGTCCGGTACTTCCCTGCCGCGGGGCGGTGAGTCCCTAGTCTGGGGGCATGCTTTCGGAACCACGCTCAGGACGCCTGGCCGCTTGGGGCAATGCCCTGTTGGCCGGATCGGTATCGCCGGACGACGCGGCGCTGGCCATTGTCGGGAACGACGCGGTGCACCGCGTGGAGGGGCTGCCGGGCGAGGCGGGGCCGGTCGGGCTGACCCTGGCGCTCGGCCGGCTGCGGCGGCTCGGGGTGTCCGGGTGGAGGGTGGCCCTGCCCGCGCCGGGGCATCCGCTGGGGCTGAGCGGGCCGCCGGACTTCAACGCGCGGGCGCTGGAGGCGGAGGAGGCGGTGGTCGGTTTCGGCGCTCCGTACGGTCTCGTGCCGGAGGTCACGGAGGCCGGTCCGCCCGGTGACGTGCATGTGGAGGTGGTCTGGCGGTGTCTGCCCGTGCGGGAGGCGCCGCCCGCGGACGTACCGTCGCTCGGCGAGGCGGAGCGGGAGCTCGCGGAGGCGATGCGCGAGGCGACGGCGGTGCTGACGAAGCTGGACGTCGCGGGCTCGGGTCCGGTGGCGGACGCGGCCCGTGACGCGTACCGGGCGCGGGCCGAGGTGGGGCGTGAGGTCCTGGCCCCGGGCTATCCGCCACGTGCGGTGCGGGTGCTGGAGCTGGCCCAGCGGGTGGCGCTGCTGATCGACCTGGCGTACGACCACGGCCATGGCGGTGCGGTCAGCGCCTCGGAGATGGCTGCCCGGGGTGCGGCGCTGCGGCCGGTGGAGCGGGTGGCCCGGCGGGCGCAGGTGGCGGCCTACAACGCGTACGTCGAGGAGCGGGAGCGGGAGCTCTAGGGGCGGGGCCTCCGGGGGCCGGGGGATCCGAGGGTGCGGGGCCTCCCGGGGCCCGGATCTGCGGGTGCGGGGCCTCTGGGTGGGCCGGAGCCCCGGGTGGGGTGTCCCGGGCGTGCGGGCCCTGTGGGGTCCGGGTGGGCGTCGCGGCATGAGAGAAGCCCGGCCCCCGGGGGATCGTCCGGGGGCCGGGCTGGTCGCGGGGCGTCAGTGGTTGACGGCGCCGTTCCCGAAGGCCGGGTTGAGCAGGCCGATCACGTTGACCGTGTTGCCGGAGACGTTCACCGGGACGTGGACCGGGACCTGCACCAGGTTGCCGGACGCGACGCCCGGCGAGTTGAGGGCCTCGCCGTGCGCGTCCGCGCCACCGTGGGCGGAGGCGACGCCCGCACCCGCGGCGACGATGCCACCGGCGATCATGGTGAGGGCAGCGGCCTTCTTCAGGTTCTTCACTTCAGGATCCTCCTGGTAGTCGCCGCGGCCGGCCGCCGCAGCACGCCATGGAGAACGCCCGCGCGCCCGCCGGGTTGCGCCGAACGGGGGACATACACCCGACGGTATGAAGAAGGGAACGGAGGTGCCCCTTCCGCCTCATGCGTCTCACGAGGTCATGCCGTGCCGCACCGCCCACAGCGCCGCCTGCGTCCGGTCCGCGAGATCGAGCTTCATGAGGATGTTCGACACGTGCGTCTTGACCGTCTTCTCCGAGAGGACGAGCGCCCGGGCGATCTCACGGTTGGACCGGCCGTCCGCGATCAGGCCGAGGACCTCGCGCTCGCGCTCGGTGAGGGTGGAGCCGCGGCCGGTGCCGCCCTGGCCGTCCTCCTGGGAGAGGAGTGCCCCGGCCACCTCGGGCTGGAGGAGCACGTGTCCCGCGTGGACGGAGCGGATGGCGCCGGCGAGCGCCTCCGGGTCCACGTCCTTGTAGACGTACCCCGAGGCGCCCGCCCGCAGCGCGGGAACGACCGTGCGCTGCTCGGTGAAGCTGGTGACGATCAGCACCCTGGCGGGGTTGGCCAGCTCGCGCAGCTTCCGCAGCGCCTCGATGCCGTCCATGCCGGGCATCTTGACGTCCATGAGGACGACGTCCGGCCGCAGCTCCTCGGCACGGGCGACGCCCTCGGCGCCGTCGGCGGCCTCGCCCACGACCTCTATGTCGTCCTGGACCTCCAGAAAGGTCCTCAGACCGCGCCGGACCACCTGGTGGTCGTCGACCAGCAGAACGCGGATGGCCCGCCCGTCTCCCACCACCGCCCTGCCGAAGCGCTCCGCGCTGTCCCTCTTGCTGTCACCCACCGGGGACCTCCATCTCGATCGTGGTGCCTCGGCCGGGCTCCGAGGTCACGGTGAGCCTGCCGCCGACCCCGCCGGCCCGGTCCCGCATGGAGACGAGGCCGAGGTGGCGGCCCGCCCTGCGGACCGCGCGGGGGTCGAAGCCCTTGCCGTCGTCGGCGACCGTGAGCAGCGCGCCCTGGCCGGCGCGGACCAGGGAGACGGCGACGAGCTCCGGCTCCGCGTGGCGCAGGGCGTTGTGCAGGGCCTCCTGGGCGACCCGGAGCAGGGCCTCCTCCTGCGCCGCGGGCAGGGCGCGCATCCCCGAGCCGTGGAAGGTGACACGGGCGCTGTGCGCCCGGTCCAGGACCTGGATCTGGGTGCGCAGGGTGTGGACGAGCCCGTCCTCGTCGAGTGCCGCGGGACGCAGTTCGACGACGGCGGCGCGCAGCTCGTCCGCGGCCTCCGCGGCGAGCGCGGCGACCTGCTGGAGCTCTCCCTTGGCACGGGCCGGGTCGCGGTCGACGAGGGCGGCGGCGGCCTGGGCGGTGAGCCGGAGCGAGAAGAGCTTCTGGCTGACGGCGTCGTGCAGCTCGTGGGCGAGGCGCGAGCGCTCCTCGGCGATGGTGAGCTCGCGGCTGCGCTCGTAGAGCCGGGCGTTGGTCAGGGCGATGGCGGCGTGCTGGGCGAGGATCGACAGCAGTTCCTCGTCCTGCTCGGTGAAGCCGCAGCCGCCGTCCGGCTTGGGGCAGCGCTTGTTGGCGAGGAAGAGGGCTCCAATGGTCTCCTCGCCGTCCTGGACGGGCACGCCGAGGAAGTCGGACATCTCGGGGTGGGCGGCGGGCCAGCCCTCGAACCGCGGGTCCTTGCGCACGTCCGCGAGCCGTTCGGGCTCGGCCTTGTGGAGCATGGCCGCGAGGATGCCGTGCTGGCGGGGCAGCGGTCCGATGGCCCGCCACTGCTCGTCGCTGACGCCGTCGACGACGAACTGGGCGAAGCCTCCGTGGTCGTCCGGGACGCCCAGGGCCGCGTACTCGGCGTCGAGGAGCTCGCGGGCGGAGGCCACGATCGTCTTGAGGACGTCCCGCACCTCCAGATGGCGGCTCATCGCCAGGAGTGCGGTGCTCACGGCGGCCAGGCCGGAGCTGGGTCGATGACTCATGAATTCACCGTACCGGTGCGCGGTGACCCTGCGTATCCGCCTGGGGACGGCCCCCGGTCGGGACCGTGGGCCTAGGTCGAAGTGCCTTGTGGGGTCGGGGCCCACGGACGAGGCGGCGGCGGGGGGCGCGGTCGGAGGCTGGATCCATCGGCAGGAGAAGGGGATGGATGTCATGCCAGTAGCGATCATCACGGGTGCGTCGAAGGGGCTCGGCCGGGCGCTGGCCGGGGCGCTGGCCGGTCGGGGCTGGGATCTGGTGCTCGACGCCCGGACGGCGAAGGTCCTCCAGGAGAGCGCGGAGGCGGCACGCGCGCGGGGGGCGCGGGTGGTGGCGCTGCCCGGGGATGTCACGGACGCGGCGCACCGCCGGGAGCTGGTGGCCGCCGCGCGGGCGTTCGGCGGGCTCGATCTGCTGGTGAGCAACGCGAGTGCGCTGGGGGCCGAGCCTCTGGTGCGGCTGGACGCCCTCCCGCTGGACGGTCTGCGGGCGGCGCTGGAGACCAACGTCGTGGCCGCCCTGGGGCTCGTGCAGGAGGCCCTGCCCTTGCTCAGGGAGAGCGCGATGGGGGCGGTGGTCGCGGTGAGCTCGGACGCGGCGGCGGAGGCGTACGAGACGTGGGGCGGCTACGGGGCGTCGAAGGCGGCGCTGGACCAGCTGGCGGCGGTGCTGGCCGTGGAGGAGCCGGGGCTCCGGGTGTGGGCGGTGGATCCGGGGGACATGAACACGGATCTGTACGCGGCGGCCGTCCCGGAGGACGAGGACCCGCGGCCGGAGCCGGGGTCGGTGGTCCCGGGGTTCCTCGCGCTGCTCGACCGCGTGCCGGCGAGCGGCCGGTACGCGGCGGCGGATCTGGCCGGGGAGGCGGTCCGATGAGCGTGTCGGGTGCCGTGCGGGTGCCCGAGGAGCTGTCGGCGCGGGTTCCGGCCGAGCAGCGTGGGCCCGGGCGGGGACGGGAGGACGTGCGGCTGATGGTCTCGCGCGGGACACGGGTGTCGCACCACGGGTTCCGGGAGCTGCCGGCGCTGCTGCGGGCCGGGGACGTGCTCGTCGTCAACACGAGTACGACGCTCGCCGCGGCGGTGACCGGGCGGCTGGGCGGGGAGACGGTGGTCGTGCACTTCTCGACGCGCGGTGACGACTCCCGGTGGGCGGTGGAGGTGCGGGAGCCCGACGGGCGGGGTAGCACCCGGCCGCGGGCGGGAGGGCCCGCGGGAGCGGTGGTCCGGCTGCCCGGTGGGGTGCGGCTCGTGCTGGAGGAGCCGCTGGTGACGGGGGCGGCCCGGCTGTGGTGGGCGCGGACGGACGGCTCCGTGCCGGCGCTGCTCGCGCGCTACGGGCGGCCGATCCGGTACGGGTACACGGAGCGGGACCAGCCGCTGGCCGCGTATCAGACGGTCTTCGCGCTCCCCTCCCCCGACGGCTCCGGGTCGGCGGAGATGCCGAGCGCGGGCCGGCCGTTCACGGCCGCTCTGGTGGCGGAGCTGGTCCGCCGGGGGGTGCGGTTCGCTCCGCTGGCCCTGCATACGGGGGTGGCGTCGGCGGAGGCCCACGAGCCGCCCTACCCGGAGCGCTTCGAGGTCCCGGCGTCGACGGCCGGGCTCGTGAACGCGGCACGGGCGGGCGGCTCGGGGCGCTCGCGGGGCGGATACGCGCGGGGGCGGGGAGGAGCGGCGGGTGGGCGGGTGGTCGCGGTGGGGACGACGGCCGTGCGGGCCCTGGAGTCGGCGGCGGACGGGAGCGGACTCGTACGGCCCGCGGCGGGGTGGACGGATCTGGTGGTGACGCCGGAGCGCGGGGTGCGGGTCGTGGACGGGCTGCTGACCGGGCTGCACGAGCCCGCGGCCTCGCATCTGCTGATGCTGGAGGCGATCGCGGGCCGGCCCGCGTTGTGCCGCGCCTACGCCGAGGCGGTCCAGGAGCACTACCTGTGGCACGAGTTCGGCGACGTCCACCTCATCCTTCCGCCGGATAACCCTCACCATGCGCAAGTGCGAAGCAACATGGGGTGAGTTCGTTACATGGCCGATGTGAGCCCGCGCATAGGACCCAGGTCACTTACGAACCGCCCTAGTGGACCCAAAAGGGACAGATAACCACTGTCCAGCAGGGTCCCGAGCGGGTTTCCGTGAGCCGTGCACCGGCCCCTGATCCACTACCCGGGATCGTACGTCACACCTTTGCCACAGGATTTTGCTGCCGCTAAGAATTGCAGCCGTCGCCGCCGAGAGGGCGAAGCGCCGCCCCGGCCTGAGCGACCCCCTGCTATTCGAAGAGGTAGTCCTGCATGTCTGCGAACACCCGTCGTCTGAACAAGACCCACAAGGCCTCCATCGCCGGTGTCGCCGTTCTCGGCGCCGCAGCCCTCGGCTTCTCCCTCGTGCCGGCCAACGCCGCCACCGAGGTCGAGCCGCAGGCGCTGTCGAACACGCAGCAGGTCGCCCTGGCCTACAACGGTGACAGCGCGCAGGCCAAGGCCCTGCAGTCCAGCCTCGCCGACCAGACCACGAGCATCGGTCTGAAGGCCAAGCAGGAGGCCGAGGCCAAGGCCGCCGCCGCCGCGGCGAAGGCCAAGGCCGACGCGAAGGCCAAGGCCGACGCCAAGGCGAAGGCCGCCGCGAAGGCGAAGGCCGAGGCCGAGGCGAAGAAGCGTGCCGCGGCGAAGGCCGCCGCGAGCCGTGCCGCCGCGCGCACCCCCGTCTTCGCGAACAACCTCGACGGCTGGATCCGCGAGGCGCTGTTCATCATGGACAAGCACAACATTCCGGGCTCGTACCACGGCCTGCACAAGAACATCATGCGTGAGTCCAGCGGTAACCCGCGGGCCATCAACAACTGGGACATCAACGCCATCAACGGCGTCCCGTCGAAGGGCCTCCTCCAGGTCATCTACCCGACCTTCAAGGCCTACCACGTCCCGGGCACCAAGTTCGACCAGTACGACCCGGTCGCCAACATCGTCGCCGCGGCCAACTACGCCGCCGACCGCTACGGCTCGATCGACAACGTCAACAGCGCCTACTGAGAGCAGCCGCAAGGCGCTCGAAGCCGCTACGCCGAAGGGCGGCACCCCGTGCGGGGTGCCGCCCTTCGGCGCTGTCGTGGTCCGGCGCTACTTGCGCATGACCTCGGGCTCGTGGCGGCGCAGCAGACGCGCCACCGCGAAGCCGCAGGCGATGCCGATGAGCAGCAGGATCGTGAGGTTGAAGCCCCACTGGCCGACGGTGTGGTCCCACAGCGGGTCCAGGTTGGTCGGGTCCTTGTGGTCCCACGGCGGCATGAGGTGCGCCAGGTCCAGGGTCGAGCCGGCGGCGGCGATGGCCCAGCGCGAGGGCATCAGCCAGGCGAACTGCTCCAGGCCGGGAGATCCGTACACCTGGAAGAGGATGCCGGTGAACACGACCTGGACGATCGCGAACATGACGAGCAGCGGCATGGTCTTCTCGGCGGTCTTCACCAGCGAGGAGATGACCAGGCCGAACATCATCGAGGTGAAGCCGAGCGCGATGATCGTGACGCAGAGCTCGACGGCCGGCGGCAGCACCAGGCCCTCGGCCGGCAGCTCACGGGTGGCGAAGCCGATACCGCAGATGATCACGCCCTGGAGGGCGGTGATCAGGCCGAGGACGATGACCTTGGACATCAGGTACGCCGAGCGGGACAGGCCGGTGGCCCGCTCCCGTTCGTAGATGACCCGCTCCTTGATCAGTTCTCGTACGGAGTTGGCGGCGCCCGAGAAGCACATGCCGACCGCGAGGATCAGCATGATCGTGCCGGCGTCGCCGTTGAAGCGGGACGGCGGCTTCGGCGCCGCGAGGCCGAAGTCGGCCGGGATGACGACCGAGACCAGGCCGAGGACGGCCGGCAGGATCACCATCAGGCCGATGAAGCCCTTGTCCGAGGCGATGACCGAGGAGTAGCGGCGGATCAGGGTCCACAGCTGCGAGCCCCAGCCCTGGGGCTTGGGCTGCCTGGCCATCGCCTGCTGCGGCATCTGGACCGGCTGTGCGGCGACGGCGTCGATGTCCGCGGCGTACATCTGGTAGTGCTGCGAGCCCTTCCAGCGGCCCGCCCAGTCGTAGTCGCGGTAGTTCTCGAAGGCGGAGAAGACGTCGGCCCAGGTGCTGTAGCCGAAGAAGTTCAGCGCTTCCTCCGGCGGACCGAAGTAGGCCACGGAACCGCCGGGCGCCATCACGAGGAGCTTGTCGCACAGACCCAGCTCGGCCACCGAGTGGGTGACGACGAGGACGGTGCGGCCGTCGTCGGCGAGGCCGCGGAGCAGCTGCATGACGTCGCGGTCCATGCCCGGGTCGAGGCCGGAGGTCGGCTCGTCCAGGAAGATCAGCGAAGGCTTGGTCAGGAGCTCCAGGGCCACGGAGACACGCTTGCGCTGGCCACCGGAGAGGGAGGTGACCTTCTTCTCCTTGTGGATGTCGAGCTTGAGCTCGCGCAGCACCTCGTCGATGCGGGCCTCGCGCTCCGCCTCGGCGGTGTCGCCGGGGAAGCGGAGCTTGGCCGCGTAGCGGAGCGCCTTCTGGACGGTCAGCTCCTTGTGCAGGATGTCGTCCTGCGGGACCAGACCGATGCGCTGGCGCAGCTCGGCGAACTGCTTGTAGAGGCTCCGGTTGTCGTAGAGGACATCGCCCTCGTTGGCCGGGCGGTATCCGGTGAGCGCCTTGAGCAGGGTGGACTTGCCGGAGCCGGACGGGCCGATGACGCCGATCAGCGACTTCTCGGGGACGCCGAAGGAGACGTCCTTGAGGATCTGCTTGCCGCCGTCGACGGTGACCGTCAGGTGGCGGGCCGAGAAGGAGACCTCACCGGTGTCGACGAACTCCTCGAGCTGGCCGCCGACCATCCGGAAGGTCGAGTGACCGACACCGACGATGTCGTTGGGGCCGATGAGGACGGAGCCGCCCTTGGCGATCGGCTGACCGTTGACGTACGTGCCGTTGTGGGATCCGAGGTCACGGATCTCGAAGCGGCCGTCCGGCGTGGCGTGGAACTCGGCGTGGTGACGCGAGACCTGGAGGTCGGAGACGACGAGCTCGTTCTCGAGCGCACGACCGATCCGCATCACGTGGCCGAGGGCCAACTGATGGAACGTCGTGGGGCTGCGATCCCCGTAGACCGGCGGCGCCCCCGCGGCTCCGCCTCCCTGGCCGGGCACCTTCTGCGCCAACTGCTCCACGGGGCCGCCCTGTTGCTGCGGGAACTGCTGCCCCTGGCCCTGCTGCTGCCAGTTCTGCTGCGGCGGCGGAGCCTGGTGGGTGGCCCAGTCGGCCTGCGCCGCGGCCTGCTGGGCGTGCGGGGCGCCGTGCGCCGCCTGCGCGGCATGCGGCGCCTGGGCCGCTGCCTGCTGCTGGGCCGGGGCGCCGCCGGCGAGGCTCAGCCGCGGGCCGTCGGTCGCGTTGCCGAGGTGCACGGCGGCGCCGGGGCCGATCTCCAACTGGTGGATCCGCTGCCCCTGCACGAAGGTGCCGTTGGTCGAGCCGTGGTCCTCGATGACCCAACTCCGGCCGCTCCAGCTGATGGTGGCGTGTCGCCACGAGACCCTGGCGTCGTCGATCACCAGGTCGCCCTGCGGATCACGCCCCAGGGTGTACGACCTGGACGGATCGAGAGTCCAGGTCCTTCCGTTCAATTCCAGTACGAGTTCTGGCACTCCATGCCCCACTACTTGTCCCCCGATGTACCCCCGTCGCTGGGAGTCTAGGGATGGTGAACATCGGGGGGAACTATTTCAGGCCCTGCCCGTACTCCGAAAGTCGGGCGGTGTGAAGACCCCGCACAGGCCCGCTTCGGCCACCGCCGAGCGCCCCCTCACGGGCCGTTGACGCCTGGAGAAACCACCCCGGAGAGTGGCAAGCACCCATGAATTTGTGCGGATCATGCGTCAATGGGACAACTCTCCATGAACCGGGGGGTTCTGATGGATGCGGACGGCGATGGCGGTCGGGCGGGCGCGACCAATGTGATCCTGGCCTCGGTCCCCGCGGGGAGCTGGACAGCGGTGGGGGGCGGGCTCCGGGGCGCTCGGACGGGAGGGGAGGCGACGGAGGACGCCGTCGACTTCACGCCATCGGAGGTCTCTCCGTCGGAGGTCTCTCCCTCAGAGGTCTCTCCCTCAGAGGCCCCCTAGGAGGTCTCCCCGAGGGGCCCGTCCCGCGAGGTGTCGTCCCGGGGGCCGTCCCGCGTACAGGGCGCGGGCCGGGCGCGGGCCGCCTGGGGCACCGCTCGCGCGCGTACGGGGGTGGTGGGCGGCACCGGTCCCGCCCGGCCGACCCGGGCCGACCTGGCCCGGCTCGGCTCGCGGCTCGGCCCGGCCCGCGGCACCGCTCGCGGCCCGGCTCGCGGCTCGGGCCCCGGCCCCGGGGCACCGGGTGACGTGGCCGCGCCCGTAGCCCGTCGGAGGGCTACCGTGGCAAGGGTGCGACCAGCCGGGTGTCCGGTACGCGGGACGGGGGGACTGGTGGCACCCCGTGCCCGATACGGTGGAACCACCATGAGCGCATCGCAGACCTCAGACGTTCCCACCCTTCTCGTCAAGATCTTCGGGAAGGACCGTCCCGGGATCACCGCCGGGCTCTTCGACACCCTCGCCGCCTACTCCGTCGACGTCGTGGACATCGAGCAGGTCGTGTCCCGCGGCCGCCTCGTCCTGTGCGCGCTCGTCACCGAGCCGACCGTCGCCTCCCAGGGCGAGCTGCGTGCGACGATCCACAGCTGGGCCGAGTCGCTGAAGCTCCAGGCGGAGATCATCTCCGGCATCGGCGACAACCGTCCGCGCGGCAGTGGCCGTTCCCACGTCACCGTCCTCGGGCACCCGCTGACCGCGGAGCAGACCGCCGCCATAACGGCCAGGATCGCGGAGAACGGCGGCAACATCGACCGTATCTTCCGCCTCGCGAAGTACCCGGTGACGGCGGTCGAGTTCGCCGTCTCGGGCTGCGAGACCGAGCCGCTGCGGACCGCGCTGGCCACCCAGGCGCACGAGATCGGCGTGGACGTGGCCGTCGTCTCGGCGGGACTGCACCGCCGCGCGCAGCGGCTCGTCGTCATGGACGTCGACTCCACGCTGATCCAGGACGAGGTGATCGAGCTCTTCGCGGCGCACGCGGGCTGCGAGGACAAGGTCGCCGAGGTCACGGCCGCGGCGATGCGCGGCGAACTGGACTTCGAGCAGTCCCTCCACGCGCGCGTGGAGCTGCTGGCCGGGCTGGACGCCTCGGTGGTGGACAAGGTCCGTGCCGAGGTGCGGCTCACCCCCGGAGCCCGCACCCTCATCCGTACGCTCAAGCGGCTCGGCTACCAGGTCGGCGTGGTCTCCGGCGGGTTCACCCAGGTCACGGACGATCTCAAGGAGAGGCTGGGACTCGACTTCGCCTCCGCCAACACCCTGGAGATCGTGGACGGCAGGCTGACCGGCCGGGTCACCGGCGAGATCGTGGACCGGGCGGGCAAGGCGCGGCTGCTGCGCCGGTTCGCGACGGAGGCGGGCGTGCCGCTCTCCCAGACCGTGGCGATCGGCGACGGCGCCAACGATCTGGACATGCTGAACACGGCCGGCCTCGGGGTGGCCTTCAACGCCAAGCCCGTGGTACGCCAGGCGGCCCACACGGCCGTGAACGTGCCGTTCCTCGACACGGTCCTCTATCTGCTCGGAATCACCCGCGAGGAGGTCGAGGCGGCGGACGGCGACGAGGAGCTGCTCCACTGACGTCCGCGTCCCGCGCCCCGCTCGCGGAGAAGGGCCCGGCCACCCACGGTGGCCGGGCCCTTCTCCGTACGGACGGGTCAGCTGTGCGGGGCCCAGTAGTCGAGCAGGGTGCCGACCCCGTGCTCCACGGACTTCCAGGAGCCGCCGAAGCCCAGGACGGAGAACGCGGAGGTGGGGAAGCCGCCTCGGTTCATCCGGGCCCGGGCGTCGCCCTCCGCCGAGCCCGCGAGGGCGTCGGAGAGCGCGTGCATGCCGGGGTTGTGACCGATGACGAGGAGGTTCCTCACCTCGTCGGAGACCTCGTTGAGCAGGGCGATCAGCTCGCCGGGCGAAGCCTCGTAGAGCCGCTCCTCGTAGACGGTCCTGGGGCGGTGCGGCAGCTCCTGCACGGCCAGTTTCCAGGTCTCGCGGGTCCTGGCTGCGGTCGAGCAGAGGGCCAGATCGAAGGGGATGCCGGTCTCGGCGAGTTTGCGCCCGGCCACGGGGGCGTCCGCGCGGCCGCGGTCGGCGAGCGGTCGCTCGTGGTCGGACACCTGGGGCCAGTCGGCCTTGGCATGCCGGAGCAGCACAATCCTGCGGGGTGTATCGACGCTCATGGGCTCCAGCTTCGCACGAAACGAGCCACCGGGCGCAGGGTGTTGGGTCAGTGGGGCAGCGTCTGCTGGATCTGCTTCAGGAGATGTCCGACCGACGGGTCGCCGTCGGCCGCGTGGGCCCCGCCCGATCCCGCTATCAGCAGGAAGAGGGCCACGAACGCGGCCACCGGGAGGGCGAGCGCCCACCAGGGCAGCCGGGTGTCGGCGGACGGCGCCGCGGTCCGGGTGTGCGTACGGGCCGACATGGCCGCCTCCGTGGGTCGGGACGTCCGCTGCGGTGACTGCCGCGGACGTCTCCACGCTACGGAGCGCGCGCCGTCGGGCCCATCAGGTGATCCACCTACTTCACCCTGAGACTCACCCCCTAGGGGATGGTGGGGTTGACCCCACCATGGGGGCGGGTCAGGGAGAGGCGATGGTGGCGATGACGCCGATGACGACCGAGATCCCTAGCATCGCGCCGAGCACGAGCAGGAACTTCTTCTGGCCGTTCGGGGGGTTCGGGTCGAGAACTGGCATGGGGACAGTCTCGCATCTCAGCATTCGTCCTCGACGGTCCGGTCCCTTCCGGCGAGGGTGCCGACGACCATCTGCGGGATCATCAGCCCCGCCATCAGCGCGATGGGCAGCCCCCAGCCGCCGCTGTGCTGGTAGAGGACGCCCACCAGGAGCGGTCCGGGGATGGAGATGAGGTAGCCGACGCTCTGCGCGAAGGCGGAGAGCCGGACGACTCCGGCACTGCTGCGCGAGCGCATGCCGATCATGGTGAGGGCGAGCGGGAACGAGCAGTTGGAGACGCCGAGGAGCACCGCCCAGACCCAGGCCCCGCCGGCGGGGGCGAGGAGGAGGCCGGTGTAGCCGACCAGGCCGCACAGGCCCAGGGCGATGACGATCGGGCCCTGGGTCCTGAGCCGGGTGGCGAGGCGCGGGATGACGAACGCCAGCGGGACGCCCATCACCATGGTGACGGCGAGCAGTACGCCGGCCGTGCCCGCCGGGACGCCGGCGTCGCGGAAGATCTGCGGCATCCAGCCCATCGTGATGTAGGCGCCGGTGGCCTGGAGGCCGAAGTAGGCGCCGAGGACCCAGGCGGTGCGGCTGCGGGTGATCCGGAGCGGGGCGGCCGAGGGGGCCCGGGCCGCCGTCGGCGCCGTGGCGCGGTCGCGCAGCAGCGGCACCCAGGGCAGGACCGCGAGGGCGGCGAGGATCCCCCAGACGCCGAGGCCGACGCGCCAACTGCCGCCCAGGGCCTCGGTCATGGGCACGGTGGCGGCGGCGGCCAGGGAGGTGCCGAGGGCGAGGGCCATCGAGTACAGGCCGGTCACGCTGCCGACGCGGTCGGGGAAGTACCGCTTGACGATGACGGGCATGAGCACGTTGCTGACGGCGATGCCCATGAGGGCGAGGGCGCTGGCGGCGAGGAAGCCGACGGTGCCGGAGGCGAAGGGGCGGACCGCGAGGCCGGCGAAGATCGCGGCCATGCCGGCGCAGACGACGGCGGCGGGCCCGAAGCGGCGGGCGAGGCGGGGCGCCATGACGCCGAAGACCGCGAAGCAGAGCGGGGGCACGGAGGTGAGGACGCCGGCCACGCTGCCGCTCATGTGGAGTCCGTCGCGCACCTCTTCGAGGAGGGCGCCGAGGCTGGTGATGGCGGGGCGGAGGTTGAGCGCTGCGAGGACGAGTCCGACGAGGACGATCCGGGCGACCCAGAGGGCGGGCCGGTCGGGTGCGGGAGAATCCCCCACGGTGGCGGTCGGCTTGGAGGTCCGGGCCGGCGGTGCGGCGGTCTGGAGGGTCTGCGGCTCGTCATGCATGAGCGCCATCATAGAATCATGGGATGATTGATTGTCCAATCCGGAACGAAATGGAAGGTGCACCATGGCGCTCGGCTCCCCCCGGCGTTCCGGGCTCTCCGATCAGGTGATCACCGAGCTGCGGAACCAGATCACCTCCGGCGAGTGGCCGGTCGGGTCGCGGATCCCGACCGAACCGGAGCTGGTCGAGCAGCTGGGCGTGGCCCGCAACACCGTGCGCGAGGCGGTCCGGGCGCTCGCGCACAACGGACTGCTCGACATCCGGCAGGGTTCGGGCACCTATGTCGTCGCGACGAGCGAGCTGGCGGGGGTCATGCACCGGCGGTTCGCCGGATCCGATCCGCGGCACGTCGCGGAGTTGCGCTCCACGCTGGAGTCGTCGGCGGCGCGGCTCGCGGCCCAGCGGCGCACAGAGCGGGACCTGAAGCAGCTGGAGGCGCTGCTGAGCGGCCGCGAGGAGGCATGGCGGTCGGGTGACGCCGAGCGGTTCGTGACGGCCGACGGAGCGTTCCACCACGCCGTGGTGGTCGCCTCGCACAACGACGTGCTGACCGGGCTCTACGCCGACCTCGGTGACGTCCTGCGCCAGTGGCTGCGCGACGACGTGGGGGCGGAGCTGCGGCCGGAGCACCACATGGACCACGCGCGCCTGGTGGAGGCGATCCGGGCGGGCGACGCGGACACGGCCGCGGCGGAGGCGGCCGGGTATCCCTTCATGTGCCTCAGGGACCTGGGGTCCTCGGCGCCGGCTCCACCCGCTGGTGCGTGAGCCAGGCGGTACGGACCTCCTTCCAGCAGCGCCCGCTCAGCTGGACGTAGGCGGTCGCGTCCACGTCGACGGGGGCGCTGTCGGTGTCCACGTCCCACCACCGGTCGCACTCGACGTGCAGACGGACGCGATCGGTGTCCGGGTACGGGTTGTGGCAGTAGGCGGTGACACGGGAGCCCTCGACGACCGTGCGGCAGGAGGCCCCGAAGTCCTCGGGCTCCTGCGCGACGGCCGGCGGGGCGTCCTCGGCGGGGCCGGGCGCCGCGCGCACCTCGGCCGCGACGGCGAGTCCGGCGAGGAGTACGGCGGCCGAGGCGAGAGCCGCGGCCCTGCGGTGCGGCGCGCGCATGTCCCTACCTCCTCCCCACGAGTAGCCGGAGTGTCACGCTCCGATCCAGTGTGAGGGGATTCGCCCGACTTTTCGACTCGGAGGTGCGGGCGCGGGAACGACGAAGGCCGGGTCTCCCTCCGCGGAGGGAGACCCGGCCTTCGTACGAGCCGTCAGGCGCCGATGGCGTGCAGACCGCCGTCGACGTGCACGATCTCGCCGGTCGTCTTCGGGAACCAGTCGGAGAGCAGGGCGACGACGCCCTTGCCCGCCGGCTCCGGGTCGGCCAGGTCCCAGGCCAGCGGGGAACGGCTGTCCCAGACCGCGGCCAGCTCGCTGAAGCCGGGGATGGACTTCGCGGCCATCGAACCGATCGGGCCCGCCGAGATCAGGTTGCAGCGGATGTCGTGCTTGCCCAGGTCACGCGCCATGTAGCGGTTGGTGGCCTCCAGCGCCGCCTTGGCCGGGCCCATCCAGTCGTACTGCGGCCAGGCGAACTGCGCGTCGAAGGTGAGGCCGACGACCGAGCCGCCCTCGCTCATCAGCGGCAGCAGCGCCATCGTCAGGGACTTCAGCGAGAAGGCCGAGACGTGCATGGCGGTGGCCACGGACTCGAAGGGCGTGTTGAGGAAGTTGCCGCCGAGCGCGTCCTGCGGCGCGAAGCCGATGGAGTGCACGACGCCGTCGAGCCGGTCGCCCAGGTGCTCACGGACCTGGCTCTCCAGACGGGCGAGGTGCTCGTCGTTGGAGACGTCGAGCTCCAGCACCTTCACCTTGTCGGGGTGGGGCAGCTTCTTGGCGATGCGCTCGGTCAGCGTCGGCCGGGGCCAGGCGGTGAGGATGATCTCCGCGCCCTGCTCCTGGGCCAGCTTGGCGGTGTGGAAGGCGATGGAGGACTCCATCAGCACACCCGTGATCAGGATGCGCTTGCCCTCGAGAATTCCGCTCATGTGATCAGTGACCCATGCCCAATCCGCCGTCAACCGGGATGACGGCTCCAGTGATGTACGAGGCGTCGTCGGAGGCGAGGAACCTCACCGCGGCGGCGATCTCCTCCGGCTGCGCGTAGCGGCCCAGCGGCACCTGGGACACGATGCCGGCGCGCTGGTCGTCCGTGAGGACGGCGGTCATGTCGGTGTCGACGAAACCGGGCGCGACGACGTTGAAGGTGATGTTGCGCGAGCCGAGCTCCCGGGCGAGGGACCGCGCGAAACCGACCAGGCCGGCCTTCGAGGCGGCGTAGTTCGCCTGACCCGCCGAGCCGAGCAGTCCGACGACCGAGGAGATCAGGACGACGCGGCCCTTCTTGGCGCGCAGCATGCCGCGGTTGGCGCGCTTCACGACCCGGAAGGTGCCGGTGAGGTTGGTGTCGAGGACGGACGTGAAGTCCTCCTCGGACATGCGCATGAGGAGCTGGTCCTTGGTGACGCCGGCGTTGGCCACCAGCACCTCCACGGGACCGTGCTTCTCCTCGATCTCCTTGTACGCCTGCTCCACCTGCTCGGCGTCGGTGATGTCGCACTTGACGGCGAGGAAGCCGGCCGGCGGCTCTCCGGAGCGGTACGTGATCGCGACCTTGTCGCCGGCCTCGGCGAACGCGCGGGCGATGGCGAGGCCGATGCCCCGGTTGCCTCCAGTGACGAGAACCGAGCGGCTCAACGGATCACCCTTTCGATAGCGGTCTGGTTACCGAAAACCTATCGGTCCGGTCCCTTCCGCGAGGAATCGACCCCTGACAGTGGCGTACGGATGTCACTGTCGGGTCCCTACATAAAGCTCTGGGCGTGGCGGCCGAAAGCGCGACATGATCGGGGCGACCGGTCTCACACGACAGGAGACAGCTGTGCCATCTGGCATCCATTCCCTCGACGCAGCCTTCACCGCGCTGCCGTTGCGGGCGCTGGCGGACGCCGCGCTCGCACGCGCGCGTGCCCTCGGCTCCGACCACGCCGACTTCCGTCTGGAGCGGGTGCGCAGCGCCTCGTGGCGCTTGCGGGACGCCAAACCCTCGGGCTCCTCGGACACCACGGACCTCGGGTACGCGGTGCGCGTGGTGCACGGCGGAGCCTGGGGATTCGCCTCCGGGGTGGACCTGACCATGGACGGGGCCGCGCGCGTCGCCTCGCAGGCCGTCGCCATGGCAAAGCTCTCCGCCAAGGTGATCGCCGCGGCGGGCTCCGACGAGCGCGTGGAGCTGGCGGCGGAGCCGGTCCACGCGGAGAAGACCTGGATCTCCTCGTACGAGATCAACCCCTTCGACATCCCCGGCGCCGAGAAGAGCGCGCTGCTCGCCGACTGGAGCGAGCGGCTGCTGCGGGCGGACGGCGTCGCGCACGTGGACGCCTCGCTGATGACGGTCCAGGAGAACAAGTTCTACGCGGACACCGCGGGCACCGTCACCACCCAGCAGCGGGTCCGGCTGCATCCTCAGCTCACCGCGGTCGCCGTGGACGAGACGACGGGCGAGTTCGACTCGATGCGGACGATCGCTCCGCCGGTCGGGCGCGGCTGGGAGTACCTGACCGGCACCGGCTGGGACTGGGACGCCGAGCTGGAGCAGATCCCGGAGCTGCTCGCCGAGAAGATGCGGGCGCCGAGCGTGGAGGCGGGGGCGTACGACCTGGTCGTCGACCCGTCGAACCTCTGGCTGACGATCCACGAGTCGATCGGCCACGCCACCGAACTGGACCGGGCGCTGGGCTACGAGGCGGCGTACGCGGGAACCTCCTTCGCCACCTTCGACCAGCTGGGCAAGCTGGCGTACGGCTCGTCGATCATGAACGTGACGGGTGACAGGACCGCCGAGCACGGTCTCGCGACCGTCGGGTACGACGACGAGGGCGTCGAGGCTCAGTCGTGGGACCTGGTGAAGGACGGCACGCTCGTCGGCTACCAGCTGGACCGGCGGATCGCGAAGCTCACGGGCCTGGGCCGGTCGAACGGCTGCGCGTTCGCCGACTCGCCGGGCCATGTGCCGGTGCAGCGGATGGCGAACGTCTCCCTGCAGCCGGATCCGGGCGGGCTGTCCACGGAGGACCTGATCGGCGGCGTCGAGCGCGGCATCTACGTGGTCGGCGACCGCTCGTGGTCGATCGACATGCAGCGGTACAACTTCCAGTTCACCGGTCAGCGCTTCTTCCGCATCGAGAACGGCAGGCTGGCGGGCCAGCTGCGGGACGTCGCGTACCAGGCGACGACGACGGACTTCTGGGGCTCGATGGAGAAGGTCGGAGGCCCGCAGACGTACGTCCTCGGCGGCGCCTTCAACTGCGGCAAGGCCCAGCCGGGCCAGGTCGCGGCGGTCTCCCACGGCTGCCCGTCCGCCCTCTTCCGGGGCGTCAACATCCTCAACACGACGCAGGAGGCCGGTCGATGAGCCGCGTCAGCAAGCCGTACGAGATCGTCGAGCGGGCGCTGGAGCTGTCCCGCGCGGACGGGTGTGTCGTCATCGCCGACGAGGAGTCCTCCGCCAATCTGCGCTGGGCGGGCAACGCGCTGACCACCAATGGTGTCACCCGCGGCCGTACGCTCACGGTCGTCGCCACCGTGGACGGCGCGCAGGGCACCGCGTCGGGTGTCGTCTCGCGTTCCGCCGTGACCGTGGACGACCTGGAGCAGCTGGTGCGGGCGGCCGAGGAGGCCGCACGGGCCGCGGGGCCCGCCGAGGACGCGCAGCCCCTGGTCGAGGGCATCGACGCCTCCCCCGACTTCACGGACGCGCCGGCCGAGACCGGCTCCGCCGTCTTCGCGGACTTCGCGCCGGCGCTCGGCGAGGCCTTCGCCCGTGCCCGGGCCGGCGGGCGCGAGCTGTACGGCTTCGCCAACCACGAGCTGACCTCGACGTACCTCGGCACGTCGACGGGGCTGCGGCTGCGGCACGACCAGCCCAACGGCACCCTGGAGCTCAACGCCAAGTCCCCGGACCGCTCGCGTTCCGCCTGGGCGGGGCGCTCCACCCGGGACTTCAAGGACGTCGACCCGGCCGCCCTCGACGCCGATCTCGCGCAGCGGCTCGGCTGGGCGGAGCGCCGGATCGATCTGCCGGCCGGGCGGTACGAGACGCTGCTGCCGCCGACCGCCGTGGCCGACCTGCTGATCTACCAGCTCTGGTCGTCGGCGGCCCGGGACGCGGTGGAGGGCCGTACGGTCTTCTCGAAGCCCGGCGGTGGCACGCGGCTCGGCGAGACGCTCTCCCCGCTGCCGCTGACCCTGCGCAGCGACCCGAACGAGCCGGGTCTGGAGTCCGCGCCGTTCGTGATCGCGCACTCCTCGGGCGACGACTCCTCCGTCTTCGACAACGGACTGCCGCTGGCGCCGATCGACTGGATGCGGGAGGGGAGGCTGGAGCACCTGATCACCACCCGGCACACCGCCGCGCTCACCCGCCTGCCCGTGGCGCCCGGTGCCGGGAACCTGCTCCTGGACGGCGGCGGGGAGCGTTCGCTGGAGGAGATGGTCGCCTCGACGGAGCGCGGGCTGCTGCTGACCTGCCTGTGGTACATCCGCGAGGTGGACCCGGCGACGCTGCTGCTGACCGGCCTGACCCGCGACGGCGTCTACCTCGTCGAGAACGGTGAGGTGGTCGGCGAGGTGAACAACTTCCGGTTCAACGAGTCGCCGGTGGACCTGCTGTCGCGCGCCTCGGAGGCGGGGCGGACCGAGAAGACGCTGCCGCGTGAGTGGAGCGACTGGTTCACCAGGGCCGCGATGCCCGCGCTGCGGGTGCCGGACTTCAACATGAGCTCGGTCAGCAAGGGCGTGTGACCCGCCTAGACTGAGGGACGGCGTGACGACCATCGATCAAGGAGACCGGACACCGTGACGGACATCGTCGACGAGCTGAAGTGGCGTGGGCTGTTCGCCCAGTCCACCGACGAGGACGCCCTGCGCAAGG
Organism: Streptomyces sp. NPDC047971; assembly: GCF_040653355.1. Classification (NCBI taxonomy): domain Bacteria; kingdom Bacillati; phylum Actinomycetota; class Actinomycetes; order Kitasatosporales; family Streptomycetaceae; genus Streptomyces; species Streptomyces sp. NPDC047971. The sequence goes on along the minus strand of NZ_JBEZNW010000065.1, from coordinate 3,731 downwards.
CCCTCGCGGACGGCCCTGTCACGTTCTATTGCGGATTCGACCCGACCGCCGCCAGTCTCCACGTCGGTCACCTGGTCCAGGTGCTCACCGTCCGCCGGCTCCAGCAGGCCGGTCACCGGCCGCTGGCGCTGGTCGGTGGGGCCACCGGCCAGATCGGAGACCCGCGGCCGACGGCCGAGCGCACCCTGAACGACCCGGAGACGGTCGCGAACTGGGTGAACCGGCTGCGGACGCAGATCGAGCCGTTCCTCTCCTTCGAGGGGGAGAACGCTGCGGTCATGGTCAACAACCTGGACTGGACCGCGGGCCTGTCCGCGATCGAGTTCCTGCGGGACATCGGCAAGCACTTCCGGGTCAACAAGATGCTGACCAAGGACTCCGTCGCCCGGCGCCTGGAGTCCGAGCAGGGCATCAGCTACACCGAGTTCAGCTACCAGCTGCTCCAGGGCATGGACTTCCTGGAGCTGTACCGGCGCTACGGCTGCACGCTGCAGCAGGGCGGCTCCGACCAGTGGGGCAACCTGGTGGCGGGCCTCGACCTGATCCACCGCCTGGAGCCGGGCGCCGAGGCGCACGCGCTGGCGACCCCGCTGATGGTCAAGGCGGACGGCACCAAGTTCGGCAAGACCGAGGGCGGCGCCGTGTGGCTCGACCCGGAGATGACGACGCCGTACGCGTTCTACCAGTTCTGGCTGAACGTGGACGACCGGGACATCTCGACGTACATGCGCATCCTGTCCTTCCGGTCCCGCGAGGAGCTGGAGGAGCTGGAGCGGCAGACCGCCGAGCGGCCGCAGGCACGGGCCGCCCAGCGGGCGCTCGCCGAGGAGCTGACGACGCTGGTGCACGGCGCCGAGCAGTGCGCGGCCGTCATCAACGCCTCGAAGGCGCTGTTCGGGCAGGGTGACCTGACCGAGCTGGACGAGGCGACGCTGGCCGCCGCGCTCTCCGAGCTGCCCCACGCGCGCGTGGCGGAGCTCGGGCAGGTCGTGGACCTGTTCGTCGAGGTCGGGCTGGCGCCGAGCAAGTCCGGAGCCCGCCGCACGGTGAAGGAGGGCGGGGCCTACGTGAACAACGTGAAGGTCACCGCCGAGGACGCCGAGGTGTCGGCGGAGGAGCTGCTGCACGGCCGCTGGCTGGTGCTGCGCCGGGGCAAGAAGAACCTGGCGGCGATCGAGGTCGGCGCCGAGGGCTGACGCCCCGGATCATGACAGGCCGGAGGCCGGTACGCGCGTGGTGCGCGTACCGGCCTCCGTCGTGTCCGGGAGTCGATCGCCGTGGCGTCCCCGCGGTGCGGCCACTCGGGGCGGTCACGGGCGGGCGGTCAGGCGCGCGGGGCGGTCACGCCCTCTGTCTGCTGCCCTTGACCGCGACCCACAGCATGTCGCCGAGGCCGACCACCGCGACCGCGAAGACGAGTTGGAGGAGGTGACGCGTCCAGTCGATGCCGCGGGTGTCCTCGACCCCGATCCAGCCCGCGACGGCGTTGCCGAGGACGCTGCCGATGATGCCGAACACGGTCGTCAGCCACAGAGGGATCTGCTGCTTGCCCGGCAGGATCGCCTTGGCGATGAGGCCGAGCACAAAGCCCACGATGATTGCCCACAGCCAACTCATGGTCGCCTCCTCATGCGGCGCGATCTGCGCATGTGGGCCCAGTCTCGACCCATCCGCCATACGCCGCATGTCGGACGAGTCCATACGTGACCCGGCCTCCTCTCCCTCGGACGTCGGGCGTACCGTGGAGACAGGTCCGGACCGGGGAGAGTTCGGCGTGGACGCTGGTGGTGGAATGCGATGCGGAAGCATGGCGGTACAGAGGTATTCCGGATCACCGGAGCGCGTCAGGGCCTGGCCGACGACGTGCGCGGCCGGGAGCGGCGGTATGTGATCTCGATGGCGGTCCGGACCCTGTCCGTCATCGCCGCGGTGCTCCTGTGGAACGTCGAGCGCCATGTGGCCGTCGTGGCTCTCGTGCTCGGCGCGCTGCTCCCTTATGTCGCCGTGGTCATCGCGAACGCGGGACGGGAGAAGCCGCCGGCCCTTCCGTCGACGTTCGTGCCGACGGCGACCCGGCAGGAACTGCCCCCCGCCGAGGCTCCCCCGGAAGCGCGTACGGAACGTTCGTACGGTCAGAGTTGATCATCACGGCAACTGAAAAGCTCAAGAAAAGCTCAGATCAATCATGAAGTTCCGGTGCACCGTAGCCCATTCCCCGTGACATACTTCCTACGCGCTCCGCATCCCCCGTCGGAGCGACGGACCGATGCCGGGCAGCTCCCCCCGTGGCTGCTCGGCATCGCCATTGCTGGACAATGATCAGGTGAGTGACGAGACCCCGATCTGTTCCGCCAAGGGCTGCCGCGCCGACGCCGTGTGGGTACTGGCCTGGAACAACCCCAAGCTGCACACGCCCGAGCGCCGCAAGACCTGGCTCGCCTGCGAGGAGCACCGCGAGCACCTCTCCCAGTTCCTCGGGGTACGGGGCTTCCTCAAGGACGTCGTGCCGCTCGCCGAGTGGGAGTCGGCCGGGGACTCAGCCGCCGATGGCTGACATCGGACGCTCGGGCTGCAGGAAGCTCGGGTCGTCCAGACCGGATCCGGCCTTCTTGCCCCACATGGCCTGCTTCCAGATCCCGGCGATGTGGGCGTCCGGCGCGTCCGAGCGCAGGGCCGCCCTCAGGTCGGTCTCCTCGGTGGCGAACAGGCACGTCCGCACCTGACCGTCGGCCGTGAGCCGGGTGCGGTCGCAGGCCCGGCAGAACGGGCGGGTGACCGAGGCGATGACGCCGACCGTGTGCGGTCCGCCGTTCACGACCCAGCGCTCGGCGGGGGCCGAGCCGCGCTCGTCCGCTCCCTCGGGGGTCAGGGTGAAGCGGGTGCGCAGCGACTCCAGGATGTCCCCGGCGGTGATCATGCCGTCGCGCTTCCAGCCGTGCTGGGCGTCCAGCGGCATCTGCTCGATGAAGCGCAGCTCGTAGGCGTTCTCCACCGCCCAGGCCAGCAGGTCGGGGGCCTCGTCGTCGTTGAGCCCGGGCATCAGGACCGCGTTGACCTTGACCGGGGTGAGCCCGGCGTCGCGGGCGGCGGCCATTCCGTCGAGCACGTCGTGGTGGCGGTCGCGGCGGGTCAGCGTCTTGAAGACCTCCGGCCGCAGCGTGTCGAGGGAGACGTTGACCCGGTCGAGGCCGGCCGCCTTCAGGGCGACGGCCGTCCGCTTGAGTCCGATGCCGTTGGTGGTCAGGGACATCTTGGGACGGGGTTCCAGAGCCGCGCACCGCTCGACGATGCCGACGAGGCCGGGCCTGAGCAGGGGCTCGCCGCCGGTGAACCGGACCTCGGTGACCCCGAGCTCGGTGACGGCGATCCGCACCAGCCGGACGATCTCGTCGTCGGTCAGCAGATCGGGCTTGGCCAGCCACTGCAGCCCCTCTTCCGGCATGCAGTACGTGCACCGCAGATTGCACCGGTCGGTGAGCGAGACACGCAGGTCGGTGGCGACACGGCCGTAGGTGTCGATGAGCACTGTGGGCCCCCTCCCTGTCGTTCGGTGATTTATACAGCGAGCCTACGCGAGAGTGCCGACAACCAGCAGGGGCCGATTGGAACGAGGACCGGAGCGGCCGCGTCGTAGGACCCTACGCCCAGGCCCCCCCGCCGGACGCCCACCCCGGCCGGTCCGGGCGGCGCCCCCCCCCGGCCGGGAGTGGCCGACCCGAACACCGACGTGG
>NZ_JBEZNW010000064.1:0-30148 GCF_040653355.1 Streptomyces sp. NPDC047971 | reverse complement strand
CATCGTGCTGCGGGCCCCTTCGGCTGCCGGGGGCTAGGCGTCCCGGCGGAGGCGCGGCTTCAGGTCCTTGAAGCGGGCCAGAAGGCCGTTGACGAAGGTCGGCGACTCGTCGGTGGAGAACTCCTTGGCGAGCTGCACCGCCTCGTCGATCGCCACGGCGTCCGGCGTCTCGTCGGCCCAGATCAGCTCGTACGCGCCGAGGCGCACGATGTTCCGGTCGGCGACCGGCATCCGGTCCAGGTCCCAGTCCACCGCGTAGGTGGCGATGAGCTCGTCGATCCGGTTCGCGTGGTCCGCGTACCCCTCGACCAACTGCATCGTGAACTCGTTGACCGGCGGCTGACGGTCGTCGGACCGTGCGTGCCGGACCCAGTCCGCGAGGACCTCCTGCACGGACGCACCGCGCTGGTCGGCCTCGAAAAGGATCTGGAAGGCGCGCTTACGGGCCTTGCTGCGGGCAGCCACGGTTAGCTGTTCACCCGGCCGAGGTAGTCGCTCGTGCGGGTGTCGACCTTGATCTTCTCACCGGTGGTGATGAAGAGCGGGACCTGGATCTCGTGACCGGTCTCCAGCGTGGCCGGCTTGGTGCCACCGGTGGAGCGGTCGCCCTGGACGCCCGGGTCGGTGTGCTGGATGGTCAGCTCGACGGCGGCCGGGAGCTCGACGTAGAGCACCTCGCCCTCGTGCTGGGCGACGGAGGCGGTGAAGCCCTCGATCAGGAAGTTGGCGGCGTCACCGACGGCCTTGCGCTCGACCATCAGCTGGTCGTAGGTCTGCATGTCCATGAAGACGAAGTAGTCGCCGTCCATGTACGAGAACTGCATGTCGCGGCGGTCGATGGTGGCCGTCTCGACCTTCACACCGGCGTTGAAGGTCTTGTCGACGACCTTGCCGGACAGCACGTTCTTGAGCTTGGTGCGCACGAAGGCCGGGCCCTTGCCGGGCTTGACGTGCTGGAACTCGACGACGGACCAGAGCTGGCCGCCTTCGAGCTTGAGCACCATGCCGTTCTTGAGGTCGTTCGTGGAAGCCACGGTTGCGGAATCTCCTGGACTGACGTGGGACCGGGAGGCGTACGCGCCCTACAGCGCGAGCAGCTCCTTGGTCGTGATGGTGAGTAGCTCGGGTCCGCCGTCCGCCTCCTGGCGCACGACGAGCGTGTCATCGATCCGGACCCCGCCCCGGCCCGGGAGGTGGACCCCCGGTTCGACGGTGACCGGCACACAAGCGTCCAGTTTACCCATGGCCGAGGGTGCGATCTGCGGGTCCTCGTCGATTTCCAGGCCGACACCGTGCCCGGTGAAGGGCGGAACGGCCTCTCCGTGGCCGGCCGCGTCCAGGATCTGGCGGGCGGCACGGTCCACGTCCCGGTACTCCGCGCCGGGTGCCAGGGCCTCCCTGCCCGCACGCTGAGCGGCGAAGACGAGGTCGTAGAGCTCGATCTGCCAGTCCGCGGGGGTGGTGCCGATGACGAACGTACGGCCGATCTCGCAGCGGTAGCCACGGTAGTTGGCGCCGAGGCAGACGGAGAGGAAATCTCCCTCCTCGACCCTGCGGTCGGAGGGCCGGTGTGCGCCCCGGCCGGAGTTCGGGCCGGTGGCTACGGAGGTCGGGAACGCGGCCCCGTCCGCGCCGTGGTCGACGAGCCGGCGCTCCAGCTCCAGTGCGAGGTGCCGCTCGGTCCGCCCGACCAGGATGGACTCCAGCAGCTCCCCCAGCGCCTGGTCGGCGATCTCGGCCGCGATCCGCAGACAGGCGATCTCGTCCTCGTCCTTCACGATCCTGAGCTGCTCGACGGCTCCGCCGAGATCGGCGAGGTGGAGCTGCGGCGCCACCGAGCCCATGGCGCGGTGGCGGGCCACCGTCAGATGGTGCTCCTCGACGGCGAGGGCGTCCGCACCCGCCTTGCGGGCGAAGTCGACGGCCGCGACGGCCGGATCCCCGCCCGCCGCGGGCAGCACGGCCTGTCGGAGCAGCTCGTCGAGCCGCCCGTCGGCCGGATCACCGCCCGGGGCGGTCGGGCAGACCAGGACGTCCTCGTCCGGGCCGACCAGCAGCACGGCACCGAGGGGTGAACCGCCCGCGAGATAGCGGACGTTGGCGGGACGGGAGACCAGGGCCGCCGGGGCGCCGGCCGCCGCGCACCGGTCGCGCAGCCGCATCCGGCGGTCCGCATACACCTCTGACATGTTCCGAGCCTACGAGCGGCGGGCCGCCCCGGCCTGCTCAGCGCGGCCGACCGGGCCATCGGCAGCCGCTTCGGCCCGTCACCAGGCGGGTGGGCTCGCTATGGACCGGGCCAGGACCTCGTCGAGCACGCGGGCGGTGGTCTCGACGTCGTACTTGGAGTTGTCGATGATCGGCAGGCCGGAGCCGTACCAGCCGGCCATGCGGCCGTGGATGGACGCGACCTCCTCGTCCGAGAGGCGCCGGTTTCCGCTGCGCTCGGCGTTGCGCTCCAGGACGATCTCCAGGCCCGGCAGGAGCACGACCGGCAGCAGTCCGGGGCCGACGTGCCGCTTCCAGCCACCGAGGCCGACGACGGGGCGGTCGGGGAAGACGGCGTCGTCGAGGATGCACGAGATGCCGTTGGCGAGGAAGTTGCGGGCCGCGAAGCCGCAGGTGCGGCGGGCCAGGCGGTACTGGGCCTCGGAGTGTTCGTTCCAGCCGGACTGGGGGTCGGCGAAGCCGGAGCAGACCCACTCGCGGACGTCGTCGAGGCTGATGTGGGCGGTCGGCACGCGCCGGCGCTGGGCCCAGTGACGGGCGACCGTCGTCTTCCCGGCGCCCGCGGGGCCGATCAGCAGGACGGCCAGGGTCGCCGTGCCGGTGCCGGGCTCGGCGGCGTGCGGCGCGGGTATGGCCACGGGCGGCAGCTGGACGTGCCCGGTGGTGGTGTCGCGCGGAAGGGGGGCCGGCTGTCCCGCGTGCGGCTGCCCGGGGTGCGGCGGCACTCCGCCGGTCGTCCATCCGGGGGCGGGCGGCGCCGCGGGGTGGGGCGTCTGCGGCGGACCGGGAGGAGCGGGCTGGGGCGCCGGTGGCGGACCGGGAGGAACGGGGTGGGGGTGCGGGTGCGGAGCCTGGTGTCCGCCCTGCGCCATCGGCGGTCGCCCGGCGCCCTGCGTCCAGCCGGTGGGTTCGTGCGGTGGCAACGGAGCCCCCACTGCGTGCTGCATCCGGTGCCACTCCGTCTCGTACGGCCGATACTTCCAGGAACGTTACCGCCCCCGGCTCCCGCAGGGGGAACGGCCGGGGGCGGTCCGAAGTGCCCCGGGTGACGAGTTCGCCTCCCGGGGCCCCTCCGGCGTCAGTCGGTCAGTTCCTCCGCGAGCGCCCGCAGGGCGAGCCGGTAGGAGCCGATGCCGAATCCTGCGACGGTCCCGGTCGCGACCGCGGCGACGACCGAGGTGTGCCGGAATTCCTCCCGGGTGTACGGGTTCGAGATGTGCACCTCGATCAGCGGCGCGGTCCGCTGGGCGGCCGCGTCCCGCATCCCGTACGAGTAGTGCGTGAAGGCACCCGGGTTGAGGACGACCGGGATCGAGCCGTCCGCTGCCTCGTGCAGCCAGCGGATCATCTCGCCCTCGTCGTTGGTCTCCCGCACGTCGACGTCGAAACCGAGCTCGGTCCCGAGGGCACGGCACGACTCGACCAGGCCCTTGTACGACGTGGCGCCGTAGATGTCGGGCTCGCGGGAGCCGAGCCGGCCGAGGTTCGGGCCGTTCAGCACGAGGACGGGACGGACGTCGCTCACGCGGACACCTCGCCGTAGGCGGCGATCAGCACGGCCGGGTCCGGGCCTTCGAGCACCGTCGGCTTGCCGAGCCCGTCGAGGACGATGAAGCGCAGCAGGTCGCCGCGGGACTTCTTGTCGACCTTCATGGTCTCCAGGAGCTTGGGCCACTGGTCACCGCGGTAGGTGAGCGGCAGACCGACGGACTCCAGGACGGTGCGGTGACGGTCGGCGGTGGCGTCGTCGAGCCGGCCGGCGAGACGGCCGAGCTCGGCGGCGAACATCATGCCGACGGAGACGGCCGCGCCGTGCCGCCACTTGTACCGCTCGTTCTTCTCGATGGCGTGGGCGAGGGTGTGACCGTAGTTCAGGATCTCCCGCAGGCCGGACTCCTTGAGGTCGCCGGAGACGACCTCCGCCTTGACCTTGATCGAGCGGACGATCAGCTCGGCGGTGTGCGGTCCGTTCGGCGTACGGGCACCCTGCGGGTCCTCCTCCACCAGGTCGAGGATCACCGGGTCGGCGATGAAACCGGCCTTGATGATCTCCGCCATGCCGCTGACGTAGTCGTTGACCGGCAGCGAATCCAGCGCGGCCAGGTCGCACAGGACACCGGCGGGCGGGTGGAAGGCGCCGACGAGGTTCTTGCCCTCGGCGGTGTTGATTCCGGTCTTGCCGCCGACGGCCGCGTCGACCATGCCGAGGACCGTGGTCGGTACGGCGATCCAGCGGACGCCACGCAGCCAGGTGGCGGCCACGAAGCCGGCCAGGTCGGTCGTCGCACCGCCGCCCACGCCGACGATGACGTCGGTGCGGGTGAAGCCGGTCTGGCCGAGCGCCTTCCAGCAGTACGCCGCGACCTCGGCGGTCTTGGCCTCCTCGGCGTTGGGCACCTGGATGGCGACGGCCTCGAAGCCCTGCTCGGCGAGGTCGGCGCGCAGCGCCTCGCCCGTCTCGGCCAGCGCCTCGGGGTGGATCACGGCGACGCGCTTGGCCTTCTGCCCGATCAGGGCGGGCAGCTCGGCGAGCAGCTGCCGCCCGACCAGCACCTCGTACGGATCCGTGCCCGCCGAACCGCCGACCTGGATTCGGGTCACTTCCTGGTCCGTCATACGTCCTTCTTCAGCTCCAGAGCGTCGAGGACCGCGTCCGCGACCTCTTCGGGGGTGCGGTCGTCGGTGGCGACGACGACCCGGGCGACTTCGGTGTAGAGGTGGCGGCGCGCCTCCATCAGCTCGCGCCACTGCCGGCGCGGGTTGACGGCCAGCAGCGGCCGCGCGGTGTTGAGACCGACACGGCGTACGGCCTCCTCGACGTCCATCGAGAGATAGGCGACCGGCAGTCCGGTGAGGAGCTCCCGGGTGCCGGCGTCGAGGATCGCGCCGCCGCCGAGCGCGAGGACGCCCTCGTGCTCGGCGACCGCGGTCCGTACGGCCTCGCGCTCCAGGGCGCGGAAGTGCTCCTCGCCGTCCTCGATGAAGATGTCCGCGATCTCACGGCCCTGGGCGGCGACGATGTCGGCGTCGGTGTCCCGGTAGGGCGCGCCGAGCAGCTCGGCGAGGAGCGCCCCCACCGTGGACTTGCCGGACCCCATCGGCCCGACCAGGACGACCTGCGGTCCGGTCACCGGATCTGCAGGTTGTCGAGGTACGACTGGACGTTGCGGCGGGTCTCCGGGACGCTGTCGCCGCCGAACTTCTCGACGACGGCGTCGGCGAGGACGAGCGCGACCATGGCCTCGGCGACGATGCCGGCGGCGGGGACCGCGCAGACGTCGGAGCGCTGGTGGTGGGCCTGGGCGGCCTCGCCGGTGGCGACGTCGACGGTGGCGAGCGCGCGCGGGACGGTCGCGATCGGCTTCATCGCGGCACGGACGCGGAGCAGCTCGCCGGTGGTCAGGCCGCCCTCGGTGCCGCCGGAACGGCCGGTGGTGCGCTTGATGCCGTCCTCGGTCCGGACGATCTCGTCGTGGGCCTTCGAGCCGGGCACGCGGGCGAGCTCGAAGCCGTCGCCGACCTCGACGCCCTTGATGGCCTGGATGCCCATGAGCGCGGCGGCCAGCCGCGCGTCGAGGCGGCGGTCCCAGTGCACGTGGGACCCGAGGCCGACGGGCACGCCGTACGCGAGCACCTCGACGACGCCACCGAGGGTGTCGCCGTCCTTGTGGGCCTGGTCGATCTCCGCGACCATCGCCTTCGACGCGTCCGCGTCGAGGCAGCGCACCGGGTCCTCGTCGAGCTTCTCAACGTCGGCGGGGGTCGGGTAGACGCCGTACGGGGCCTTGGCGGCCGCGAGCTCGACCACGTGGGAGACGATCTCGATGCCCGCGGCCTCCTTGAGGAAGGACCGGGCGACGGCTCCGAGGGCGACGCGGGCGGCGGTCTCACGGGCGCTGGCGCGCTCCAGGATCGGCCGGGCCTCGTCGAAGCCGTACTTCTGCATGCCGGCGAGGTCGGCGTGGCCGGGCCGGGGGCGGGTCAGGGGCGCGTTGCGGCCCGTCTCCTTGAGCTCCGACGGGTCGACCGGGTCGGCCGCCATGACCTTCTCCCACTTGGGCCACTCGGTGTTGCCGACCATCACGGCGATCGGCGAACCGAGGGAGAGCCCGTGCCGGACACCGCCCAGGAAGGTGATCTCGTCCTGCTCGAACTTCATGCGCGCGCCGCGCCCATAGCCGAGGCGCCGCCGTGCGAGGTGGTCCGCCACGAGTGCGGTGGTGACCGGGACGCCGGCGGGAAGGCCCTCCAGCGTCGCGACCAGCGCGGGTCCGTGCGACTCTCCGGCTGTCAGCCAGCGCAACCTGCTCAACGATGCTCCTCATGCTCGCGCCCAGAACTGCTTGGCGCGACCAGGTGCGCGGCCCTGGCCCGCCGTCATCGATCCTCCCACGTTCGGCGACGTATCCCGGTTCAGGTCCAGTTATCGGACGATGCGCGAGACGAATATGTCAGCTGGCGGGGGACCGACCCGGCGCCGTGCCGGGACTAGGCGCCGGACGCGAGCGCCTCGGTGCCCGCCCGCCGCATCGCCTCCAGCGGCGCCGGGGCGCGACCGGTCATCTGCTCGACCTGGAGGACGGCCTGGTGCACGAGGAGGTCCAGGCCGCCGAGGACCGTGCCTCCCCGTGCGGACCACGCCGCGGCGAGGGGGGTCGGCCAGGGGTGGTAGAGCACGTCGAAGAGGGTGCCGGGGGCGCCGGAGACCGCGGGTGCCAGGGAGTCCGTCGTCCCGGCCGGCGTGGTCGCGATCACGAGCGGGGAGTCGAACGCCTCCGCCGCGCTCCCCCAGTCCGCGGTGCGGACGTCCACGCCGAGCCGCTCGCCCCAGCCGCGCATCTCGTCGGCCCGTGCCCCGCTCCGTACATAGGCGGTGACGGGACCCGAGCAGACGCGCGCCAGCGCGGCGAGCGCCGAGGAGGCGGTGGCCCCGGCGCCGAGCACGGCGGCGGACTCCACCTTCTCCACGCCCCGCTCACGCAGGGCGGCGACCAGACCGGGGATGTCGGTGTTGTCGCCGACACGGCGGCCGTCCTCGGTGAGGACGACCGTGTTCACGGCCTCCACCGAGGCGGCCGTGTCGCTGATCTCGTCGAGCAGCGGGATGATCGCGCGCTTCAGCGGCATGGTCAGTGACAGGCCGGCCCAGGAGCCGTCCAGCCCCGCGACGAACTCGGGCAGCCCGGCCTCGTCGATCTCGAACCGGTCGTACGACCAGCCGTCGAGGCCGAGCGCGGCGTATGCCGCCCGGTGCAGGACCGGGGAGAGCGAGTGGGCGATGGGCGAGCCGAGGACGGCGGCGCGACGCGTCGACGGCATCAGTTCTTCCTCGACTTGTTGAACTCGTTGACGAGCTTCTGGTGTTCGGCGTTGGTCTTGGTGAACTTGGACGTCTTGCCGTCGAGCGAGATGAAGTAGTACCAGCCGTCGCTCGTCGGGTCGACCACGCCCTTCAGCGCCTCGTTGCCCGGGTTTCCGATCGGACCCGGCGGCAGACCCTTGTAGAAGTACGTGTTGTACAGATTGTCGTACTTGCGCAGTTCCTCAAGGGTGAGGTCGATCTTGCTCTGGTTCTTGATGTAGTTGTACGTCGAGTCGAACTCGAGCTTGCCGTAGGTCTGCGGGTTGCTCGGCTTGAGCCGGTTGTAGACGACCTCGGCCATCTTGCGGAAGTCGTCGTGGGACGTGCCCTCGGCCTGGACGAGGCTCGCGATGGTGATGAGCTCCCACGGGTTCTCCACCCCGAGCTCCTTCGCCTTGGCCTCCAGGTCGTACTTCGTGTACTCCGCGTTGGCGCGGGCGACCATCTTGCGCAGCACGTCCTCGGGCTTGTTGTTCTTGGCCACGGGGTACTTCGCCGGGAAGAGGAAGCCCTCCAGCGGGTCCTTCACGTCCTTGTGGTTCTTCGCCCAGTCCGGCAGCCCCAGGTCGCCGGCCTTCTCCTTGGCGGCCTTCTGCGTCGAGCCCTTCGGGAGTTCGAGCTCCTTGTCGATCTGCTCGTAGACCGCGACGTTCCGCATGCCTTCCGGAATGATGAGGCCGGCCTGGCTCGCCGGGTCGAGCATCATCGCGACGGCGCTCTCCGCCGACATCTCCTTGCGCAGCGTGTAGACGCCCGCCTGGATCAGGGTGCCCTTCGGGTTCTTGCCCTGCGCCGCGACGAAGGCGTCGACGCTCTTGACGACACCGTCCCTCTTGAGGATGTTGCCGATCTCGTAGCCGCCGGCTCCCTTGGGGATCTCGATCTGGATCTCGCCGCTGCCGTCACCCGCGAAGTCGGGCGCCGAGCCGAACTGGCCCTGCCAGAACTGGTAGCCGAAGTAGCCGATGCCGCCGACGCCACCGGCGAGGACGAGGGCGACGACCAGGCATGCGACGCCGTTCTTGCCCTTCCTGCCCTTCTGGCCCTTGCCGCCCCGGCGGTCACGGCCGCCCCGCGACGAACCGTCGTCGGACGGCTCGTCGTCGTAACCGTCGTCATCGGCGCCGTTCTCGCCGGTGAAGAAGGGGTGCCGCTCCTCCTCCTCGGGCTCCGCCTCCCAGTCGACCACCGGCTCCGGCGGACCCTGCCGCCGGCCGGGGGGCTTCGGCGGGGGGTACGCCTCGGGGGTGCCGTAGAGGTCGGGGTTCTGGCCGCCGTACGGATCGGCGGGAGCCGTGCCGTACGGCATCGCCGCCTGACCCGTCTCCCACCCCGTGTCGTACTGCTGTGCGGGATATCCGGGCGTGTCGTAGCCCTGCCCGGAGTACCCCTGTTGGCCGCCGTACGTCTGATGACCGTACTGCTGATCGCCGTACTGCTGCGGCTGCTGTTGCTGGCCCTGATGCGTCTGCTGAGGCTGGTACCGCTGCTGGTCGTACCCCTGCTGCCCGCCCTGACCGTACTGGTCCTGGGCGTAGGAACCCTGGGCGTACTGCCCCTGGGCGTACTGGTCCTGACCGAGCTGCCCCTGGGCGTACTGGTCCTGGCCGTACTGCGCCTGCTGCGGGTACGGCTGCTGGCCTCCCCATCCCTGGTCCCCGTACAACGGGTCCTCGGGATGCCACGGTTCGGAGCCAGGGCCCCGGCCATACTCAGTCATCGATCCCCAAACAGCCGCGAGGCTTCCGGACGATCCGCCTCTACGTTGTGCGGTAGCTGTTCGAACACCACCGCATCGCGCGGAACGTTACCGTATCGCGATCAGATGACCACTTCGACGCCCTCTCCGGGCGGATTACCTGATACCCGTTCGGACTCAAGAGCGTTTTGAAGGATGATCACGGCGGCCGCCTGATCGATGACGGACCGGCCCTTCTTCGCCTTCACGCCCGAGGCCCGCAGGCCCTGGGTGGCCGTCACCGTGGTCATCCGCTCGTCTACCAGCCGGACCGGGACCGGCGCGATGCCCTTCGCCATCTCCCGCGCGAAGGCACGGACCTTGGTGGCCGCCGGGCCCTCCCGCCCGCTGAGCGAGCGGGGCAGGCCCACGACGACCTCGATCGGTTCGTACTCCTCGACGATCTGCCTCAGCCGCCGGTGGGCGGCCGGGACGTCACGTCCCGGCACGGTCTCCACCGGGGTGGCGAGGACCCCGTCGGGGTCGCACGAGGCGACCCCGATCCGGGCGTCCCCGACGTCGATCGCGAGTCGACGGCCGCGACGCATCGTCACGCCGTCTCCACCACGAGACGCTCGACGGCCGAGATGGCCTCGCCGATCGCCTCGGGGTTCTGCCCGCCGCCCTGGGCGACGTCCGGCTTGCCTCCGCCACCGCCGCCGAGGGTCTTGGCGGCCGTCCGGACCAGCTCGCCGGCCTTGAGACCGCGCTCACGGGCGGCCTCGTTGGTGGCGATGACCGTGAGCGGCTTGCCGTTGGCCGTGGTGAACAGGGCGACGACGGCCGGACGGTCGGACGGGAAGCGGCCACGGATGTCGAGGACCAGCTTGCGCAGGTCGTCGGCGCCGGTGCCGTCCTGGACCTGGCCGGTGACGAGGGCGAGGCCGCGGATGTCCTGGGCGGAGTCGACGAGACCGGCGGCGGCCTGGAGGACCTTCTCCGCGCGGAACTTCTCGATCTCCTTCTCGGCGTCCTTCAGCTTGCCGAGCATGGCCGAGATCTTCTCGGGGAGCTCCTCCGGACGGCCCTTGACCAGCTCCTGGAGCTGGGCGACGACCGTGTGCTCGCGAGCGAGGAAGTTGTACGCGTCGACACCCACGAGGGCCTCGATACGGCGCACGCCGGAGCCGATGGAGGACTCGCCGAGCAGCTTCACCAGGCCCAGCTGGGCGGTGTTGCCGACGTGCGTACCGCCGCACAGCTCCTTGGAGAAGTCGCCGATGGTGACGACGCGGACCTGCTCGCCGTACTTCTCGCCGAACTCGGCGATGGCGCCCTGGCGCTTGGCCTCGTTGATCGGCATGACCTCGGCGTGGACGTCGAGCTCGCGCGAGAGGACCTCGTTGATCTTCTGCTCGACGTCGGTGAGGACCGCGCCGGGGACGGCGTTCGGCGAGCCGAAGTCGAAACGGAAGCGGCCGGGCTGGTTCTCGGAACCGGCCTGGGCGGCCGTCGGGCCCAGGGCGTCGCGCAGCGCCTGGTGGGTCAGGTGGGTGGCCGAGTGGGCGCGGGCGATGGCCCGGCGGCGGCGCACGTCGATGGAGGCATAGGCGGTGGCGCCCACGGTCACCTCGCCGACCTGCACGGAACCCTTGTGCACGGAGACACCGGGAACGGGCTGCTGGACGTCACGGACCTCGATGACCGCGCCGCTGTGCAGCTTGATCCGGCCCTGGTCGGCGATCTGACCGCCGCCCTCGGCGTAGAAGGGGGTGCGGTCGAGGACGACCTCGACCTCGTCGCCCTCGGAGGCGGCCGGCGAGGAGACGCCGTTGACGAGGAGACCGACGACGGTGCTCTCGCCCTCGGTGTTGGTGTAGCCGGTGAACTCGGTGGCGCCGTTGCCGTCGGCGATCTCCCGGTACGACGTCATGTCGGCGTGGCCGGTCTTCTTGGCCTTGGCGTCCGCCTTGGCGCGGTCCCGCTGCTCCTTCATCAGGCGGCGGAAGCCGTCCTCGTCCACGGAGAGGCCCTGCTCGGAGGCCATCTCCAGGGTGAGGTCGATCGGGAAGCCCCAGGTGTCGTGGAGCAGGAAGGCCTTGTCGCCGGAGAGGACCGTTCCGCCGGCGGCCTTGGTCTCGGTGACGGCGGTGTCGAGGATGTTGGTGCCGCCCTTGAGGGCCTTGAGGAAGGCGGTCTCCTCGGCGAGGGCGACGGTCTCGATCCGCTTGCGGTCGGTGACCAGCTCGGGGTACTGCTCGCCCATCGTGTTGATCACGGTGTCCACGAGCTCGCCGACGACGGGTCCGGTGGCGCCGAGCAGGCGCATGTTCCGGACGGCGCGGCGCATGATGCGGCGCAGCACGTATCCGCGGCCCTCGTTGCCCGGGGTGACACCGTCACCGATGAGCATCACGGAGGTCCGCATGTGGTCGGCCACGACGCGCAGCGAGACGTCGCTCTCGTTGGCCTTGCCGTAGGCGACACCGGTGAGCGCGGTGGCCTTGTCGATGACGACCTGCAGGGTGTCGGTCTCGTACATGTTCTGCACGCCCTGGAGGATCATCGCCAGGCGCTCGAGACCGAGACCGGTGTCGATGTTCTTGGACGGCAGCTCGCCGAGGATCGGGAAGTCCTCCTTGCCGGAGCCCTCGCCGCGCTCGTACTGCATGAAGACCAGGTTCCAGATCTCCACGTACCGCTCGTCGTTGACGGCCGGGCCGCCCTCGACGCCGAACTCGGGGCCGCGGTCGTAGTTGATCTCGGAGCAGGGTCCGCAGGGGCCGGGGACTCCCATCGACCAGTAGTTGTCCTTCTTGCCGAGGCGCTGGATGCGCTCGGCCGGGACGCCGACGACGTCGCGCCAGATCTGCTCGGCCTCGTCGTCCTCCTGGTAGACCGTGATCCAGAGCTTCTCCGGCTCGAGCCCGTAGCCGCCGTGCTCCACCGAGGTGGTCAGCAGCTCCCAGGCGAGCTTGATGGCGCCTTCCTTGAAGTAGTCGCCGAAGGAGAAGTTGCCGCACATCTGGAAGAACGTGCCGTGGCGGGTGGTCTTGCCGACCTCTTCGATGTCGGGCGTACGCACGCACTTCTGCACGCTGGAGGCGCGCGAGAACGGCGGCTTCACCTCGCCGAGGAAGTACGGCTTGAAGGGCACCATGCCCGCGGGGACCAGAAGCAGAGTCGGGTCGTCCGCGATGAGCGACGCCGAAGGCACGACGGTGTGCCCGCGCTCCTCGAAGAAGCTCAGCCAGCGGCGGCGGATTTCAGCCGACTCCATCAGTGGTCCTCATTCCGGTTGTACGAAATCGTTCGGTACGAATACGTGGTGGTGGTGTTCGGGGCGGCGTCGAGCGCGGCGCCGCGGCGCGGCCCGGGGAGCTCGCGCTCGGCCGGGGCGTCCGCGGACGCCTCCAGGCCGAGGGCCTCGCCCAGTTCGGCCTCGCGCTGGACCATGCCCGCCCTGACGTCGAGAGCGAAGTCCTTGAGGCGGTGGCCGGTCTCGATCGCCTTGTTCGCCGCCTGGGCGGCGAGGCTCTCCGGGGTCAGCTGCTTGAGCTTCCGGTTGACCTTGGTGGTGGCCCAGACGCCGGCGGCCGCGCCCGCGGTGAACCAGAACGTACGGCGGAACATCGCGCGTCAGCCCTTCTGCTTCCGGCGTCGCGCGGCCGGCACGGTCCGGCCGACGACGACGGTTCGTCGCGAGGACGCCGGCGGCGCCTCGTCACGGCCGCGGCCCAGGGCCTTGCGCACCCCGTAGCCGAAGGCCGCGACCTTGACGAGCGGGCCGCCGAAGGTCGAGGCGACGGTGGAGGAGAGCGCCGAGGCGTTGGAGGTGACCTCCTGGACGTCCGAGGCGATGGCGTCGACCCGGTCGAGCTGGGTCTGCGCCGACCGCACGGCGACGGAGGCGTCGCTCAGCAGCGGGACGGCCTGCTCGGTCACGTCCGCCACCAGCTTGGTGGTCGCCCTGAGCGTCTGCGCCAGCCTCACCAGCACCACGGCGAGGAAGGAGACGAGGATCGCCCAGAACACGGCCACCAGAATCCCGGCAACCTCTCCACCGGTCACTCCGCACCGCTCCCTGTTCGTCGTTGGGCCCTTGCCAAAAGTCGTCCTCCGACCCTATCGCGCCCGGGCTCTCTCCCCGTACCGGATTAGGGCCCGTCTCGCGGCTCCCGCGAGGGGACTCGGTCGATCCGATTGTACGGAGTGCGTGCGGATGGGTACGCTCCGTGTCCCATGCGAAGGAGCAACCTCCCCGCGGAGCTGAACCGGTTCGTCGGTCGGGCCGACGAGCGGGCCGAGCTGACCCGGCTCCTGGGCGAATCCCGTCTGGTCACGGTCGTCGGGGTGGGCGGTGTCGGCAAGACGCGGCTCGGCCTCAAGGTCGCCTCGACGACGCGGAATCGCCATGTCGACGGTGTGTGGCTCGCCGACCTCTCGGTGCTGCGCGACCCGGATCTGGTGGCCCTCGCCCTGGTCGAGGCGCTGGAGCTGACCGACCACACCCTGCGGACCCCGCGCGAGATCCTGACCGAGCACCTCGTGGAGCGCCGGACCCTGCTGGTCCTGGACGGCTTCGAGCATCTCCTGGCGGAGAGCGCCGACCTCGTGCGGGAGCTGCTGCGGCACTCCCCCGGCCTGACCGTGCTCGCGATGGGCCGCCGTCCGCTGCGGGTGGACGGCGAGGTGGTCTTCACCCTGGCGCCGATGGACGAGACGGACGGGGCGGGCCTGTTCGAGGAGCGGGCGCGGGCCGCCGGGGCGCCCGGCGGACCGGACGGCCGCGACCCTGCCGTCGTGCACGAGCTGTGCCGCAGGCTCGACGGGATTCCGTTGGCCCTGGAGCTGGCGGCGGCCCGGATGCCGCTGCTCACGGTGGAGCAGGTGCTGCACCGGCTCGACGACCGGTTCCGGCTGCTGACGGGCGGGGCACGCGGCGGGCTGCCGCGCCACCAGACCCTGCGGACCGCGATCGGCTGGAGCCACGAACTCTGCACGCCCGAGGAGCGGCTGCTGTGGGCGCGGCTCTCCGTCTTCGCCGGGCCCTTCGACCTGGAGGCGGTGGAGTACGTGTGCGGCGGCCCGGGCCTGCCGGCCGACGAGGTCCTCGACGCGCTCGGAGGGCTGCTGGCGCAGTCGCTCGTCGCGCGGGAGGACACCGCCGCGGGGCCGCGCTACCGGATCCTGGACACGGTGTCCGCGTACGGGGCGGAGTGGCTGGCGGCGCTCGGCGACACGGAGCGGATGCGGCGTCGGCACCGCGACTGGTACATGGGTCTGGCCACGTGGTGCGAGCTGGAGTGGTTCAGCCCGCGTCAGGCGGAGGTCGCGGCGTGCACGGACGCCGCGCTGGCGAATCTGCGCGCGGCCATGGAGCTCTGTCTGGAGGAGCCGGACGAGGCGCATCTGGCGCAGCATCTCGCCGGCACGCTCTGGTTCTACTGGGCGGGGTGCGGGCGGCTCGCGGAGGGCCGGCACTGGCTGGACCGGGCGCTGGCGCTCGGCTCGGAGCACGAGGACGCCCGGCTCAAGGCGCTGTGGGTGCTGGGCTACGTGGCGATCCTGCAGGGGGACAGCACGGCCGCGGTCGCGGCGCTCCACGAGTGCGGCGAGCGGGCCCGTTCCGTCGGGAACGCGGTGGCGGAGGCGTACGCGACGCACCGGATGGGCTGTCTGGCCCTGCTCTCCGACGACATGCCCCGTGCGGAGGAGCTGATCGGCAGTGCGCTGGAGGCGTACCGGGAGCTCGGGGAGCTGAACAGCAATGTGCTGATGGGGCAGGTCGAGCTGGCGATGGCCCGGGTCTTCCAGGGGGATCTGGAGGGGGCGGTCGCGCTCTGCGCGGAGGTGCGGGAGGTCTGCGAGGAGCGCGGCGAGCGCTGGACCAAGGCGTACGCGCTCTATGTGCTGGCGTACGCGGCGTGGTGCGGGGGCGATCACGGGGAGGCGCGGAAGCTGCTCTCGGAGTGCGTGACCATCAACCACACGTTCCACGATCTGGTGGGTCTGGTGCTGGGGATCGAGCTGCTCGCGCTGGTGACGGCGAGCGAGGGTGATCCGGCGGAGGCGGCGGTGCTGCAGGGTGCGGCGCTGCCGGTGTGGGACTCGGTGGGTCTGCAGCTGTTCGGCTCCGGTTACTTCAACGGGGCGCGGACGCTGTGCGAGCGGCAGGCCGGCGAGGTGCTGGGCGCGGAGCTCTACGGGGCGTCGGTGCGGGAGGGTCGGCGCCTCTCGTTGGACGCGGCGGTGGACCGGGCGCTCAGTGAGCGTCGAGATCCGGCCACTCGCATCACGGGTCCGCGGGCGCCCCGCCCGTTCCGTACGGCAGGTGCCGGACACGCGGAAGCCCGCCGACTCCCCCACCGGTGAGGGTGGGGAAGCGGCGGGCTGAGCACCGCGGGGGTGGTACTACGGCAGCCTGATCAGCGGGCGTAGTACTCGACGACCAGCTGCTCGTCGCAGATGACCGGGATTTCCTTGCGGTTCGGGTCGCGGTCGAGGCGGAAGGCCAGGGCCTTCAGGTTGACCTGCAGGTAGCGCGGGGTCTCACCGTCGGCGGCGAAGCCACCCTCGCGGGCCACCTGGAACAGGGGCTTCTCGCGGGAGCGCTCGCGGACCATCACGACGTCGTCGGGACGGACACGGAAGGACGGCTTGTCGACCTTGCCACCGTTGACCTGGATGTGGCCGTGCACGACCATCTGGCGGGCCTGGTAGATGGTGCGGGCGATGCCCGAACGCAGGACCAGGGCGTCGAGGCGACGCTCGAGCTCGACGACCAGCGCCTCGCCCGTCTTGCCCTCGGCCTTCTTGGCACGGTCGTAGGCGCGCGCCATCTGGCGCTCGCTGATGTCGTACTGAGCGCGCAGGCGCTGCTTCTCGAGCAGACGGACCTTGTAGTCCGAGTTCTGCTTGCGACCACGGCCGTGCTCACCCGGCGGGTACGGGCGCGCTTCGAAGTACTTGACAGCCTTCGGCGTCAGCGCGATACCGAGCGCGCGAGACTTCTTGACCTTGGGACGCGACTGGTTAGGCACGTTCTCCAGACCTCCGTTGTAGGTTAGGTTAGGCTCACCTTACTCAAGGAGATCGCATGTCTCGCCCTGGGAACACCACGCGCATCACAGACAGCAGCACAAAGAGCGACACTTCTTCCGCGTCCGCGGAGAGCGTCGATGTGACGGAGGTCCGATCAGCTCATGGTCAGCCGCGTCCCAGCGGGCTTGAAATCGCACGGATGCCGTCAGCAGCCGAGCGCACACGAACTCTCGTACAGAGTACATGCTCCGCGGTGCTGCTGATCCCCGGCACCGAGGCAGCCCGGCCGGAGCAGCTGTCCCCGGAGGCCCGCACGGTCGGTCGCGACGGCGAGATCTTCCTGCTCTACCCGGCGGACGCGCCGCCCGTACGGGCCGCCACGCACGCCCAGGACGACGAGCTGCCGGTCGTCTTGGAGCTCACCGACGTCGCGCCCGTCTCCGTCCCCCACCGTATCCGCGGCCGCGCCTGGGTCTCCGGCTGGCTCACCTGCGTGCCCGGTGTCGCGGAGCCGGGGCTGATGATGCTGCGCCTGGAGGTCGGCGAGATCAGCGTGGACGACCTGTGGGGCGCGGCGGAGGTCGAGCCGGACGACTTCGCCGCGGCCTCCCCCGATCCCCTGCACACCCACGAGACCGAGCTGCTGCAGCATCTGCACGCGGCGCACGGGGAGCAGGTCCGCGAGCTGAGCAGCCTGCTCGGCGAGCGCTCGGCGGGCCTGGTGCCGAGGCGGGACGTGGCACCGCTGGCGCTCGACCGCTTCGGGCTGCGGATCCGCTTCAGCGCGGGTCCCCACCACTGCTTCGACGCGCGCTTCGACTTTCCCGAGCCGGTACGGGACGTCAGCGGTCTGCGTCGCGAGCTGCACCGGCTCTTCGACGCGGCCCACGCGTGAGGGCCGGGTACGGACGCGGCACCCGGGGCGCGCCTCAGCCGTCGCCCCGCAGCCTCTCCCGTACCTTCTCCACCACGTCCGCGTACCGCGCCTCCGCGCCGTAGCGGGTCGGTTCGTAGTAGCGCCTGCCGTGGACCGCGTCCGGTGCGTACTGCTGGGCCGCGATTCCGCCCGGGACGTCGTGCGGGTAGACGTACCCCTGGGCATGGCCCAGCTTGGCCGCGCCCTTGTAGTGGCCGTCCCGCAGATGCGCCGGGACCGGGCCCGCCAGGCCGTTCCGCACGTCCGCCTGGGCCGCGAAGATCGCGTTCGTCGCCGCGTTCGACTTCGGGGCCAGGGCCAGGGCGATCGTGGCGTGGCTCAGCGTCAGCGCCGCCTCGGGGAAACCGATCATGGCGACCGCCTGTGCGGCCGCGACGGCCGTCGGCAGCGCCGTCGGGTCAGCCAGGCCGATGTCCTCGCTGGCCGAGATCATCAGCCGGCGGGCGATGAACCGGGGGTCCTCCCCCGCCTCGATCATCCGGGCCAGATAGTGCAGCGCCGCGTCCACGTCCGAGCCCCGGATGGACTTGATGAGCGCGCTCGCCACGTCGTAGTGCTGGTCCCCGTCCCGGTCGTACGTCACCGCGGCCCGGTCGACGGTCTCCTCGACCGTCTGGAGGGTGATCTCCGGCTCGCCCTTGTCGATGGCGGAGCCCGCGGCCGCCTCCAGGGCGGTCAGCGCGCGCCGCGCGTCACCGCCGGCGATCCGCAGCAGATGGGCCTCGGCGTCCTCGGGCAGCGTGACGGCCCCGCCCAGCCCGCGGTCCTCGGTGAGCGCCCGCTTCAGCAGATCCCGCAGATCGTCGTCGGTGAGCGGCTCCAGCGTGAGCAGCAGGGAGCGGGAGAGCAGGGGGGAGATCACGGAGAAGTACGGGTTCTCGGTGGTCGCCGCGATCAGCGTCACCCAGCGGTTCTCCACGGCGGGGAGCAGCGAGTCCTGCTGGGCCTTGGAGAAGCGGTGGATCTCGTCGAGGAAGAGGACGGTCTCCTTGCCGAAGCCGCCGGCCGCCCGCCGGGCCCCCTCGATCACCGCGCGGACCTCCTTGACACCGGCGGTGATCGCCGAGAGCTCCACGAAACGCTTGTTGGTCGCCTTGGAGACGACGTACGCGAGGGTGGTCTTCCCGATGCCGGGCGGTCCCCAGAGGATCACGGACGAGGCGCCCGCGGGGCCCGAGCCGCCCTCCCCCACCAGCCGCCGCAGGGGAGATCCCGGCTTGAGCAGGTGCTGCTGGCCGAGGACTTCGTCGAGAGTGCGCGGGCGCATCCGTACGGCCAGGGGGCTGGCGGACGGGTCCTTCTCCTGGCGTTCTTCGGCGGCTGCGGTAAAGAGGTCGGGCTCCACGTCATGAAGCCTAGGTCACGCCACCGACAGTCCCGCCCGGCCGGTCAGGAGGTCCAGAAGTCCCACCAGCGCGTCAGGATCAGCATCCCGATGATCCCGATGTGCAGGACGGGCAGGACCCAGGTGAACTCGTCGAAGAAGGTCCGCAGACCCCGTGGGGCGGGAATGACGCCCTTGCGGACGTTGTGCGAGGTCACGTACCAGAACATGACGATCGTGGCGGCCCAGGCCAGGCAGCACCACAGGCAGAGCGCGTTGATCTCGTACAGCGACTGGTACATCAGCCAGGTGCAGAAGCCGACGCCGAACAGCGTGCCCGCGTTCAGTCCGAGCCAGTACCAGCGGCGGTAGCGGGCGCCCGCGAGGAGCCCGACGCCGATGGCGATCACCATCGCGTACGTGACGAGGCCGAGCATCGGGTTCGGGAAGCCGAACACCGACGCCTGCTCGCTCTTCATGATGTTGCCGCAGGAGACGATCGGGTTGAGGCTGCAGCCGGGGGTGAAGTTCGGGTCCTCGAGGAGCTTGAACTTGTCGATCGTGATGACCCAGGCGGCGAGCAGGCCCGCGGCACCGGTGATCACCAGCAGCCAGGCCAGGGCGCGGCTCGCGCCGATCGTGCCGCGCGTCGCGTCGTCAACCGCTGCGTCTGTCATATCCCCGATCCATCACTCGCGGGCTTGTGGCCAGGGCCATTCTGCCGCACGAGCGCCTCGCTCCACCGTTCGGTGGACATAAGGACGACCGGGGCCCGGCCGCGCGCGGCGGTCGGGCCCCGGTCGTCACGACGCCTCGGGTCAGGCCAGCTTCGCCCGGACGGCTTCGACCAGCGCGTCGAGCGCGACCGGCTCCTGCTCGCCGGACTCCATGTCCTTCAGCTGGACGACGCCCTCGGCCAGATCGCGCTCACCGGCGACGACGGCGTACCGGGCGCCGGAGCGGTTGGCGTCCTTCATCGCGCCCTTGAGGCCCTTCCCCCCGTAGGAGAAGTCGGCCGCGACCCCCGCCTTGCGGAGCTCGGTGATCTTGCCGAACAGCACCCGGCGCGCCTCCTCGCCGAGCGGGACCGCGAAGACACTGGTCGCGGAGGGCACGTCGAGCTCGATGCCCTCGGCCTCCAGGGCCAGCACCGTACGGTCCACTCCGAGCGCCCAGCCGACCGACGGCAGCGCCGGGCCGCCGATCATCTCGGAGAGGCCGTCGTACCGTCCGCCACCGCCGACCGCGGACTGCGAGCCGAGGCCGCCGTGGACGAACTCGAAGGTCGTACGGGTGTAGTAGTCGAGCCCGCGCACCAGCTTCACGTCGTCCTCGAAGGCCACCCCGGCCGCCGTGAGCAGCTCGCGCACCTCGGCGTGGTACGTCTTGCACGCGTCGCACAGGTAGTCGGTCAGCACCGGGGCGCCGACCAGCTGCTTCTGGACGTCCGCGCGCTTGTCGTCGAGGACGCGCAGCGGGTTGATCTCGGCCCGGCGCAGGGTCTCCTCGTCGAGGTCGAGGCCGCGCAGGAAGGTCTGCAGCGCCTCCCGGTAGACGGGACGGCACTCCTTGTCCCCGAGCGAGTTCAGCAGGATGCGGAAGTTCCGCAGCCCCAGCGTGCGGTACGCCTGGTCGGCGAGGATGATCAGCTCGGCGTCCAGCGCCGGGTCCTCGGCGCCGATCGCCTCGGCGCCGACCTGGGAGAAGTGGCGGTAGCGGCCCGCCTGCTGCCGCTCGTAGCGGTAGTACGAGCCCGAGTACCAGAGCTTCACCGGCAGGTTGCCCTGCTTGTGCAGGTTGGCCTGGAGCGCCGCGCGCAGGACGGACGCCGTGCCCTCCGGACGCAGGGCGAGGTAGTCGTTGCCCTTCGTCGTGAGGGTGTACATCTCCTTGGTCACGATGTCGGTGGACTCGCCGACACCGCGCGAGAAGAGCTCGACGTTCTCGAAACCGGGCGTCTCGATGTAGCCGTATCCGGCGTTCTTCACCGGCGTGGAGATCGCGTCCCGGACCGCCAGGAAGGTGGCGGAGCGGGGCGGGATCAGGTCGTACGTGCCCTTGGGGGCCTGAAAGGTGCTCACGAAAGTCTCGTCACATTCCTCGTCGGGGAGCCTTCGTGCTCCCGAGGCCGGCGGCCACGTCCCGCAGGTACGGGTTGGTGGCGCGCTCCTGGCCGATGGTCGTCTGGGGACCGTGCCCCGACAGCACCACGGTCGAGTTGTCGAGGGGCAGGCACACGCGGGCCAGCGATTCGAGCATCTCGTCCATGTCACCGCCGGGCAGGTCGGTGCGTCCGATGGAGCCGGCGAAGAGCAGATCGCCCGAGAAGAACACGGAGGGGATCTCCGTGGTCTGCGGCATCTGGAAGGTCACCGACCCCTTGGTATGACCGGGCGCGTGGGCGACGGAGAACTCCAGCCCGGCGAGGTCCAGCTTCGCGCCGTCGGTGAGCTCGTGCACGTCGTCCGGCTCGCCCACGGTCAGCTCGCCCATGAGCGGCATCCCGATGGAGCGGCCGAGGGCCTTCTCCGGGTCGCTCATCATGTACCGGTCGGCGGGGTGGATCCACGCGGGTACGTCATGGGCGCCGCAGACCGGGACGACGGAGGCGACGTGGTCGATGTGGCCATGGGTGAGGACCACCGCGACGGGCTTGAGCCGATGCTTCTTGAGCGTCTCCTCGACTCCCTGGGCGGCCTGGTGGCCCGGGTCGATGATCACGCACTCCTCGCCTGCGGCGGGGGCGACCAGGTAGCAGTTGGTCCCCCAGGCCCCGGCGGGGAACCCGGCAATCAGCACGATCGTCCTTAAATGTCGTCCGGCATGAGGTGCGGCGGAGCGGAAACGGCAGATCAGAGCTTACTGGCGCTGCGTATTCCACAGCCAATCCGTATACGGTACGGGCACACCCGGCCAGGACAGGAACGCACGAGCGACAAGGAGCAGACCCGGTGGTCAGCAGCGATCAGCGGCGGCGGCAGCTCGCCAGGGAGAAGTACGCGCGGCAGCAGGAGCGGCGGCAGGAGGCGCGGCTGAAGGCCAGGCGCCGGAACACCGTCATCGCCGCCTCGCTGGCCGTCGTGCTGGCCGCGGGTGGCGCGGTGTACGCCTCGGTGACGCTGACCGACGGCGGCTCGAAGGGCTCCGACGACGGCGCGGCGGGCACCACCCCGACGCCCACCGCGAGCGAGTCCACGACGCCGGAGCCCGCGCTGACCGTCGACAAGAAGGCCACGTACACGATGGCCCTGAAGACGAACGAGGGTGACGTCTCCATCGCCATGGACGCGGCGAAGACCCCTCGGACGGTGAACTCCTTCAAGCATCTGGCCGACAAGAAGTACTTCGACGGGACGAAGTGCCACCGGCTCACCACCGACGGCATCTTCGTCCTCCAGTGCGGCGACCCGAAGGGCGACGGCACCGGTGGCCCCGGCTACACCATTCCGGACGAGAACCTGGACTCGCTCGGCAAGGCCGGCGCGGACGGTTCCGTGACCTTCCCCGCCGGAACGGTGGCGATGGCCAACACCGGCCAGCCGGGCACGGGCGGCAGCCAGTTCTTCCTCGTCTACAAGGACACGAAGCTGCCGCCGAGCTACACCCCCTTCGGGAAGATCGACGCGGCGGGTCTGAAGGCCGTCCAGGAGGTCGCGAAGGCCGGGGTCGACGGTGGTGCCACGGACGGCGCGCCCAAGAAGCCCGTCACCATCGAGAAGGCCACGGTCACCAAGAAGTGAGGCACGGCGCGACCGTTGAATTTCGGTCGCGCTGAGTGCGGACAGCCGGGCGGCCGTTCGCCTAGATTGGCGTTGTGCAGCGCGGTCCTGTATCCGCGTTGTGGAGGGCGGGCGAGGCCCGCCGGGAAACTGTGGACGATGCCCAGGGGGCACAACCCCCTCAGCGGCATCATGTGGAGGAGGCGCTGTGAGCAGCGACCCGTGGGGCCGCGTCGACGAGACGGGCACCGTGTACGTGCGTACTGCCGAGGGCGAGAAGGTCGTCGGATCGTGGCAGGCCGGCACTCCCGAGGAGGCACTGGCCTACTTCGAGCGCAAGTACGAGGGCTTGGTTGTCGAGATCGGCCTCCTCGAGAAGCGGGTGAAGACCACCGACCTCTCGGCGAAGGACGCCACCGCCGCGATCGACCACATCCGGCAGCAGGTCGACGAGCATCACGCCGTGGGTGACCTCGCCGCGCTGACCGCTCGTCTCGACAAGCTGGTCGGGACGGTGGAGTCGCGTCGCGAGGAGCGCAAGGTCCAGAAGGCCAGGCAGACCGACGAGGCGCGGGGCGCCAAGGAGGCTCTGGTCAAGGAGGCCGAGGAGCTGGCCCAGAGCGAGCAGTGGCGGGCCGCCGGTGAGCGGCTGCGCGCGCTCGTGGACACCTGGAAGGGCCTGCCGCGGCTCGACCGGAAGTCGGACGACGAGCTGTGGCACCGCTTCTCGCATGCCCGCTCGGCGTTCTCCAAGCGCCGCAAGGCGCACTTCGCCTCGCTGGACGCGCAGCGCGAGGATGCCCGCAAGGCCAAGGAGAAGCTGGTCTCCGAGGCCGAGGCGCTCTCCAACTCCACGGACTGGGGCGGCACCGCCGCCCGCTACCGCGAGCTGATGGCGGAGTGGAAGGCGGCGGGCCGCGCCCAGCGCGAGCACGAGGACGACCTGTGGAACCGCTTCCGCGGCGCCCAGGACGTGTTCTTCGCGGCGCGCGGTGAGATCTTCGCCGAGCGGGACGCGGAGCAGGGCGAGAACCTCAAGCTGAAGGAGGAGCTCGCGGTCGAGGCCGAGAAGCTGGTGCCGGTGACGGATCTGAAGGCGGCGCGTGCGGCCTTCCGCTCCCTCAACGAGCGCTGGGAGGCCATCGGCCACGTGCCGCGCGACGCCCGGCCGAAGGTCGAGGGCCGGATGCACGCCGTGGAGCGGGCGCTCCAGGAGGCCGAGGAGTCGGAGTGGCGCCGGACCAACCCGGAGGCACGCGCGCGTGCCGCGGGTCTGACCGGACAGCTGCAGGACGCCGTCGACAAGCTGCAGAAGCAGATCGACGCGGCCCGTGCGGCGGGCAACGACGCCAAGGCCGACAAGCTGGGCCGTGAGCTGGAGGGTCGTCAGGCGCTCCTGGACCAGGCGCTGAAGGGCCTGGAGGAGTTCGGCGGCTGATCCCGCGTACGTACGAGAAGGGCCCCGGTACCTCGCGGTACCGGGGCCCTTCTCGTACGCGCCGCTACGGAC
Source organism: Streptomyces sp. NPDC047971 (assembly GCF_040653355.1). Classification (NCBI taxonomy): domain Bacteria; kingdom Bacillati; phylum Actinomycetota; class Actinomycetes; order Kitasatosporales; family Streptomycetaceae; genus Streptomyces; species Streptomyces sp. NPDC047971. The sequence continues at coordinate 6,345 of NZ_JBEZNW010000064.1, read as the reverse complement.
GCCGCGCCGAGGTGACGCGGTAGACGTCGTAGACGCCCTCCACGCCCCGGACGGCCTTCAGGACGTGTCCGAGGTGCTTCGGGTCGCCCATCTCGAAGGTGAAGCGCGAGGTGGCCACCCGGTCACGGGAGGTCTGGACCGCCGCCGACAGGATGTTGACGTGCTGGTCCGACAGGACCCGGGTGACGTCCGACAGCAGCCGGGAGCGGTCGAGGGCCTCGACCTGGATGGCCACGAGGAAGACCGAGGACTGGGTGGGCGCCCACTCGACCTCGAGGATCCGCTCGGGCTCACGGGAGAGCGAGTCGACGTTGACGCAGTCGCTCCGGTGAACCGATACGCCACTGCCCCGGGTGACGAAGCCGATGATCGGGTCGCCGGGTACGGGCGTGCAGCACCGGGCCAGCTTGACCCAGACGTCCTCGACGCCCTTGACGACGACACCGGGGTCGGCGCTGGAGCGGCGCTTGGCGCGGCCGCGCGTGGGCGGGGCGGTCTCGACCAGGTCCTCGTTGGCCGCTTCCTCGCCGCCGAGTGCCTGCACCAGCTTCTGGACGATGGACTGGGCCGTGACATGGCCCTCGCCGATCGCCGCGTAGAGCGAGGAGATGTCGCTGTAGCGCATCTCGTGCGCGAGCGTGACGAGGGAGTCGCCGGTCAGGATGCGCTGGATCGGCAGGTTCTGCTTGCGCATGGCCCGCGCGATGGCGTCCTTGCCCTGCTCGATCGCCTCCTCTCGGCGCTCCTTGGAGAACCACGCGCGGATCTTGTTGCGGGCCCGGGGGGACTTGACGAAGCCCAGCCAGTCGCGGGACGGCCCGGCGCCCGCGGCCTTGGAGGTGAAGACCTCGACCAGGTCGCCGTTGTCGAGGGTCGATTCGAGCGGGACGAGCCGACCGTTGACCCGCGCGCCTATGGTGCGGTGGCCGACCTCGGTGTGGACGGCGTAGGAGAAGTCGACCGGGGTCGCGCCGGCGGGCAGCGCTATGACGTCGCCCTTGGGGGTGAAGACGAAGACCTCGTTGCGCGACAGGTCGAAGCGCAGCGACTCCAGGAACTCGCCCGGGTCCTCGGTCTCCTTCTGCCAGTCGAGCAGTTGGCGCAGCCACGCCATGTCGTTGAGGTGGTCGTCCTTGCCGGTGTTCTTCGGTACGTCGGTCCGCACCTTGGAGGCTCCGGCGACGGCCTCCTGCTTGTACTTCCAGTGCGCGGCGATGCCGTACTCGGCCCGGCGGTGCATGTCGAAGGTACGGATCTGCAGCTCGACGGGCTTGCCGTTGGGGCCGATGACCGTCGTGTGCAGCGACTGGTACATGTTGAACTTCGGCATCGCGATGTAGTCCTTGAACCGGCCGGGGACCGGGTTCCATCGCGCGTGGACGGTGCCGAGCGCCGCGTAGCAGTCGCGGACGGTGTCCACGAGGACGCGGATGCCGACCAGGTCGTAGATCTCCGCGAAGTCACGGCCGCGGACGATCATCTTCTGGTAGACGCTGTAGTAGTGCTTGGGCCGGCCGGTGACGGTGGCCTTGATCCGGGCGGCGCGCAGGTCGGTCTGGACCTCGTCGGTCACTATGGCGAGGTACTCGTCCCGCTTGGGCGCGCGCTCGGCGACGAGCCGGACGATCTCGTCGTACATCTTGGGGTAGAGGATCGCGAAGGCGAGGTCCTCGAGCTCCCACTTGATGGTGTTCATGCCCAGGCGGTGGGCCAGGGGCGCGTAGATCTCAAGGGTCTCGCGGGCCTTCTTCTCCTGCTTCTCCCGCTTGAGGTAGCGCATGGTGCGCATGTTGTGCAGCCGGTCGGCGAGCTTGATGACCAGGACGCGCGGGTCCTTGGCCATGGCCACGACCATCTTGCGGACGGTCTCGGCCTGCGCGGCCTCGCCGAACTTGACCTTGTCCAGCTTGGTGACGCCGTCGACGAGCAGCGCGACCTGGTCGCCGAAGTCCCGCCGCAGGGTGTCGAGGCCGTACTCGGTGTCCTCGACGGTGTCGTGCAGCAGGCCGGCCATGAGCGTCGCCGGGTCCATGCCGAGCTCGGCGAGGATGGTGGTCACAGCGAGCGGGTGGGTGATGTACGGGTCGCCGCTCTTGCGCTTCTGTCCGCGGTGCCAGCGCTCCGCGACCTGGTAGGCGCGCTCGATCTGACGGAGCGTCGCGGTCTCGATCTTCGGGTCGTTGGACCGGACGATGCGCAGCAGCGGTTCGAGGACCGGGTTGTACGGGGAGGAGCGCTGGACGCCGAGGCGGGCGAGGCGGGCGCGCACACGGTTGGACGAGCCGCCGGAGCGGGCCACCGGGGCGGGCGCGGGCTTCGCGGCCGGGGCGGGGGACACGGGCGTGGGCCTGCTCTCCGCGGGCCTGTTCTTGGGCGGCGCGGGTTCCACCGCGGCCTTCTCGGCCTGCGGGTCGGCCTTAGCGGCGGAGAGTGGCTGGGCCTCGTCTGGCAAGAGCGCTCCTCTGGGTCCCCCCGGACGGAGTCTGGGGGAGGTACCGGGTCCCCCGGTCAGGCCCGGAAAGGCCATGGTATCGATCCGGGAGCCGCCGTGCTCACGCGTGCGGAGGGTGAGACGGGCACCACGCGTCGGAAGGTCCCGTTCGGGGACATACCGGGAGAACGGCGGGGGCGCCCCGGGGATTCCCCGGAGCGCCCCCTCACCGCGCGTGGCGCGGTGTCAGACCGTGATCAACGCCTCCAGCGGGGCGCCGCGCAGCGCGGGCTCCAGGCGGGCACGCCCGGCGAGGAAGCCGAGCTCCATGAGGACCGCGACGCCCGCGACCTCGGCGCCGGCCCGCCGGATGAGCTCCAGCGACGCCTCGGCGGTGCCGCCGGTGGCGAGGACGTCGTCGATGACCATGACGCGGTCGCCCGCGGCCAGGTCCTCGGCGTGCACCTCGATCTCGGCGGTGCCGTACTCCAGCTCGTACGCCTGGCTCAGCGTGGCGCCGGGCAGCTTGCCGGCCTTGCGGACCGGGATGAAGCCCAGGCCCGCGCGGACGGCCACCGGTGCGGCGAGGATGAAGCCGCGCGCCTCCAGTCCGACGATCTTCGTCGCGCCGTGCGTGACGCACAGCGTGGCCAGGGTGTCGGTCAGGGCGGTGAACGCCGCCGGGTCCGCCAGAAGCGGGGTGATGTCCTTGAACAGCACGCCCGGCTTCGGGTAGTCGGGGACGTCGCGGATCCGGCTGAGGAGCAGACCCGTGGTGTCCTGCGTCGTGTCGGTCATCCGTGGCGCTCCGAGGACCTGCCGCGGCGGCCGCGCTGGCCCACCACGGCGGTCCGGTCCTCGTCCTCGAAGCCCTCGGCGCCGTCGTCGACGTCGGCGTCGCCGTCGTCGAGCGGCTCGCCCTTGGCGGCAGCAGCGGCCCGCTTGGCGAGCACCCGCTTCTTGAGGGCCTTCATCGCCGGGTCGCGCTCCTTGAGGTCGGCGACCAGCGGGGTGGCGATGAAGATCGAGGAGTACGCGCCGGCGGCGAGGCCGACGAAGAGCGACAGCGAGATGTCGTTCAGCATGCCGGCGCCGAGGACACCGCCACCGATGAAGAGCAGACCGGCGACCGGCAGCAGGGCGACGACCGTGGTGTTGATCGAGCGGACCAGCGTGCCGTTGATCGAGCGGTTGGCCAGGTCGCTGTAGGTGAACCGGGTCTGCTTGGTGATGTCCTTCGTCTGTTCCTTGAGGGAGTCGAAGACGACGACGGTGTCGTACAGCGAGTAGCCGAGGATCGTCAGCAGACCGATGACCGTACCGACCGTGACCTCGAAGCCGACCAGTGAGTAGATGCCGACGGTGATGGTCAGGTCGTGGATCAGGGCGATGAGCGCCGCGACCGCCATTCTCCACTCGAAGGCGATGGCGAGATAGATCACCACGAGGATCATGAAGACCCCGAGGCCGGTCCACGCCTTGTTGGCGATCTGCTCACCCCAGCTGGGGCCGACCAGCTCCGCCGCGATCTTGTTCTCGGCGATGCCCAGGTCCTTGGAGAGCTCGGCGCGGACCTTGTCGGACTGCTCGGTGTCGAGACCGCCGACCTGGATGCGCAGCGCGCCGCTGCCCAGCTTCTGGACCACGGCATCGTGGCCGGAGGCCTCTTCCGCGTACTCCTGGGCCTGGGAGACCGAGACCTCGGACTTCGGGGTCGTGAAGACCGCGCCGCCCTGGAATTCGATGCCCATGTTGAGGCCGCGGACGGCCAGCGCCACGATCGCCGTGATGGTGATCAGGATGGACAGGCCGTACCAGAGCTTGCGGTTGCCGATGAAGTCGTAGGCGACCTCACCGCGGTTGAGCCGGGCGCCGAGACTGTCGCGCTTCTTCGCCATCTCACGCCTCCTTCGGGTGATCGACGGGGGCGGAGACACGGCGGGAGCGGCGCAGCGGCGGCTTGGCGCCGAGGCGCTTCGGGTCCAGCCCCGACCAGGGGTGGCCTTCGCCGAAGAACTTGGTGCGCGCGAAGAGCGTCATCAGCGGCTTGGTGAAGAAGAACACCACGACCACGTCGAGCAGGGTGGTCAGGCCGAGGGTGAACGCGAAGCCCTGGACCTTGCCGACGGTGACGATGAAGAGGACCGCGGCGGCGAGGAACGACACGAAGTCGGAGACCAGGATCGTGCGCCGGGCACGGGGCCAGGCGCGCTCGACGGCCGGGCGCAGGGTGCGGCCCTCGCGGACCTCGTCGCGGACGCGTTCGAAGTAGACGATGAACGAGTCGGCGGTGATACCGATGGCCACGATGGCGCCACAGACGGCCGGCAGGTTCAGCGCGAAGCCGATGGCCGGGCCGAGCAGGGACATGATCACGTACGTGAGCAGGGCCGAGGCGCCGAGGCTGAGCAGGGCGATCACGGAGAGGCCCCGGTAGTAGACCACCAGGTAGAGGACGACGAGTCCGAGACCGATGGCACCGGCGATCAGACCGGCCTCCAGCTGCTCGCCACCGAGGGCGGCCGTCACGGTGTCGACGCTCTGGGTGTCGAAGGAGAGCGGCAGGGCGCCGTAGGACAGGATGTTGCCGAGGTCCTGGGCGGACTGCTGGGTGAAGCTGCCGGAGATCTCCGCGTTGGCGCTCAGCGCCGACCGCACCGACGGGGCCGAGACGACCTCGCCGTCCAGCACGATCGCGAACTGGTTCTGCGGCTCCTGCTGCTGCGACAGCTTGGTGGTGATCTTCGAGAACTTCTTGGCGCCCTCGTCCGTGAACTCCATGTTCACGATCCACATGCCGCGCTGCTGGTCGAGGACGCCCTTGGCGTTGTCGACGTCCTTGCCGTCGACCTCGGCCGGGCCGAGGAGGTACTTGGCGTCACCCTCGGCACCGCAGGCCACGGTCGGCTTCTCGGGCGGGACGGTGCGGGCCGGGTTGGGCACGACCTTCTCGCCTCCGGCCTGTCCGGCCTTGGGCGTGCAGTCGAGCGCGGCGAACTGCTGCTGCAGCTTCGCGGCGTCCGCGTCGGCGGGCGGCGTGTTCGTCGCCGCGGGGTCCGGGGACTTCGTGGCGCCCGGAGTGGGGGTGCCGGAGGCACCGGGGCTGGGAGCCTTCAGGGCCTCGCTGACGGCGCGGCCCTGGGTGGCACCTGCGGAGGGAGTGGCCGACGTGCTGCTCTTCCCGGCCTCGGGCGTGGCCGACGGGCTCGCGGAGGAGCCGGCGGACGGCTTCGCGGACCCGGACGGCGTGGGCGTGCCGGACGGCGTCGGAGCCGGTCCGCTCGGGGCCCAGGCCAGTACCGGCCGGAAGTAGAGCTGAGCGGTCGTGCCGACCTGCTCGCGGGCCTGCTTCTCGTTCACACCCCGGGGGATGTTGACGATGATGTTCTCGCGGCCCTGCGTCTGGACCTCGGCCTCGGAGACACCCAGACCGTTGACACGGCGGTCGATGATGCCGACCGCGGTGTTCATGTTGGTCTCGTTGACGGCGTCTTCCTTGCCGGGCTCGGCCTTCGCCTTGAGCGTGATCGACGTACCGCCCGCAAGGTCGATGCCCAGGCGCGGAGTGGTGTGACCCGACCAGAACATCCCGCCCGTGAGCGCGACCATGGCGATCAGGATCAGAGCCAGGGCACGCCCCGGCCTGCTCTGGCCCCCCGCCGGCCTTCGGCCCTTCTTCGGTGCTGCCACCTTGTCGTTTCTCCCTGTCCAACCGCCCTGCGCCGGGTGTGCGCGGTGCGGCCACGAAGTGTGTGTGGGGACCTGCCCCCGCAGACGTGGAACCGTGACGGGGACCGCGGACGCCGGGGGGGGGGCGCGGGGCCCCGGGGCGGCGGCGAGGGGGGGGGCGCGCCCCCCGGCGGGGGGGAGGGGATTTACACCGGGGGGGGGGGGGCGGGCCGGGTTGTGAGGGG
>NZ_JBEZNW010000063.1:0-30898 GCF_040653355.1 Streptomyces sp. NPDC047971 | reverse complement strand
GTGCGCCGCCCCGCCCCCCCGCGCCCCCCCCCCCCCGGCCGGGGGGCGCCCCCCCCCGGGCGGGGCCGGGCGGGGCCCCCGTGCGGCGCGCCGCACGTAGGCACGGGGGCCGGACCGCGAACGTCTCAGCGATGTGGCCGGAGCAGGAACGGCCTCACGGCTCCCGCCGTGGTCCCGTTCCCGGCCTCTACCGATCAGGTCGACGGAAGAGGGAGAACGTCTTCGTGAGGGTCTTCAGTGCCGAGCTGTCCTGCTCGGCCGTAGCCGGCGGGAGTGCCTGGGCGGTGCTGCGGCCGCTGCCGGCCTCCGCGAGTGCGGCGTGTGCCGACTCGGCAGCCTCGCGGTAGAGGTCGCAGGACGCCGTCATGGCCCTGAGCGCCTCGGCGTACCTGGTGACCATGGCTCGCGCATGGACGAGTTCCTCGTCGGGGGTGAGCAGGTGCCAGCCCTGGCGCAATCGGACCAGGGCCTGTTCGGCGCCGTCCGGCAAGGGGCGCGGCAGCGAGGCGAACTCCGTGATCTTCTGCAGGAGCGCGGTCGGCTCCGTGCCGTCGAGGAAGACGTTGTTCACGGTGAAGCGTTCCGGGTCGTACCCCTCGGCCTGCGGGGTGAGGGGCAGGACGACGGCCCCGCCGCGCGGTAGCCCCACGCCCAGCTCGCGCTTCATCGCGAAATCGGCGATCAGCGCCTGCTCCGGTGTGGCCCGGTGTTCGATCACCCGGTGCCTGAGGCTCGGTGGCAGGAACGCGGTGACCGGCCGCCGTCCGAGCGTGTCCGGTGTCATCGCCTCGTGCACCACGACATGGATGAACCAGCTCTGCCGGGTGCAGTCGCGCAGGAGGCGCCGCAACTCGCCGTCGTCCTTGGGGAGGTGGTTCGCGCTCCGCAGACGCCCTCCGGCGACCCTGTCGTGATCCCAGGCGATGTGGTCGCTGTCGGGCCAGAACATGGTGGCGGGTGAGGGCCAACTCGCGTCCCACGCCCGCTCCGCCTCGGCGGCCAGGACCCAGGCGACCTCGCTGTCGTTGCCGACGGCTCGGGACTCGGCTTCGTAGGTGGTCAGTTGAGCGCGCACGGTGACGTTGCCGGAGGCGCGCCAGCGTGCCTCGAACACGCGGCGGGCCGTGGGGCCGGGGTCGGCGGATTCGTCCCGGGGGAACATGTCGGTGGAGCGGGCCGCCTCGACGGGGTCGAGGTCGAGGAAGTCGTCGATCACTCCGGCCGCCTTGAGGGCGAGCAGGTTGCGTCGGACGTCCCGCTCGGGCTCGGGCCCGAGGTGACGCCCCCGTGCGAGCCATGCGGTGTCCGGAGCAGGGATCGAGGAAGGGCTGTTCTTGGCCATGGAACCGTCCAGTGGGTGATCGGGGCTCGACCAGTATGGTCCGTGACCGGAACGGCGACGTCGACCGGTCGGCACCGGCTCGCAGATGTGCCGACTCGGCACCGGCTCGCATCGGCACCGGCTCGCAGATGTGCCGACTCGGCACCGGCCCGCAGGTGTACCCACTCGGCACCGGCCCGCAGGTGTGCGCACTCGCCGGCGAGGAAGCCTCGCGCGCGATCGCCTGGGAGGAAACGCCACATGCGAGGCGAGGTGAAGCCCGATGGCGTCGGCGCTGAGGCCGGGGACGAGGTGGCACCGGAAGCCAGCGCTCCCCACGAATGGCGCTCCCCACGAATGGCGCGCCCTACGAACGGCGCGCGTGAAGGCAGGGACGGGCCGGCGTGGCTACGTCCAGATCACCGGCACCGGCGACATGGCCGGAGTGCCGGCGGGAAAACATCCGATCGCGTGACCGGACGGTTCTGTGTGTCTGGTGGTACCGGCTTGCCCTGTCAGACGTCTGTCTCCCTCGGGTTGTCGGCGCCCGAGGTGGTCTTCTCCTCCCGGTCCTGCTGCCGTTGGTTTCGGGAGCAGGAGGTGTTGGAGCAGGGCCCGGAGCTGTAGAGGGGGGCGTAGATGCCCATGGTTTTGTGGCGTTCGATGGTGGTCGGCACAGGGTGTCCGCAGGACGGGCAGACACGACCGGGTTGCGATGCTGCGGCGTGCTTCTCGCTGGACATACTCACATTTTAAGCAAGATTTGCCCGGTTTTGACCTTTTCGTTCGAGGTTCCCCGTGCCGGTTCAGGGTCCCTTTTCGGGGCCGGTTTCCGGTTCCGGCTCTGGTTCGGGTGAGGGTTTATCCGTTGGGGGGCGGAGGATGCTGAGCGTGATGGAGATGGTGAGGATGATGACGATCACGGCGAGGCTGACAGGTGAGGGGATTTCGGGAATGTCGGAGCTGATGATCTCGTGGGAGGCCTGGAGGACGAGTTTCACGCCGATGAAGGCGAGGATGATGCCGAGGCCCTTGCTCAGGTAGTGGAAGCGGTCGAGGAGGCCCGCGAGCATGAAGTAGAGGGCTCGTAGGCCGAGGATCGCGAAGGCGTTGCTGGTGTAGACGATGAAGGTGTCGTTGCTGACGGCGAGAACGGCTGGGACGCTGTCGACGGCGAATACGAGGTCGGCTGCCTCGATGGCGGCGACTACCGCGAGGAGTGGGGTCGCCACGCGTTTGCCGGCCTCTTTGACGAAGAATTTCGTTCCGGCGTAGTCGTCGCGTACCGGGATGATGGTGCGCAGGAGGCGTACGGCGATGCTGCGGCCGGGGTCGAAGCTGCCTTCTTCTTCCTTGAGGATCTTGTACGTGCTGTAGAAGAGGATCGCGGCGAACACGTAGAGCACGGCGGTGAAGCGGCTGACGACGGCGACGCCGGCGGCCAGGAAGATGCCCCGGAAGACGAGGGCGCCCAGCACGCCGAGGAACAGGACGCGGTGCTGGTAGGCGCGGGGGACGCGGAAGTAGCCGAAGATCAGGGCGAAGACGAAGAGATTGTCGACCGACAGGCTCTTCTCCAGCAGCCATGCGGTCGTGTACTCGACTCCGGCCTGTGTGCCGACGACGAGGAACACCACGGCGCCGAAGACGATGGCGAGACTGATCCACACCGCGCTCCAGGCGGCCGCCTCGCGGAAACCGATGACGTGCGCCTGGCGGTGGGCCAGCAGATCGACCGCCAGCGAGACCAACACGGTGGCGGCGAAGACGATCCAGAGCCACGACGGCACATCGTGCACGACACAACCTCACAGGGTGACCGGTGCTGCCGGGCAGTGCCCCTTTATACGAGTTTGCAGGCCACGGCATCCGTTGTCCTGCTCATAGCCCGGCCGAGGGCCGGATCGCAGGCGTCCGGTCGCAGCGCGAGGGGGAGCGTCCACACGGCGTGGCGCGACCCGACTCCGGCGCACAGGCCGCCATCAGCGCACCCCCGGTGGCCCGCCCAGGGCGGCCGTCCGGCTGCCGGACTCCAACGGCAGCGGTCATGAGCCCCCACAGGGCATCCCGCACACACCTCCGGGCGTATCCCGTCCGATCGCCCGCCCGGCTCCGGCCCGCCCCTGCCCCGGCGTCCCGGCGCGCGCGGATACGGGCGCCGTATCAGCGACTACGCCGGATACGCGGCCGCCGCCTGCGTGGGGAGGGCATGTGAGGGGCGCGGTGGTGGACGGTCCGGTACCGCTTGTCACTGCGCTGTGACCGTATTGCCAGGATATTGTGGGAAGTGTGATCGAGTCTGGACGGCCGCGGCTGCGTCGGCGCTACGGCCGGGGGAGGCTCGTACGGCTGTCGCCGGTCATCCTGACCATCGTGATCGCGAGCCTGGCCTATGCCACTCCGCCGGAAATGGCCTTCAGTCGCCTGCTCCCCGCGGCGCCGGCCCTGGCCGCCGCGATGTGGCCGGTCCTCCCCACGGTTCTGCTCGGGACGGTCTGCCTGCTCCTGATGATCGGTCTCGGTCTGGTCTTCCCCGACCTGGGGACGTGGTGGACGGCCTCGGGAATCGTCGCGGTCACCGTGGCGGCCGCGTACGGGAGCCACGCTCGGCTCCAGCGGGAGCGCACCCTGTTCCAGGTACGGCTCGTCGCCGACGCCGCCCAGCAGGTGGTGCTGAGTCCCATGCCGCGCCGCTTCGGGAGGGTCGAGATCGAGTCGCTGTACCTGGCGGCCGCGGCGGAGGCCCGGATCGGCGGAGACTTCTACGAGGTGGTCGACACGCCGTACGGGGTGCGGCTGCTCATCGGTGACGTGCGCGGCAAGGGCCTGCCGGCGGTGGGGGCTGCCGCGGCCATCGTCAACGCCTTCCGGGAGGCGGCCTACGACGAGAGGGACATGGTCGACATCGCCCGCAGGCTGGACGCCAGCAGCACCCGCTACAACGCCGCCTTTCCTCCCGAGGGCCCGATGGAGCGCTTCGCCACCGCACTTCTCGCCGAGATCCCCCACGACGGCGCACGCATCGGCATCCTCAACTGCGGACACCCCCCACCACTGCTCCTCAACCGCGACGGACTGCGGATTCTCGAGCCCGCGTCGCCCGCACCCCTGCTCAGCCTCGCCGAGCTGATCGGCGATCACTACAACGTCGACACCTTCGACATCGCCCCCGATGACCTGCTGCTGCTCTACACCGACGGGATCGCCGAGACCCGTGCCCGGGACGGCGAGTTCTTCCCGCTGGCGGCCTGGATGCGCAAGCAGCCCCCGACGCCACCCCGCGACCTGCTCACGGCTCTCCACCGTGACCTCCTGCGCTACAGCGGAGGCCGTCTCGACGACGACATCGCCGCCCTCGCCGTACGTCTTTCCACGTCATGACTCTTGCGTGTGGCCAGACTCGCGTATCCGGTGAATCGGCCGGTGACTCCTGGAAACCCTGAGGGTCAGATCAATTGCCGAAGGGAGGGAGCGTGGGAGATCGTGCCGAGTGGCTGCCCGCATGTGCAGATTCGGCTCACTGGACAGACAAGGTTGCTCTGGGTGCTGAACGTTCCGGCTTGTCTGGACTGGGGGCAGAGGTATGCGGCGTACAGACGGATCCAGCGTGTCATCGCGGTCGATCGCGTGTCCCGCTTGGCGTCGTGGAACGGTGCCCACCAGAAGTCGACGACTGCCCGGAGTGCCAGTCGATCCTTTTCGTGAGTGACGTCGAAGCCTGAAATGCGTGCCGCGGCCGGGTGTCGCGGGTGCTTCTGGTCTCCCGAACAGTTCGCGTGTTCCTGGCCGTACTCAAAGGATGTGGTGCGGCCCGTGCGCTCACATATGAAGCAGTCCAGGCTCAATTCCAGCTTCGGTTGCCAGTGGAGGTTGTGGAACTCCTCGCTTTCGTCCAGCCCTGTCAGTTCGGCAGTGATCTCAACGGTTCGCAACATGGGCTGATCATCCCAGCGGGCTGGGATGCGGTAATCGTCCGGTGGGCCGTTGCGCCACCCCGGCTCTTCCCGGTCCCGAGGTGGCCGCCCCACGTGGAGCCGGTGCCGACGAGGACGCCACCCGCAGGGGTCGGGCCGGGCGCCTCCTCTTCGCGGATCAGACCGCGGGGCGACGGAGCACGTCGGTGGGGTCCCAGTTGCTTTTCCAGAAGCGTTCCAGCCCGTGCTCGTCGATGAACTGCCGCTCGACCTCGTGGATGGGGTACATCCCCTGGATGTTGATCAGGTCGTGGCCTTCGTGTCCCGGAATGCCGACGTCGATGCCCAGGTAGTCGTCCCGTTCGATGACCAGCGGTGCGAACACGACGAAGGCCGTCATCGCCGACTCGGGCACGATGCGCTCGCCGAAATCGAGGGTGCTGCCGTAGCTGAAGGGGCAGGTGCCACGGAGTTGCTCGGCGAGGAAGCCCACCGCGTGGGCCCAGATCACGTTGGTCGACTTCACGCTGAGGCAGAGCTCCGGTGAGCCGTGTCGCCAATCCGGATGCTCCGCCAGCGACACCCCGTAGGTGAGCGCCGTGAGAAGCCCGTCCGGCAGGTTGTCGTACACGATCTCCGTCACGCCCCGCAGCCCCTGCTTGGTCGACTCGACGGGAAAGAAGCGGGGCTCCGTTCCTCCGGAAAGCTGATCAAGATGGGCGAGGTACCTCTCCACACGACTGGCCATGCGCCCACCATGCACGATCACTCACCGGTGCACGCCACCGGGGCCGTCACCCCTCCCGCTCCCAGACAAGTTCACCGAAGTCGCGCGGGAAGCGGCGTCGGGCGGCAGTTGTTCGCCGTCCCTGGAGGGGGTTGGATCAGGGCGGTGCAGGTGTGCGAGAGAGCGGGAGTGCCCGGGGCGGGTGTTCCCGGTCGGCGGGAGGGTGGGGGGTGCCGTGGAGTGGTCGACGGGTGTGCTCGGTTTCGCCTCCGGGCTTCTGATATCGGTCGCGACCGCGCCTGTGGGCGTGTCCGGAGCGGTGTTCCTGCTGCCCGTTCAGGTCAGTGTGCTCGGCGTGCCGAGCCCGGCTGTGACGCCCACGAACCTGCTCTACAACGTCGTGGCCGGCCCGGGCGCCCTCCTGCGCTACTGGCGGGCCGGGCGGCTCGGCGGACCGCTGACTCGGTTGCTCATCGCGGGCACCGTTCCCGGCGTCGTCGTGGGTGCCGTGATCCGTGTGTTCGCCGTTCCCGGCCCGCGGATCTTCCGCCTCCTCATCGCCGCACTGCTGCTGCCACTCGGGCTGTGGCTGTTGCTGCGGACCGCTCGCCCGGCGCCGCCGCGCACCCGTGACCAGCCATCACCCCGTGCGACGACCACGCTGGCCCTGGCGGTCGGTGTCGCCGGAGGCATCTACGGGATCGGGGGCGGCTCCCTGATCGGCCCGGTCCTCGTTGGCCGAGGAGTGCCTGTCGCCTCAGTCGCGCCCGCTGCGCTGGCCGCCACATTCGTAACGTCCGTCGTCGGCGCGGCGGCCTATGCGTTGCTCTCGTTCGCCGCTGGTGGCGATGTTGCACCTGACTGGCTGCTGGGCCTTGCCTGTGGTGCGGGTGGCCTCCTGGGCGGGTACCTCGGTGCACGTCTTCAGCCGCACCTGCCCGAAACGGCCTTGCGGCTCCTGCTCGGCACCCTCGCGACGGTGATCGGCGTGCTCTACGCGGTGCAGATCCTTCGCTGACCCGTGCCCAGCCCGGCCGCACTGCGGGCAGGGGGCTTTGGCTTGAGACCTGGCGGCGCGTTGTTCTTCGGATCGTTCTGGTTCGCGCAGATGTTCCCACAGTGTCAAGGCTTGTCGGCCTTGCGGTCCTCTGGTCATAGTGAGGCCGCCAACTCGCTGTTCGCCGCAGGGCGGAGGCGCCGGACACAGATCGGAGCCCTGGTGAATTCCTCGAGCCGCTTACGGCGTTGGGTGACGCTGGTGACCTCGACCGCGTTGATCTCGTTGGGGCTGATCGCCGCACCCACGTCGGCGCAGGCCTCAGCCCACGGATGCGACCCCTGGCCGTTGCCACCCGTACGGGTGCTGTGCGCGTCCGTCAGCGGGAGCGGCACGTACGTCGACAAGGTCGGCTTCGGATCGCCCCTGTCGGAGTTCACCTGTGGCGCCAAGGGCGCGATCCGGTTCTACGACACGGCTGGCAGTCTGTACCACCAGGAGACCCGACAGGGGCGCCACGGTTGCAGTTGGGGTGACGGCTTCGAGATCCATCCGCGCAAGCACATGCGGAAGGGCAAGGTCTGCTCGGTCCAGCTGATCAATGGAGCCCAGCGGGCCGGGGTCTGTCACCGAATCAGCTAGGACTCGTACGGAGGCCACTGGAGCTGCGATTCCTCGTCGACGTCACGTCGGGTTCGCGGGCGACGGCCGTGGTGCGGTAGCCAGGGCCTCCCCAGCACCGCTGTCGTCGCTGATGGCCCCGGTCCCTGACGACCTCCTCGCCACCGACGTGGGTCTGGCCGTCGCCCTGCGTCGGTTCGGCGTCGGCTCCTGGCGGACATCTCCGCGTACGAAGAGGGCCTCACGGCGGTCCCGGCCGGGGCCGGACGCCGCGAGGCCCTCTTCGGCTCCATGCCCCACAGCCGAGGGGACCGACTCCGCTCTCGTGTCCTCTTCATCCGGCCGGCGCTCGCCTCGTGGTGCTGATCGCGGAGGGGGCATCAGGAGGCCCGAGGAAGTGGCCCGAGCGCTCGGCGGCCGCGATGTCGCTGGTGCCCCTGGATCCGTCGGCTCATGACACGCCCTCGTCGCCGGCACCCGACTCGGCTCGCTCAGCCCGGCCCGTAGGTGCCCGCACTCCACTCGTACCCCTCCGGATCCAGGACACGGGCGCGCCGAGATCCCCAACCCGTGTCCTCGGGCTCGATCACGCCGACGGCACCGGCGGCGACTGCTCTCTCATACCAGTCGTCGACCGCTGGCTCGGCGGAGAACCAGAGGTAGAGGCCGCTCCCTGTGCTGATCCCGTGGAGAGCAGGTCGGGCAGAGGGCGCGTCCGCGCTCGCGACCATGACGACGGCGTCCCCCAGCCGTACCTCCGCGTGGATCACGGAGCCGTCGGCGGCGGTCTGGCGCGCCACCTGTGCGAACCCGACGGACGACAGCCAGGCAAGGCCCGCTTCGGCGTCCGCATAGCTCAGGTAAGCGTGGAGCCGGGGGAGTGATCCCGCTTCGTTCGAGGCCATGGCCTCCTCCTTCCAGCCCGGCCCGGGAGTCGGCGGCCGCCGAGCCGGCCCACGGACGGCCCGGCCCTCCCGAATAGCTTCGAGACGCTGTCCCTCGGCGGATGCAGTTGCCTGGTCACGCAGCCCGGGTTGCTGCGGGTATGGAGGGTTCGCGATCCGCAGACCGATCTGTCCCGTGCCGCGCGCCGGTACGGCGCGGCAGGGCCGTACCCTCCGTCGGCTCGACCGCCTGGAGAAGGCGGGCCGCATCAGGCGCACCAGCGCGCGACCGGCGCAGGACTCGGCCGGCTGCCCGTGCCGTCCCGCCGCGGTCCGCCTCGCCCGGCGTTCAGTCGACGGCGAGAATCGATTCCAGCGTCACGAACGGGTCGGTGAGTTGGGCGAGAACGTAGGCGTCCTCGTACGCGCCGTCACCGATCTGAAGCCGCGCGGTGTGCTCCGCGTGCTGCCGCAGGGGCTTGAGCTCGGGCGTGCCGCGCTGGGGGTGACCGACCATCTCCCAGAACACCTGCCCCGCACCGTATGCGGTGGCCGCCTGTCGGCCACACTCGAGAGCCGTCAAAGCCGCGGCCAACAGGTCGAGCCCCAGGCCGAGCCCGAACGTGTCACCGATGAGACGCTTGTCCCGCAACATGGATCTGGCATGCACCAGGGCGTCGGCCGGCCGTTCGTCGGTCAGCGCGATGAGGGCCAGCTGGTACTCGGTGTACGAGCGGGTCCAATGCTCCCCTGCGGCGACGGCGTCGGCCCGCAACTCCTCGGCCTCGGCGCGCGCCGTCGACAGGGATCCGGACGCCGTCAGCGCGAAGACACGTACAAGACGGCACCGCGCCGACGCGGGTGCGCCGCTCCGCGGATCCGACAGCGCCTGGTCCGCGACGGCGAGAGCCCCCATGGGCTCGCCTCGCAACAGCAGAACCAGCCCCCGCAGGTAAGAGGCGTCCGCGAGCAGCGCCCCTTCGGCCGCTCGAACCGCCTCCGCGTAGGCGCTGTCGGCCAGTCGCACCGCAGCCTCGTACTCGCCTCGCAGACACCGTACGACGCCGAGGGCCCAGCACAGCTTCGCCATGGTGGCCGGGGGCCCGGTGACCACCTTGACGCACTCCTCCAGGTAGTGCGCCGCCTCGCGCAGATGGCCCGAGCACGCCCAGAAGAATCCGAGCGCTCCCGCCATCTCCGCGGCTCTCGCCAGGTCTGTCGACAGCAGGTGCTCCAACGCGGCACACAGATCGCCGTACCGGGAGGCCACTCTCGCGTACACCTGCGACTGATCCGGTCCCCACCAGGACCTCTCCGCAGTCAGCGCCAGTTCATGGAAGCGCAGCGCGTGACGGTCGGCCGTCGTACGCGTCTCGCCGAGTGCGTCGAGCCAGAGCTCCCCGTATTCGCGGACGGTGTCGTAGATGCGCACGCGATCACCTGACAGCCGGACGACGCTCTTGCGAGCAAGTCCTTCGAGGGCTTCGCGCAGCGCGACATCGGTCAGGGGACCGCCCCGGCACACCCGCACCACGTCGTCCACCGTGGTGCCCGCGCGGAACACCGACAACCGTGCCCACAGGAGGCGCTCATGGGGCTCGCACAATTCGTGGCTCCACCCGATCGTCGTCCGCAGAGCACGGTGACGCGCCGGCTGAACCCGGCTGTCGGGAGGTTCGGCGAGCCCGAGCCTGTCGCCGAGGACCCCGGCCAGGGAGCGGACCGTTCTGCCTCGCAGCTGCCCGGCGGCGAGTTCGAGTGCGAGCGGGACGCCCTCCAGCCACCGGCACACCTCGGAGGCGGCGACATGGTCCTCGGGCTGTGTCCACCGCACCCCCACGGCGGTGGCCCGTTCGGCGAAGAGCTCCATCGCGTCGGAGTCGTGGGGGAGGGGGCCGACCTGGAAAAGCTGCTCACCTTTCGTCCCGAGCGGCTCCCGGCTGGTCGCGAGCACGACGAGCGCGGGGCAGCGTGCGAGCAATCGTTCGACCAGCTGGGCGCATTCGCCGACGAGGTGCTCGCAGGAGTCAAGGACGAGCAGTACGCGCCGCGGCCCGATCCGTGCGGCGAGCGTGTCCACCGGATCACCGGTGGAATGGTCCGTGAGACCACAGGCATCGGCCACCAGCGGTGTGAGCAGGGTGGAGTTGCTCAGCGACCAGAGTGGGGCCCAGTGCACGCTCGTGAACGGGTTCGAGCCGAGTTCCTCGGCGACCTGTGCGGCGAGCCGGGACTTCCCGATCCCGCCCATGCCCACCAGGGTGACCAGCCGCTGTTCTCGTAACTGTGAGACCAGCGCGGCGATCTCCTGTGTCCGTCCGACGAACGGTCCGCTCTCTAGCGGCCTCCAACTCTGCATGCCCGCATTCTCCGACAGCAGTGGGCCTGTCCGACCGCTGTCCCGTGAAATGAGCCGGACGTTCGCTGGTGGTTGGGCAAGAGTCGTCCCGGTCGGAAGGTTCCGCTCCTGTCCGGTCCCGATGCCGCCCGTGATGCTCACCAGCGGCGTCGTCTGCGGGTTTCGGGACGCTCTGCTGCTCGCGAGCGGCGCCTTCCCGCGGCTTCGACCGTGACAGTGGGCCGGCGGCTCGTCAGAGGTCCTGGTCGAGGTGGGCGAAGACGACGAGGTTCTCGGCGTAGTCCTTTGCCGTGCGGTCGTAGGCGCCGGCGCAGGTGATCAGGCGGACGAGCGCGGAGGGCGTGTCGTCGTAGACACGCTTGTCGGGGAAGTCGTCCTTCCGGAAGCTCTCCACCGAGTCGACCACGAACTTGGCGGTGGTGCCGTCGGCACGCTTCACCTCGAAGCGGTCGCCGGCGTCGAGCTCGTCGAGTCGGGCGAATACGGCCGGGGAGGTTGCGGTGTCGAGGTGTCCCGCGATGAGCGCGGTGCCCTGCTCGCCCGGCGTGATTCCCGAGGACTGCCAGCCGACGAGGTTCGTGTCGTTCGCGGGCGGAGGGTCCAGAGCGCCGGAGGGGCCGATCGCCAGGCCGATGAACGGAGCGTCGACATCGATCTTGGGGATCTTCAGACGTGTGGGAGCCGACCGGGGCATCGTCGAGTCGTCCGGCTGAGCCGTGGGGCGGTCCCGGAGTGTCGGGGCAGGGGCAGGGGCGGCCGCAGGAGCCTGTTTCTCCGGGACGGCCGCGGCGGGTTCGGACGGCGGGGCCGTGTCCCATCCCGGGAGGCCGGGGCCGAAGAGGAGAAGGAGCGAGGTGAGAAGGAGCGTCCAGAAGGCAGTGGCGATTCCCCACCGTCGGATGCGACGGGAGCGTGGGGCGATTGCAGAGGAGTCGGGTCGGTTCGACACCAGGGGACCTTTCGATGGCGGGGCGGCTGGGCCGATGAGGGAGTCGAAACCGGATGTGGGAGCACCTGGGCAGGTGCTCCCACATCAGTGACGGCTCAGGCAGCGGTGCCGGCTGCCTTCCTGCGGCGGTACAGGACGAACGCGGCCAGACCGCCGGCGAGCACAACGGCGCCGGTCACATTCGTACCGCTGCTCGCGAGACCGCCGCCGCCGGTGTGCATGCCGCCCTTCGGCTTCTCGTGGCTGTAGCCGTTCTCCTTGCCGTTCTCCTTCTCCTTGCCGTTCTCCTTGTCCTTCTCCTTGTCCTTGGACCAGTCGTCGGCGTTGACGAGGGAGAGGGCGCCGGAGCCGGTGTGCATGCCGCCCTTGGGCTTGTCGTGGTGCTTGTCCTTGTCCCAGTGGTCTTCGCCGACGAGGGAGAGGGCGCCGGAGCCGGTGTGCATGCCGCCCTTGGGCTTGTCGTGGTGCTTGTCCTTGTCCCAGTGGTCTTCGCCGACCAGGGAGAGGGCGCCCGAGCCGGTGTGCACGCCGCCCTTCGGCTTGTCGTGCTTCTGGCTGTGGGAGTTGTTGTCCTTGTCCCAGTCACCTGTGGTGGCCGCGTAGGCGCCGGGAGCGGCCAGAGCCAGGGCGCCGGCTGCGGCGGTCGCTGCGAACAGAATGCGGGCAGAGCGCATTGGTGTCTCTTCCTTCCGTCGTCCGCGACGGCTGACGGGATGTCGGCTCTCGGTCGCGGCGACATGTCCCACCGTCAGCTCCCGCTTGGGCCTCCACCACTTGAGATAGTGCATCCGTGATGACTGCTGGCGCCTACACGTGCCTTCTGCCGACGACTCGATCAGGGGAGGGCGGGCCCCTCAGGGCGGCATGCGCTCCATGGGTCCGTCAGAAGAGGCGACAGATCGGCGGGTTCGAGGAAGCGCAGCGGTGAGGGTGCCAGGAGACCCCGCCGCCGCAGGATCCGCGTCTCGGTCGCACGGGGCATGCTGACAAGCCTGGAGGCCAAGGGCCGCGGCCCCTCACCCCGCCATCCGGCTCCCGAGGTGCCACCGATATGCCCGCGCAGGGCGTCGAAGCCAGGCGGTCACAGGGGAAACACCCGCGACGTATCCGTTGACTATCGATCGCAATCAATCGATTATCGATGCATGTATCGCTTCTTGATCGCCATGCTCCGTGGCGCCATCGCCATGGCCATTCTCTTAGGGCTGTTCAGTCAGCTCGTCATCATCCCCACCACAGCGGCCGACGAAGTCGACGGCTTCCCGCCGTACGCCCCGTACGCCCTGCCCTACGTGGTGGTTGCCATTGCGGGGGTCGCCTGCGTCCAGGTCGTCCTCGCCGCGGCGTGGAAGCTGCTCACCATGATCGAGCGCGATGCGATCTTCTCCCCGCAAGCCTTCCGGTGGGTCGACGTCATCATCGGCTCCATCATCGCGGCCACGTTGTTGGCTCTTGCTGTCACCTGCCACTTGACACTGGGAAGCATCCCCTCACCGGACGACGGGATGGAGCTCATCAGCGCTTGGGGCGCCGCGGTCGCAACGACCGGAATCGGGGCCTGCATGGTCTTCCTGATCGTCATCATGCGCAGTCTGCTGCGTAAGGCGACCACGATGAAGAGTGAACTTGCCGAGGTGGTCTGATGGCCATCATCGTCGACCTCGATGTGGAGCTCGCCAAACGCAAGCTCTCGGTCGGCGAGTTCGCCGCTGCCGTCGGAATCAGCCCCGCCAACATCGCGGTACTGAAGAACGGCCGGGCGAAGGCGATTCGGTTCACCACGCTCGACGCGATCTGTCGCACGCTCGACTGTCAGCCCGGCGATGTCCTGCGCTGGGTGCCTGATGAAGCGGACGAGGGCTCGCTGGGGCAGTCCGACGATGCGGGCGAAGTCCAGTCGGCGGGTCTCGCTCCTCAAGGCCGGCGCCGCGCCGGTCCACGAACCGCAGGTCGGTGAGGTTCGCGTCCTCCGCGTTGCACCGTCCGGCCGCCGGGCGAGGACGGGTGCGGTGTCGCCCGTAGATCACGGCTACCCAGCCGCCCCGCCCTTCCTGGCCGCGCACCAGCCCGCGAGGGCCTGAACGGCCGCGCTCCCGCACCTTGCGGAGCGCGACCGTCTGCTGATCTCCGTGATCACACGCTTGTGGTTGATCATCAGCACGTCCACGCTGGGCGGTGTTCGACCTCGCCGGCGCGATCAGCGCGATCCATCGCGTGATCCACCAGGCACGGATCACCCACCGCACGGACGATCAACCGAACCACCGGCCATGAGGGCACGCCCGTTCCTGAGCCCTCACGCTCACTCAGGCTTGCGTGCCTCGATGAGGGTTCTGGAGGAGTACGCGATGAAGGCGCCCTCGGTCTCGATCGTCTCGTGCAGCTCGCGCAGACGGCTGCGGTACTGCTCGACGGTGAAACCGGGCACCGTCCAGATCACCTTGCGGAGGAAATAGATCACGGCACCGACGTCGAAGAACTCCATCCTCAGCCGCTCCGCGCGCACGTCGACGATCTCCAGGCCGGCGGCCTTCGCGGTGGCGCACTCGTCGTCGGGGTGCCGCTTCCGGCGCGCCTCGGGCTGTGGCCCCAGGAAGTACTCCACCAATTCCCACACGCTGGCGGGCCCGACGTGCTGGGCGAAGTACGTCCCGCCCGGCCGCAGCACTCGTGCGATCTCCGACCACCACACCGTCGCGGGATGCCGGCTGGTCACCAGATCGAACGCCTCGTCGGCGAACGGCAGAGGCGGCTCGCCCGGGTCCGCGACGACAATGGCCCCGCGCGGGTGCAGCAGCCTGGTCGCCTTGGCCACGTTCGGCGGCCAGGACTCGGTCGCGACCATCGCGGCAGGCAGCTTCTCGGCCCCTGCCAGGACCTCACCGCCACCGGTCTGAACGTCGAGCGCAGCCGACACCACGGCGAGCCGCCGACTCATCGCCTGCTGATAGCGCCACGACGGCCGCTCCTCGGTCGCCCGGCCATCGAGCCAGGAGAAGTCCCACCCCTCCGTGGAGACCGACTCGGCTTCGGCGACAAGCTCTTCAAAAGGACGTGACATACGTACATCATGACGCTGCGTTCGACCCGAAGGGTGTCGTCCGCGTCGGCCATCGGGGGCCGGGCCGCACCCTTCGGACGGCGGGCCAGGGCGAGCAGGACGCGGCGGGCTGCGTACGGGGTCTGGCCGCATCATCCCCCACTGCGACCCGCGAACGCCCCTGCCGTCGCCCCCACGACCACCGGCACGCCGGCACTGCCTCCTGCTGGCCGCCACGCATGCGCCGGGCCCGGAAGCGCGGCGGATGGGATCGAGGCGGAAAGGGGGCGGGGCCGGGCGGGTCAGGCCAGGACGTCGATGCGACCCGAGCACGCCTGTTGAACGGTGTGGAGATCGGCGCGCTAGGCCGATGCTGCCGGACCGACCCGCGGATGGCGGCCTGTGTCTTCTCCTCCAGCGCGGCCACCACGTCGTGAGTGAGGAAGAGGAGGCCGAGGCGGCGATACCAGGTGTCCCAGGGCGTGGACAGGCGAAGTCCGAGGGCAGAGTGAGGCCGTCCATCACCACGCCACGGTCCGCTTCCCGTCAGCCGCCGGATGTCTTGTACACGCGGTGAAGGGCGTGCGAACGTACGCGCGGTCTAGTCCAAGACGATTGACTGGGGGTTCCGTTGAATCGTTCGGTTCAAAGCTGGGCATGGCGGAGTGCGGTCACCGCTGCGGCCCTTGTGGTAGCAGTGGGCGTGCAGTCACCAGCACACGCGAGCGTGGCTCAGGGAAGCGTGTACGGCTCAGGGACGGTGACGGATGACTGGGGGGATGAGGGCCCACTCTCCACCACCAAGAACAGACACAACAGCGTGGTCGGGCTGTGGCAGGGCGTCCTGATCGCTGACGGATACCTGCCTCAGTCCGGCTTCGACTGCGACTTCGGCCCGAACACCCGAGCCGCAACGATCGAGTGGCAGAGCGATCGCGGACTCAAGGCGGACGGAGAGGTCGGTCCGCAGACCTTCGGCAGAGCCGACAACAATCTCTTCTGGAACGGCTCGGAGATCCGCTACAACGGCACCAACAGCGATCTCGGCAGCATGTACAGGAACAGCGCGGGCCGGTGGTACGTCGCCGGCAGCAGCAGCATCGCCTACCTCTCCTACTCCGACGACAGCCTCTGCGGATGACCGGGAACTGACGCAGCCGCAGGACTGCCTCACGGCTCAGCGAAGTGTGTCCGGCAATGTCTGCTCCGATGTGGTCACGTCGCCCGGGCACCGGTCCGGGCGACGTGACCACAGGGCGCGGTGACCCGATCCTCCACCGGGAGGGGCCTGGCCGCTTGCTGCGCTGGTGCCTCGCCTGATCGGGAAGGCTCGTCGCCCGCAGGGACCGTCATGGACGCGCGCTTCCGCACCGTGAACGCGGCGAACCTCCTGCACCTCGCTTGGACGTCCCCGGACAGGCAAGCGCGCCATGCACCGGGGAGCGCGCACCACCCCGGTGAACCCTTGCGGTCACAGCACTAGAGTGGGGCTTCAAGATCAAGAGGGGTGGCCGGCAAGGCAGTCCCGGAAGAGGTGGCTGATGGCTGGCGACGCTCGTATAGGTGTGGCTCAGTGGGCGCGAGGTGGTCTCACCCTGCTGTGCGGAGGAGTGCTGGTTGCATGTGGGGGCTCGCCCCAACCAGGTGGTGCGGCCAAGGAAGCAGACGCCGCACCCAGGGGGACTGAAACGGTGCGTTCGTCGCCCTCGCCCTCGGCGTCGGCCGACTGGTTCGCGGCCCGCGGCCCGGTGCTGTCCGTGAAGAACGGCCCCTATCCGCATTCGGTGCAGATCGCAGACGCGTTCCTCAGCCCCGACGCGCCCCAGGCGCCGGCGCCGCAGGGCCTCACGCATGTCCAGCTCCTGCTGAAGGTGACCGGGCTTCCGGGGCGGCCTCTGAAAGCGCCGCACCCCAAGCCGTACTGGGTGGTTCAGTACGACGGCTGCGAGGCCGCCCAGAAGGCGAACAGCCAGGTGGGTTGCGGCGGGATGGACTCGGGAAGCAACTACTTCACCACCGAGGAAATGCGCGCCCAGGACTTCAGCGCGGGCGTGTACATGGGGTTCGGTGACCTGGAGGCGGACACCCCGTACTGGATTCGCGCGTGGCAGCTGGTGCCGGAGAAAGCGGAGATGACCCGGGCCCAGCTGTGCGAGGTTCTCCCCAGCGAGGCCCAGTCCAACTGCATCCCGCTCGGGACAGTCCGCCCTGACGACTCGGAGACGCCCACGGCCGGCTGAGCCGGCCTTGGCTGGATGGGCGTGGTCCGCGCGTGCGCAGACAGCGGGCCTCACATCCGTGGCCGAGGGCGCTGTCCCGTGCGGCGCCCTGCCCGTACAGTCCGCTCGACACGTCGGCGACACCGACGGCTTCGTGCCCATGCGGTGTGGGCGCGCGACGGCCGTGAACTTGCCCACTTCTACGCCACCACCCTGGGCGCCGAACCGAGTGAGACCCGCCAGGCCCGCAGGGAGGGCAGGAGGCGGCACGGCCTGACGCGCCCACCGTCGCCGTCGTCCTGGCGGGCGACGGCCAGTGCCTTCTACCTGGTGCGCACGATGAGCAGGACTTTCGGTCGGGAACCCCCGGGTCGGCCGACAGCGAGTCGCACGGGCTCGCTACTGTGGGTGCCATGCCTCGAACCTCTCCCAAGGTCGCTCTCGACGCCCTGCTCACCGGCAACCGACGCTTCGTCGGCGGCACGCAGGACCACCCGAACCAGGACGCCGCCCGGCGTGCCGAGCTCGCACCCGGCCAGGAGCCGTTTGCGGTCATCCTCGGGTGCTCCGACTCGCGGCTTGCCGCTGAGATCATCTTCGACCAGGGGCTCGGCGACCTGTTCGTCGTACGGACCGCGGGCCACGTGCTCGGCGCCGAGGTGCTGGGCAGCGTCGAGTACGCCACGAGCGTCCTCGGCTGCCGACTGGTCGTCGTCCTTGGCCACGACTCGTGCGGCGCGGTTGCTGCGGCCCGCGCATCGGTGGAGGACGGGACCCCGGCGCCCGGGTTCGTACGAGATGTGGTCGAGCGCGTCACGCCCAGCGTCCTCGCCGCTCGCGCCGCCGGCCTCACGGAGGACAGCGACATCATCGACACCCACATCCGACACACGGCGGACCTGCTCATGGAACGCTCGCGCGTTCTGGCGGCCCAGGTGGCGTCGGGTGAGGTCGCTGTCGTCGGCTTGGGCTACCAACTTGCTGACGGCAACGCCAGGCTCGTGACGTCCCACGGCCTCGACACAGCCGAAGAGCTCTGACCGGGCTGCGCAGGCCGTAAGGCGTTACGGCCCGACCGCATCGACGCCGGCCCACCGGTCGGACGGAACAGCCCTGTGGGCCCGCCAGGACGCGATGTCCGCCTAGGCGAGCGCCATGTCGACGAGGTCCTCTGAATCCGGCGGCTCGTGACGCTTCCTTGGCGCTGCCGCGCCCGAGTCGGCTCGCTCAGCCCGGTCCGTGGGTGCCCGCACTCCGTTCGTAGCCCTACCGGATCCAGGACACGGGCGCGCCGAGATCTCCATCCCGTGTCCTCGGCTCGATCACGCCGGCGGCCCCAAGCCCATGGCGCGGGTTCGATTCCCTTCATCCGCTCTTTGCGAAGCCCCAGGTCGGAGACCTGGGGCTTCGATGCCGTCCAAGACGCCGCTGCTCTGTGAGCGCTACTCGGTGCGCAAGGCCGTGGCCGTGCGGGCCCTGGCGGCCCAGCCTGCGGGCGGGAACGCGCCCAGGGTGGCGATGAGCAGGCCGCCGAGTGAGAGCCAGAGCAGTTCGGAGCCGTGGTAGACGTCGACGACGGAACCGGGAAGGCGGAGCCCCACGCTGTCGCCCATCGCGGGGATGATCCAGCCGTGCAGGGCCACGCCCAACGGAACGCCCAGCACACCCGCGACCAGTCCGGTCACGGCCACTGAGGTCAGCACCATCGTGACGGTCTGGCGGGGTGTCATGCCCAGTGCCTTGTGGACGCCGATCTCCCGGACGCGCTCGCGCGTATCGAGCAGGACGCCATTGAGCACGCCGAGCGCGGCGACGGCGACGAGCATCAGTGTGAGGAGCGCGGACAGTGCGTTGAGGGTGACCACCATGTCGCTGCCGCCGTCGAGCCCGCCGGCCCGGGGGGTGACTCCCAGCGGCGCCAGGCTCTGACTGAGGGCGTCGACGTATCCGGCCACGTCGACGTCTGCCGTGACAGAGACGTGATGGCTCGTCTCCGCCACGTCGGGATGCGCGGCCGTGAGGGTCGAGGCGTCGGTGAAGAGCTGCATGCCGTCGTTGCGGGGGTCGAGGACCTCACCGACGATCCGGACCGTGATCGGCTGAGTCAGGCCGTTCAGGGTGACGGTGTCGCCGATACGGGTGTCGGTGGCGGTCAGGAAGGGGGTCGGCACCACAGCCTCGCCCGGCCTGTCGATCCAGCGGCCCGAGACCATCGTGTAGCCGCCCCAGGAGGCGTCGCCGGTGAAGGCGTTCACGTCGATGACGCCGGTCAGGCCGGACACCGTCGCCCGTACCGTCGCGACGCTGTAGTACCTACCGGTTCCGGACGCGGCCCTGATGGCCGCGGCGACCGCGGCATGGTCGGTCGCGGGCGGCTCCGCGGGGCCGGCTCCGGGGCCATGGGGTCCGAAGTCCGGCAAGGGCGGGGGTACGACGACATCGGCGGCGTCATGGGCCCTGGCTTCCATCACCTGGCCGAGCGAGGCGCCCATCCCGACCGTGAACGTGACGGTCACGGCGCCGAACAGGATCGCCGTGCCCATGGCCAGCGCGCGGGCGGGCCGGGCGAAGGGCCGGGCCAGGCCCAGCGCGACCGGCTGCGGCAAGGGCAGCCGGCCGGCCAGGCGGACCGCCCACCGGCCGTGCCCCGCCGAAGCGGCACGCCCGACGGCGAGAGCGTCGACCGTACGCAGTCGGCCGGCCCGCCAGGCACTCGCCCACGCGGTCGCCGCCACCAGACCGAGCACCCCGCCCACCGCCACCACGTCGACCAGAGGGGCGACGGCCAGGGACGTGGTGCCGTAGACCTCCTCCGTCTCGGCCAGCACAGGGATGGCGAGCAGGTGACCGGCGAGGACGCCGAGGAAGGTGCCGAAGGCGGCCGGGATCAGAGCGTGGCCCACGTAGGTCCGCACGACCTGGGCCGGGGTGAAGCCGACGGCCTTGAGGATGCCGATGCGGCGCGTTCCCGTGCCGACGGCGGACGCGACGATATTGCCGACGATGAGCAACGACATGACCAGGCCGAGGGCGCCGAACGCGATGAGGAAGGGGACGTAGACGGCTGTGTCGCGCTCGACGGTCTTCTTGACGGTGAGCCAGGACTGCTCGCCGACGGCCGCTCCCCGCGGCAGGGATGCCGTCACCGACCTGCCGGCCGCTGTGATCTGCGAGGCCGTGCCGGCGTCGGTGAAGCGGTAGAGCATCTGATAGCCGCCGCTCCCCGGCGCGGTGAGCGCCGGCATCTGGGACGGAAGCACCCAGGCGTCGGCGGTCCGCGTGACCGAGCGGGCCACACCGACCACCGTCAGGGCCGGACCGCCGGACGGATCGGCGAAGTCGAGCGTCATCCCTACGGTCGGGAAGAGCGAGGAATCGGCAGACAGCACGATCTCGCCGGAGCGCCCGGGCCACCGCCCGTCGAGCAGTGCCACCTCGTCCACGTCCTGGCCGGGATCACCCCGGCCGACCACGGTCATCGGCCAACCGGGAGTGCCGCCCACCCGCGGGACGACCGTCGCCGTACGGAACGGCCCTTCCGCACCGCTCACCCCTTCGGCGTCCCGGGACGCCGACAGCTGCCCGGCACTCACCCTGCCCGCGTCGAACTGAACGGAGAGATGCGCACCGTGCTGTCTGGCGAAGGCGTCGTCGAAGGGCGCGCCGGACACC
This sequence comes from Streptomyces sp. NPDC047971, assembly GCF_040653355.1. Classification (NCBI taxonomy): domain Bacteria; kingdom Bacillati; phylum Actinomycetota; class Actinomycetes; order Kitasatosporales; family Streptomycetaceae; genus Streptomyces; species Streptomyces sp. NPDC047971. Next base: position 10,195 of record NZ_JBEZNW010000063.1, on the reverse strand, counting down.
ACGAGCAGCGATCCGCCGAGGACGGAGGCGGCCACTGCCATCATCGTGGAGAGCCCGATGACCAGCGCCTGCATGCGGCGTCGGCCCACTCCCGAGCGCACCACCGTGCCGAGCGCGTTCATCGGACGGCCTCCGGGGCGACGGCCCCTGACCGGACGTCCTCGGCGATCCGGCCGTCGGAGATCCGGACCGTACGGTTCGTGCACGACCGGGCCAGAGCCAGGTCGTGCGTGACCACGACGACGGTCTGACCCTCGGCGTGGAGATCGGCGAGCAGCCTGCTGACGTCCTCTCCCGCGACCGTGTCGAGGGCCCCGGTCGGTTCGTCGGCCAGGAGCAGTGCCGGCCGGTTCATCAACGCCCGGGCGACCGCGACGCGCTGCCGCTCGCCTCCGGACAGCCGCCCCGGGTAGGCCCGAGCGTGCCGGTCGATGCCCAGCAGTTCGAGGAGTTCCTTCGCCCGGCGATCAGCCTCGCCACGTGGCCTCCCCGCGAGGCGCGCGGGCAGGACGACGTTGTCGGTGACGGTCAGATCGTCGAGCAGGTTGAAGAACTGGAAGACCATGCCGACCTTCGACCGCCGGTAGAGCGCCGATCCGGCCTCGCCCAGCCGGTCCACTCGCACCCCGTCCACGGTGACGGTCCCCGTATCGGGCCGGTCCAGACCCGCGATCAGATTGAGCAGCGTGGACTTCCCGCTGCCGGAAGGGCCGAGGATCGCGACAGCCTCGCCGGGCCGCACGGTCAGCGACACCTCATGCAGAGCGGGCGGACCGTCGTCGTATCGACGACTCACCTCACACAGTTCGATCAAGGGCATGGTCATGGGAGGCTCCTTCTGTACGGACGGTCGGCTGCGTGAACGCTAGGAGCGGGCCCGGACCGCACGCGTCGCCCGCCCGGACCCCTTGCCGTACCGTGCTGGGCCGAGCCGCGGAAGCGTCATCCCTCCGATGTAGGCGACTGATGTATCAGGCGGGCCGGACATGACCGCCAGGGCCGATTCCGCGGGGCCGCGCGACGGCGACAATGAACCGGTGACCGACGCGAGTACGACGAGAGAGCGGCTGCGGGAAACCGTCCACCGGATGGTCCGCGACGCCAGGCTTCCGAGCGGTCCACCCCTGCGGCCGACCCGGCACGCAGGGCAGTTCGACGCGCTGGTGGCACTCACACTCGGAATCGCCACCGTCTACTACGGCATCGACAACGTCGACAACGTCGTGGTGCGCGAGATCGCGCCCGGCGTGACACATGCCGTGCCGCGCCCGTCCGGCCCGGGCGGCCTCGCCCTCATGGTGGCCCTCGCGGTCATCGCCTCGGGTGCCCTGGCGCTGCGCCGCCGCTACCCGCTCGCCGTGCTGTGCGTCGTGACGGCCGCGACACTGGCGACTCCGCACAGCGTCATGCGGCTGACCTTCTACGCGTTCGTCATCGCCGTCTACAGCGCCGCCGTCCACAGCCCGTACCGGGTGGCGACGCTGGCGGCGCTACCGGTGGCGGTCGGCCTGGTCGGAACCTCGGGGAACTCGGTGACACCGATCGTCCCCAACGAGTACATCGCCCTGTTGATCCTGGCCCCGATGGCCGTGGCGGCCGTCGGGCTACGTACCTGGAAGCTCCGGACCGACGAGGGACGCACACGGCTGTCCGCCCTCGAACACAAACAGGCCGAGGAGCTGCGCCGGGCCGTCGAGCACGAGCGGGGCAGGATCGCTCGCGAACTGCACGACGTCGTCACCCACAACGTCAGCGTGATGGTCATCCAGGCGGGCGCCGCCCGCAAGATCATGCAAACCTCTCCCGAGGAGGCCGAAGAGGCGCTGCTCGCCGTCGAAGCGGGCGGGCGGGCCGCCATGACCGAGCTGCGCCACGTCGTGGGCCTGCTCACCATGGCTGACGAGAGCGAGGAGACGGGCCAGGACCTTGCCGACACCTCGACGGAGCTCACCCCGCAACCCGGCCTGGACCAGCTTCAGGCGTTGGTCGGACGGGTCCGAGACGCCGGCTTGCCTGTCGATCTGACCGTGACCGGACCGGTTCGGCCCCTCCCTCCGGGCCTCGAACTCGCCGCCTACCGTGTGATCCAGGAGGCTCTGACCAACGCCGTGAAACACGCGTCCGGCGCCATCGCCGCAGTGACCGTCGACTACGGCACGGAACGGCTGCGGGTGGAAGTCACCGACACCGGCGGCCACCCGGGCCCGGACGCGGCGGCCGGAGGCGGCCGGGGCCTGATCGGCCTGCGCGAGCGCCTCACCGTCTACGACGGAACACTGAACACCGGCCGGCGTCTGACCGGCGGCTACTACGTGGAGGCCCTGATCCCCTTGGAGACACCGTGACCGAGCCGCTGCGCGTGCTCCTCGCCGACGACCAGACCCTGGTCCGCACGGGATTCAGGTTGATCCTCCGAGCCGACGGCATCGACGTCGTCGCCGAGGCGACCAACGGAAACGAAGCGGTCGAGGCAGCCCGCCGTACGCGTCCCGACGTGATCCTGATGGACGTGCGGATGCCGGAGATGGACGGCTTGGAGGCCACCCGCCGCATCCTCACCGGTGGTTCCGACGCACCCCGCGTCATCATCCTGACCACGTTCGACCTCGACCGGTACGTCTACGCGGCACTGTCCGCCGGGGCCAGTGGCTTCCTCCTGAAGGACGTCACCCCCGAACAGCTGACCGCTGCCGTCCGCACGGTCCGTACCGGCGACGCTCTCCTCGCGCCCGCCATCACCCGCCGCCTCGTGAAACGCTTCGCCCGGCAGGGCGGCGACATCTCCTCCCTTCACCGTGACCTCGCCTCGCTGACCCCGCGTGAACTGGAGGTAATGGGCCTGCTGGCACGAGGGTTGAGCAACGCCGAGCTCGCGGCCCACCTCCACTTGGCCGAGGCGACGGTCAAGACACACGTCGCCCGCATCCTCGCCAAGCTCGGACTCCGTGACCGTGCTCAGGCCGTGATCGTCGCCTACGAGACAGGGCTGGTCAGCGTGGGCGAACACGAGACGCCCCGGCATCAGGCCGAACAGCGGTAGCCGTCCGAAGCGGGGCCGCCCCATCACGACGTCCCCCGGACCGTGCCACAACGTGCCAGTAGCGACGGTGAACCAGGGTTTACCCCGGTCCGTCCCGTCCTGCTGATGAGCGGAATCACGGTCGAGTCGACCGAGACGACCCCGTTGAGGCCTTCGTCGGCGTCGGTCTGTGCGACCAGGGCGGCGACCACCTGCTCCTAGGTGCCGTCGATGGCCCACATCCGTAACCGGTTGTCGACGCCTCGCCAGTTGCCGTACCTCTCGGGGAGGTGGATCCACTGCGATCCGTCTGGAACTTCCAGGCGATCGCATCGATCACCTCCCGGTGGTCCCGCCACCGGCCACCCTGCCGCGCCGTCCGGCCTGGGAATGGCGGCTCGATTCGCGCCCACTGCGCGTCAGCCAACGGCACGGACGAACAACGACCGGCGGGGCTGGTTGGAGCAGTGCGGCTGTCAGGCGGTAGGCCCGGTGCGGAACTGCCGGACGTCCCGCACGAGTGTGTGCGAAGCGCTGAGGAAGATCACGGCTCCAGCCACGAGCCAGAGGACCGACGCCCCAGACGAAACTCACGAACAGCAGCAACGAGCAGCATCACGCTGGTGAGGACGCCGAGGGCCGAGATCGGAGCGCTGATGCGGTGAGTCACAACGAACATCATCAACGACGACCTCGGCCGGCGGAAGTGATCCAAACGCAACCGCCTAACGGACAGCCGTCGGCGCGGCTGCCGGGCGCCACTCGCGCCGGAGGAGGCCGAAGACCCAGGAGTCGGAGACGTCGCCGTTGACGACGCAGTCCTCGCGGAGGGTGCCTTCGCGGACGAAGCCGAGCTTCTCCAGGACCCGGGCGGACGCCACGTTGCGGGTGTCCGTCTCGGCCTGGACACGGTTCAGGTCCAGGGTGTCGAACGCCCAGCTCAGGATGGCGTGCGCGGTCTCCGTGGCGTAGCCGTTGCCCCACGCGGCGGCGTCGAAGACGTAGCCCAGGGATGCGCTGCGGAAGTCCGGGTTCCAGCTGGTCAGGCCGCACCAGCCGATGAACGTGCCGTCGGAGACGCGGTCGACGGCCACCCGCGCTCCCGTGCCTTCCTCCTCGATCGTCCGGCAGGTCGCGAGGAAGCGCTGGGCGCGGGCCGGGTCGGGCCACGGCGGGGAGTCCCAGTAACGCAGCACGTGGGCGTTGCTGTGCAGCGTGTAGAGCGCCGCCGCGTCGGTGTCGGTGAACGGCCGCAGTCGCAGGCGGGCGGTGTGGAGTTCGGGGGTGGGCAATGTCATGCGGAGCATCCTGCCGCGTCCTGCTCACCCTCGACCATCCGATTATCCGCACGGTCGGGGGCGCGTACGTCCCCGGTGGACGCCGGACGCGCCGCATGGGCGGTGAGATCGCCGTTCCGTGCCGACATGGCGAGCGAACGCCGGCCGTCCTGGACCTCGCCACCGCCGGCACCTCCATCGAGATGACCTCCCGCATCCTCGAACCCGACCTCCTCGCCCTCGCCGTCCTCGCCATCCGTGGACGCATCCAACGCTGATCACCCCGACCTGAGGAAGGTGTTCAGCAGACTGAACACCGAACCCCTACCCACAGAACCCGTACTCCCCAAGGCTGGTTCTGTTCACGAGTTCCGCTTCTGTCTCACGTTCCGTGAAAGCGAGACGCTGGGCCGTGGGTTGGAGGGTCTCTCGCTCTGGCCGCCGAGCACTGCGGTTCTCTGGCTCCGCCAGCTGCCCCAGGGTGGCGGCCCGCCATACGACTTTGAGCGCGTTCAAATATGGTGGTGGTTCGGCCGATGAGGACGGCTGCCCGGTCAGGCCAGCAGCACCCCAGGTCAAGTCGACTGCATCCCAGCACCCGTGACAGGCTGGGCGCATGACTACGGACCGCGAGTGCTCAGCCGATCTCCGCTCCGAACCCTGGTTGGACACAGCTTCGACCCACGGAGATCTCATCGCGGCGAAGGTGCTCGTCTACGACCCTTGCGGATTTGCCTGCTCGCAGCCAGTGCCCGAAGCCGAGAGTGCGGAGTACGCCGCCCACACGTTCACCCTCGATGGCCTGGCCATCCGGTATCGCGCGGCTAAGACGACTCCCAGCAAGGTCGGCCAGTTCGTCACAGTCTGGAAAAGGTCCCCGGGCGGATCCATCCAGCCCTTCGACGTAGCGGACCCCATCGACCTCTTGGTCATCAGCACCCGCGCCGAACACCACTTCGGCCAGTTCATCTTTCCCATGAACGTACTCCGCCGGCACGGCGTCGTGTCAGCAAACGGTTCCGGAGGGAAGCGAGCCTTCCGCGTGTACCCGCCTTGGGTGACCCCTACGAATCGCCAGGCCAGCAGTGCGCAGGCGTGGCAGCTGGGCTTCTTCCTCCACCTGCACCAGGACAAGCCCATCAACCTGGCCCGGGCACAAGACCTCTACCGCCCGCAGGACGGCGCTGGCACCCCCCGGCCGTGACCCCACCACTGATCTCCTGCCATCAGTGATCATTCGGAATGGCTCGTCCAGAACAACGGCCTCAACCCGCCGCAGCAGCAGCGAGGCCGCTCAGTTTGGGGCCGATTCCTCTTCCGGCGACTGAAGGGGAGGAGTGAGCTGCTGGTTCACGAGGGTCTCGATCGCGCTCATTGCGACGCGCGCGTCGAGCCGGCCCAGGAAGTCGAGACCGGCGAGTGCCCGTTAACCGGAGACTGGTCCTCGGTTCGGAACGACTCGGAGCCGACCCGGACTGCGTCCACATGGAAAGCTAGGTGGTCCACGTCGTGTCACAGCCACTTCGCACCGACGTGCAGACCGCTGCCGGCAGTACGTGGCGGAGTGAACTCCACAACCCCCAGCCACCACGCGTGATCATCAATCCACAGCCGCGACCGCCCACGGTGGGCCAGGCCGAGCGGCTTCAGGGACTCCCACGCCGCCGAGTTGATGATCCGGAACACCGGACTGCGATCTGCCATGCCAGGCATTGTCGACTGCCCGACCGACGCTCCCGTCGGTGGTGAGCGTCACCGTTCCACAGAAATTGGACCAGAGCCGGCTCTGGTCCAATTTCTGTGAATCGCCGGCAGCCGTTGCCGGCACCAGAAAAGACTCGCCCGGAGAGAACGGTGTCTCTACGCTTGGTCCGAGCGGGAGTGCGCGCATTTCCGCAGGTTGCGGTGCCGTGGCAGAGCGGTCTATTGCGATCGCTGTGGGCGAGGTCCCTCCCACGGCGAGTGACGGGGACGGGGCGGACCTGCTCCCATCTGTCTCGCGGGTTCAAATCCCGTCGGCACCGCAGCCGACCAGGACGTGGGTCAGCGCACGGACCTGCAGCCTCGCACCAGGTCCACAAAAGCTGTGCCAGAGCCGACTTGGGTTCTGGCACAGATCTTGGGGAGCCGTCGCGGAGCGTGACAACGCTGTTCGATTGCGATGAGACGAGTGGTGGGAGACCGCGTACGCCCTGTTGTCCCACGATCAGAATTGACGCTCCCTCAGGTGTGTGCCTCCCGCTGCTGCGGACCGTTGCGAGCGGTGATGGTGCTGGTCATGCAGACCAACGCACCCGATCCCGGAGAAGGCTGACAGTCAGGCCGCCCGCCTGTGCAAAGGATCACGCGGCGGACGGCCACCCGCTTTCGACGAAGAGCGCTACAGGAATCGCAACATCGTCGAGCGGGCCATTATCCGACTGAAGCAGCACCGGGCGGTGGCCACTCGCTACGACGAGCGCCGTTACGTCTACCTCGGCACCGCAACTGCCGCAGCCCTCACCATCTGGCTCCGAACATGATCGACCGAACAAGTCCTAGTAGTGCTTCGTTACGTTGGGTGATCACGCCTGGTGGTGGGCATCTTCCGGTTATGAGGCTTGGGGAGGTGGAACGGCTCCGGGGTGAGTTATCGGTTGCCGATGTTTTTGGGTCGCTTCCGCGGCGGGATCAGCGGCGGTGGGGTGGGTGTTATCTGCGGGGTCTGATGCTGGACGGACGTCGGAAGTCGATCCAGCCGATGTCCGAGCGGCTGCCGGACGGGAACATGCAGGCCCTGCAGCAGTTCGTGAACCAGTCGCCGTGGGATCCGCTGCCGGTGCGGCGGCGGATCGCCGAACGGCTGAGTGAGGTGATCGCGCCTGAGGTGTGGGTGATCGACGACGTGTCGTTCCCCAAGTGCGGGACCCGGTCGGTGGGGGTGGCCCGGCAGTACTGCGGGGCTCTTGGGAAACGGGCGAACTGCCAGGTCGCGGTCAGCGTCCATGCGGCGACGGACACCGCCTCGTGCCCGTTGAACTGGCAGCTCTACCTGCCTCGGGAGTGGACCGACGATGCGGCCCGCTGCCGGGCGGCAGGAGTGCCTGCCGATGTCAGCCACCAGGAGAAGTGGCGCTTGGCCCTTGACCTGCTCGACACCCTCGCAGACTGGAAGTTCATCTCGCCCGTGATCGTGGCAGACGCGGGATATGGAGCGAGCACGCCCTTCCGTCTGGCCCTGGAGGAGCGGGGTCTGTCCTATGTGGTCGCGCTGACGGGCAAGGAGGTCGCTCATCCGGAGGCTGTCGAACCGCACCGGCCGGATTACGGCGGGCTCGGACCGCCGACCCTGCCGCGTTACCGCACCCAGCCGCGGGCTCTGCCCGACCTCGCTGGCGACGTGCCGGCCTCCGGCTTCGGCGAAGTCGCCTGGCGTGAAGGCAGCAAGGGTCTGATGACCTCACGGTTCGCGGTGCTGCGGGTGCGGCCGGCGGGCAAGCAGTCGCTGCGGGCCGCCCAGGAATCCGGTGGAGGGCACTATCAGTGGGACGGAGTGCTGCCGGTGCGAACCGTGCTGGTGGAGTGGCCCGCCGAGGAGACCGCCCCGACCGGCTACTGGATTTCCAACCTGCCGCCGGACACCCCCATCAAGGACGTGGTGCGGTGGGCGAAGATGCGGTGGCGGATCGAGCACGACTACCGCGAACTCAAACACGGCCTGGGCCTGGACCACTTCGAAGGCCGCACCTGGCGCGGCTGGCACCACCACGTCACCCTCGTCACCGCCGCCCAGGCGTTCCTCACCCTGCGGCGGCTCGACCCAAAAGCCCAAACGCCGGCCTGACCCTCTACCAGGTCCTGGACGCCCTCCAGGACCTGCTGCGGTGTTGGACCGGCGCCTGCACCACCTGCGGCCGGCCCTTGCCCCGCAACAGAACAAGACTCAGAACCTAACGAAGCACTACTAGTGCCAGTGGGCAGTTCCCGCAGCCGGTCAAGGTCGGGCCTGAAGCACAGCATTTCGGCGATGTACGCTGACTGGCCCCGTTCTGCCGACTCCGAGCGGATCTCATCAAGCAGATGACCACACTCCGGGTGCCCCTCCTCTTACCTCAGCATGCGGCGACCGGCCACCGGCGACCTCGGAGCGGACGGCGCACAGATCGCGCCCGGTGGTGCAAGGAGAGCTCGATTCACAGGAGGCGGCGCACGGCCTGGATGATCGAGCGGCGGCGATCGTCGGTGCTCTCGGCCTCGGTGGCAGAGGCGGCCATGCCGGTGGCATTGCTCGGGTTCCATGCGAGGGCGAGGCTCAGGACGAGGGTGAGGAGCGCGGCGGGGGAGAAACCGGCACCGATGCCGCCCTCCTTCTGCACCGCGGCGAGCGCCTCCAGCTTCGCGTCGCGTGTGGGTGCCGCTACCGCGGGGTCCCGGTCGTAACTGTCGCCGCGCTCCAGTCGATGCCATGTGGCGAGCCGGATGACCTCGGGGTGCAGCCGGCAGTAGTCGAAGAGCCGCCCCGCGTACCCCGGGAGGTCGTCGGGTGTGAAGGGAACCGCATTCAGACCGTGGGTGACGTGGGTGTCGAAGACCGTATCGAAGAGCTGGTCTTTGCTGCAGAAGTAGATGTAGATGAGGTTCTTGTTGGCAGCCGCCGCCTTGGCGATTCGGTCCACCCGGGCTCCGGCGATGCCGTGCGCGGCGAACTCGTCGGTGGCGGCCTGGAGGATGCGGGCCTTGGTTGCATCGGCGCGAGACATACGAGTCATCGTAACGAGTGACTAACCAGTTAGATGTACTCCTGGGGATGCCCCTTGCCCAAGCCGGTCATCCGATCCCGAAGGCGTCGAGGACCGCGTCCGACGCGACCAGCAGAACCGCGCAGCACAGAGTGACCCCGGCCGTCAGCCAGCGGATCAGCCGCCACCGGGGGATGCCCAGAGCGGCGCCGAGCAGGGACGAGCCCCAAGTGCCGAAGAGGGCGGGCCCCACGAGGCCGAAGCCCACCACGCCGTACCGCTCGAAGACCCGCCGCGCCCGCCGCCCCGCCGTGCCGGAGAGCCGGTCGCCCGCCGGTGACCGGATGGCGGCCGTGCCGTTGGAGGGTGCGCTGTCGGCGGACGTGCCCGTCGCCGAACCAGCGCTCACCACGGAGGACTTCCGGCGGGCCCGCCAGGACTGCCAGTGCAATCGAGCCCATTCCATGGCGAACACCGCGAAGACCACGCAGCAGGCGGAGCCCAAGACCACCGCGAACAGTGCGACCGGACCGGGCAGGGAGAGCGAGAGACCGACGGGTACTGCGGGGGTACCGATGGCGAAGCCGGCGAGCAGGGTCCAGACGAATCTCCCCATACGGTTCCCTTCAACTGCACGTTCGCATCGTTACGCCATACCGCGGCCAGTCTAACTAACTAACCAGTTACTCTATGACCATGAATCATGTCGACGTGGTGTGCGCTGAGTTGGCGGCCGGCGAGTATCTCCTCCTCACCACCTTCCGCCGGGACGGCACGGCAGTCCCCACCCCGGTGTGGGTGATGCCGGACGGTCGGACGCTGGCCGTGTGGAGTGCCGCGGACGCCGGGAAGGTGAAAAGGATCCGCAATGATGGTCGGGTGATGGTCGGCCCCTGTGACTGGCGGGGCAGGCCTCGCGGCGTCTCGACGCCCGGTTTCGCGGAGGTGCTGGCTCCGGACGCGAGCGCGCACTTCACTGGCCTGATGAAACGCAAATACGGGCTGGTCGCCAGAGTTGGTCTGCTCGCGGGCAGGCTGCGCGGCGGTCCGGAACGCATGGTGGGCATCAGGATCCGGCTGGACGGCTAGTCTTCTGAGTCAGGAATTCTGTTCAGATGTATAAGCTTGGTCTGTGCCACGTACTGGGCGGCCGAAGGCCGAGTTGATGCTGTCGGATGAGG
>NZ_JBEZNW010000062.1:0-31256 GCF_040653355.1 Streptomyces sp. NPDC047971 | reverse complement strand
TCCCCTTCACCTGCGGAGGCGCCGCTGTTCGTGCCGGTTCGGCCGGCACGAACAGCGGGGCCTCCCGCGTCGGGTCAGGCGACGGCGGTCCCTTCGAGTTCGACCATCTGGCCGGGGATCGCCAGTCGTGGCACGCCGAGCATCGTGGTGGTCGGTGCCACCCCGGCGGCTCCCAACCGCGCCCCCAGACCGCCGTAGTGCCGGAACAGCAGATCGACGTCGGTCGTGTAGACGTTGAGCCGCACGAGGTTCGCGAGCGACATCCCGGCCTCCCGCAGCACGGCCTCCAGATTGTCGACGCTCAACGCCAACTGCGCCGCCATGTCACCCTCGTGCTCGGCCTTGCCCTCGCCGCTCATCGCGGTCTGCCCCGAGATGTACAGGGTCCGCGTCTGCCCCGAGACGACCTCCCCCTGGTTGAACCCCCGCTCCACCGACCACGTCACCGGGTTGACCGCGGTTCGCTCCATCGCCACGTCAGCTCCATTCGCTTCATCGGACGCACCCACGCCCATGAGCTCGGTCGCCATCGGATCGGCGACGACCGGCTTCGACGTCCTGCCGACGAGCCTCCCAACGAATCACGACACCCTTCGTCATGTATTCCGTTAGGGTTCCCGGATGCGTGCCGACCGGCTGGTCTCCCTGGTGCTCCTGCTCCGCCGGCACGGCCGGTTGACCGCGGACACGCTCGCCCGCGAGCTGGGGGTCTCCACCCGCACCGTGCTCCGCGACATCGAGGCACTGTCCACGGCGGGCGTCCCCGTCTACGCCGAACGCGGCCGGCACGGCGGGTTCGCGTTGCTGCCCGGTTTCCGGACCGAGCTCACCGGACTGAACCACGACGAGGCACTCGCCTTGCTGACCGCCGGATCGGGCCGCGGTGAGCAGGCGTTCGGCCTCGGCTCCGCGCTCGCCTCGGCCATGCGGAAGGTGGTCGACGCGCTGCCCGACGGCCACCGGACCACCGCGAGCGACGCGGCCCGGCGCATCCTCGTCGAGCCGGAGACCGACCTGCTGTCGCGCCGAGCCGTCACCGACGAGGTGCCCGGCACCACGATGACCGAGGTCCGGCGGGCGGTGCTGGCCGGACACAGGCTCCGCATCCACTACGCGGCCACGGGTCGGGCGCCCGAGTGGCGCACCGTGGACCCGATCGGCCTGGTCACCGTGCGGGACCGGGGCTATCTGCTGGCCACGCGGTCCGGCGCGGACCGCACCTACCGGCTGTCGCGGGTGCTGGCCGCCGAGGAGCTCCCCGAAGCGGCGCGGCGGCCGAGCCAGGTCGATCTGGAACGGATCTGGCGGGAGCGCGCCGCGCGGTTCCTCAGCGAGGACCACCTCACCGTGCTGGTACGGCTCGCCCCGGCCCGGCGGGAGGAGCTGCTGGACACGGCGCTCGCCGTCCGCGCCGAGGAGCCCGACGCGGACGGCCGGCTGCGGCTGGAGCTGACCTTCCAGGACTCACGGCATGCCGAATGGGCCCTGTGGCAGCTCGGCACGGACGTGGAGGCCCTGGCCCCGCCGTCGCTGCGCGCCGCCCTGCGCGAGCGGGCCACCGCGCTCGCCGTCCTCTACCGGGAGCCGTCCTGAGACGGCGGCCCGGCGCCCGGTCCCCTTTCGGGGGCAGGGCCCGTCCGTCCGCCGCTACCGCGAAACGGCCTCCTCCGCCGGGGAGCGACGGAACATCCGCGTCGCGGTGATCTCGCCGTGGATCGCCTCGCCCTCGGCGCTCGGCTGCGGCAGCCCCGGGCGCAGGTGCTCCTCCACGCTGATGTACTTCAGCCCGGCGCGCAGGTCGGCGTCGTTGCGCAAGCGGATGACCAGCGGGAACTCCGCGAGCGCGGTCGTGTCGAACAGACCGGTCGTGTACAGCAGCTGGACGCCGAGGGCGTCCGAGACGGCCCGCTGGAGCTCCAGCAGATAGGTGGCGTTGGCCCGGCCGATCGGATTGTCGAGGAACAGCGTGCCGGCGTGCCGGTGCTTGTCGCGGCCCCGGTCGTTGGAGCGCAGTGCCGCCATCGTGCAGTACAACGCGATGGCGGCCGTGAGCAGCTGGCCGCCGGAGAAGACATCGCCCATCTGCCCGACCGGGACGCGCTCGGCCCTCAGCACGGCGTCCGGCTTGAGGATCTCGACCGCGATGCCCCGCGGCTCCAGCGCGGCCTGAACGCCCCGCAGGAGCAGCGACATGCCGTCCCGGCGCAGGTCGGAGTTCTTCTTCACGGCCGCGCGGGTCGCCTCGTCGATGACCTCCCCCAGCCGCTCGATGAGCGTGGCCTGGTCGGGCTCCTCGAAGCGGATCCGCAGGAACTCCTGCCCCGACCACTCCCCGAGGCCCTCGGGCAGCCGCGACAGGCGCTGCGCGGAGCGGAGCGTGGCCAGCGCGGACTCCACCAGGCCGCGCAGCCGGTCGACGATGGAGTCGCGGTTGCGCTCCAGCTGCTCCAACTCGTCGGTGAGGACGCGGAGCCGGGGTGCGAACGCCTCGGCCCACTTCGCGGCGTGCTCGGGCAGGGCGGCGGCGGGCAGTTCACGGATCTGCTGCCGGGCCGGGGTGCGGACCTGCTCGTAGCGGCTGGAGTTGGCATGCCGGACGAGGATGTCACTGGCCTCGCGGACCGCCGCGTCGGCGGCGGAGAGTTCGGCGGCGCAGGAACGCAGCGCGCGCCGGGCCTCGGCGGCGGTGTGCCGCGCCTCCTCCAGGGTGCCGGGGTAGGTCTCCGGGCCGTCCTCCTCGTCCTCACCGTGGTCGCGCAGCAGGTCGCGCAGGAGCGCCGCGGTCTCGTCGAAGCCGCCGGCGGCGTCCTCGGCGGCGCGGTGGGCCCGCAGGAGACCGGTGTGCGCGGTGCGCGCGGCTTCCAGGGCGTCGCTGCGGGCGGCGAGTTCGGCCGTGGCGGTACGGAGCATGGCCTGGGCCTGCTCGGCATCGGCCGGAACCCGGTCCTCGGGCAGTTCGGTGTGCGACTCGCCGTCCTCGGGGGCCAGTCGCTCCGCCTCGCCACGGAGCCGGCCGAGCTTCTCGCTCGCCTCGGACGCGCGGGTCTCGAGCATCTGGACCAGGGCTTCGGCGCGGGCGGCCGCGGCCTGGCGGGACGGGCCGTCGGCGCCGTCGGTGGACTCCAGGAGCTGTTCGGCGCGCGTGCGGACCTTGTTGGTGAGGCGGTCGAGCTCTGCGAGGGCCGCGGACTCGTCGCTCTCCGCGCGGGCCTGTTCGGCACGCAGGTCGGCGCCGACGCCGACCTTCTCGTAGAGCTGGGACGCGGCGCGGTACGCCTCGCGGAGGGTGGGGAGCGCGGTACGAGGGGCGGCCTCGTCCTCGTCGGGGAGCTGGTCGGGGGCACCGGCGATCTCGGACCGCTCGGCGCGCAGGGCACGGGCGGTGCGGTGGGCGTCGTCGGCGGCTCGCTGGGCGGCGCGGCGGTCCTCGTCGGCGGCGCGGGCACGCTCCAGGCAGGTCTGCGCGCGGGCCTCGGACTCGGCCGTGTCGTCGGCCAGTTCGCGGAGCTTGGCCTGCCAGGCGGACCGCTCGCGCAGCCGGAACGCCAGACCGGCGAGGGCGTCGGCGACCCTGCGGGCGCGCTGGGCGGCCTCCTGGCGTTCGTCCCGTACGCGGGCGGCGTCGGCGGCGGCCTCGTCGGCCTCCGCCCGGACCGTCCGGGCCTCGGTGAGCGCGGCCGCAGCCGCCTCCGCGGTCTCGCGCGCGGCCGCCGCGACGGCGGCCAGTTCCGCGATCATGCCGGGCGGGCAGTCGGCCCGCCACGAGCCGATCCGGGCGGCGAGGGCACGGTCGCCGGTGAGCCGGGCCGCGAGGGTACGGATCTCCTCGTCGCGCGCGGCCGCGCGGGCGCGCAGGGCGTGCCGCTCCTCGTCGGCGGCGTGCTCGTCGTGCATGGCGGGGTTCGGCGGGACGAGGAACACGCCCGCGTCCTCGCCGGATTCCGGGCTCGGGACGGGCGCGAGCAGCGCGGCGGCGGTGCCGACGGCGACGGTGGAGCGCGGCAGCAGGGCCGCCGTGCTCAGCACCTCACGGGCGCGGGCGTACGAGACGGGGTCGGTGATCACGACGCCGTCGACCAGCTCGGGGCGGGCGGCGAGGACGGCCGCGTGATCGGCGGGGTCGACGGCCTGGGCCAGGTAGCGCCAGCCGGGGAGGGCCGGGATGCCCTGCTCGCCGAGGTACTCGACGGTGGCGAGGACGTCCGGTCCCGGCGGCAGCAGTCCGCCGTCGCCGAGGGCGCCGAGGATGCGGGAGTCGTCGGCGGCGGCGGTGCGCAGGTCGAAGAGCTGACGCTCGGCGGAGCCGATGGACTGGTCGAGCAGTCGGCGGAGCTCGTCGGCGTACCGGTCGAACTCGGTGACGGTCAGCGGGCCGGGTGCGCCTTCGGCACCGGCTTCCGGCGCGCTCGCGAGCCCGAAGGCGGCGCCGGGGGCGGCATCCGCGCCCGAGCCCGCGACGGGCTCGTCGGCCGGGCCGTGCCCGGTGGCGGCGCGGGGACCGTCGGCACCCGCTCCGGCGTCGGTCTCCCCCGCCCGCTGGCCCGGGAACGGGGAGGCCGACGGGGCGCCCGGCAGGCTCAGGAGTTCGGCCAGCCGTGCGTCGGTGGCGAGGGACTCGGCGGCGCGGCGTTCCGCGTCGTAGGCGTTCTCCGCGGCCTCGGCCGCGTCCGTGGCGCGGGCGGCGGCCAGTTCGGCGCGGGACTCGGCGGCCGCGGCCTCGCGGGCCTGGTCGGCGGCGGTGCGGGCGGCTTCGCGGGCCGCGTCCCAGGCGGCGACCGTGGTCTTCTCCGCGTCGCTCGCGGCGAGGGCCGCGCGGGCCGGGTCGGCGTCCGGGGCGGTGTCGTCGAGCCAGCCCGCCCGGACCGCCTCCGCGGTCTCCTGTTCCACTTCGGCGAGGCGCTGACGCAGGTGGCCGGCCTCGCTGCGGGCGCGCTGGGCCTCGGTGGCGGCCGCGGTGGCGTCGCGGTGGGCGGTCTCCCCGGCCTCCTGGAGGGCGGCGGAGCGCTCCTCCTCCTCGGCCGCGTGCCGCTCGCCTTCGTCGGCGGCGGCGTGCAGGGCCCGTACGAGATCGGCGGCGGCCTTGGCGCGGGCGGCGAGCGCGGGGGCGGCGTCGCGCTCGGCCTCGCGGATCGCGGCGGCGACCCGCGCGGAGCGGTCGCCGGCCGCGCGGTTGCGGAGCACGGCCTCGGCGGCCTGCCAGGCGGCGTGCAGCGTGCGGGCGTCGGTGAGTTCGCGGCGCTGGGACGCGGCGCCCTTCTCGGCGACGGTGAGCGCCAGGGAGGCGTGCCGGTAGGCCAGTTCGGCGGCGATGAGAGAGCTGCGGCCCCGGGCCGTCTCGGCCTCGGAGACGGCATGCGCGGCGGAGGTGACCTGCTGGGCGAGTTCGGCGGTGCGGCCGCGCTCCTCGGTGGCGCGGGCGGAGAGGCGGCGGGCGAGCGTGCGGGTGCGGCGCTCGGACCCGGCGTGGACGTCACGCGCGCGTGCCCGGGTCTCGGCGGATTCGACGATGCGGCCGAGGAGATCGACGGAGCCCGCGGTGAAGTCCCGTTCCGCGGTGAGTTCGGCGCGCCGGCCGAGCTTGTTGCCGAAGCCGCTGACGAGGTCGGCGAGGCCGTCGGTGTCGCGGGTGTCGGTGACGGCCCGCAGGAGCAGGTCGGTGAAGTCCGAGTCCTTCTTGACGGCGAAGAGCCCGGCGGCCTCTCCCTCGTCGGCGTTCATCTCCCGCTGGTAGCGGAAGAGTTCGGGGTCGAGACCGAGGTCGCCGAGGTGCTCGTTCCAGCGGTCGTGGATCTCCTCCCAGAAGACCTCCAGGTGCGGGTACGCCTTCCCCGCCTCCGTCAGGGCGTCGCGGAAGCCCTTCATGGTGCGGCGGCGGCCCTGCGCGCCGGAGGCGCCCTCGACGGGCGCGCGGACGGCGGTGGACTCGGCGACCGGGAGGTTGTCCAGGCTCAGTCCGGGCCCGGGGCGGAAGGAGTACCAGGCTTCGGCGAACTTCCGCGGGTCGTTCGAGACCTGGCGGCCGCGCCACTCGCTGGCCTTGCCGACGACGACGAGCTCGCCCGTGAGGGTGTGCTGCCACTCCAGGGCGACATGGCCGCAGTCGTCGGCGAGCAGGAACTTGCGGAGCACGCCGGAGCTGGCGCCGCCGAGGGTGTTGCGGTGGCCGGGGAGCATGACCGAGAAGATCAGCTTCAGGAGGACGGACTTGCCGCCGCCGTTCTCCAGGAAGAGCACGCCTGCGGGCGCGGGACGGCGCGGCGGGCCGACCGGCTCCTCCTCGAAGAACTCCGCCTGGGTGGGGGCGGGGTGGGGCACGGGCGCGCCGACCCCGCGCAGGTCCAGGACGGTGTCGGCGTAGCGCGCACCGGCGGGACCGATGGAGTAGAGGCGGACCCGGGACAGCTCGTACATGGCGGCGGACTCTCGTCGACTGGTTCGGTGATGACGGCGGGCGGTGGCGCGGGCGGTTACGCGTGGAAGGGCAGGCCGGCGTCGGCGGCGAGCTCCAGGTCGTCGCCCTCGGGCGGCGGCAGGAGCGTCGCGGTGCCGTCGCTGACGGGGACGACGCCGAGGTCGAGGAGCTCGGCCATGGCGGCGCTGCCCGCCATGTCGCGCACCTGGAGCTGGTACCGGGCGGTGGTGCGGTAGGCGCCGCCCGCGTCGTCTCCGGTGCGCTGGAGGAAGCCGGAGTCGGTGAGGAAGGCGACGGCCTTGCCGACGATGCCGGTGGTGGAGCCGGCGAGGCGGCGGGCGTCCTTGGTGGCGCCGGTGGAGCTGCGGCGGGCGTAGATCCGCCAGGCGGCCTCCAGGCCGGGGGCGTCGGACGCGGGGTCGGTGTTCTCGCCCTGCTCCTCGGCGCGTTCTTCGAGGCGTCGGCATGCCTGGCGTACGAAGGAGTCGACGCCGTTGACGGTGAGGCGGCCGATGTAGCCGTCGTCGGCGAGGTCCTCGGGCCGGGGGAAGGCCATGGCGGCGACGGCGAGGTGGGCGAGGCCGTGCAGGAAGCGGTCGGCCGAGTCGGTGGAGGCGCGGCGGGCGTAGTCGCCCATGCGGACGGCGAAGACGGAGTCCTCGCCTGCGGTGACGGCCATGCCGGCGCGCGGGGAGACCTCCAGGACCACGAGTCCGAGGCCGGTGGCGACGGCGTCGGCGAGGCGCCCGAAGGCGGGGTCCTCGCGGTAGCGCCGGAGCAGCTCCGCGTACTCGCCGTCGCGGGCGGGCAGCAGTTTGGGCTGGAGCCCGAACGAGACGAGCCGCGCGGCGTCGGCCGCGTCCGCGGGGGTCACGGCCGTGGGGGCGGCGGGGGTGTGCGGGGGCTCCGGCTCGCTCCACGCGTCGGCGTGCTCGGCGTGGTGTTCGCTCACGGCTGGGGCTCCTCGGTGGGGGTGGTCGGTGGTACGGCGGGCACGGGGCGCGGCAGCGGCAGGCGGACGGGGACGACGCGCACCACGGGCCGTCGGGGCGGGACCTCGGCGGACGTGCCCCCGGCGGCGGTCAGCCGGACGGCCCGCACCTGGGGCGCCGGGCTCCGCCGCACGGGCGCGGGCGCCGACACGAGACCGACGGGCATGGCGGGCTCCACCGGCACGGCGGGCGGCGTGGGTGCGACGGGCACCGGGGGCTCGACGGGCGGCGTGGGTGCGGCGAGCACCGGGGGCTCGACGGGCGGCGTGGGTGCGGACGGCTCGACGGGCGGCCTGAGTGCGGCCGGCTCCGCCGGCACGGCGGGCGGCGTGGGTGCGGTCGGTCGCGTGGGCTGCCGAGGTGCCGTCGGCGGGTGCACCACCGCCTCGGCGGGCACGGCCGGTGCCGGCACGAGACCGGCGGGGGGCATGACGGACACGGGCGGCTCGACGGTCGGCGCGGGCGCCGTGGCCGGCGGATCGTCGCTGGTCGGGGATGGGGCGGCGGCGGGCGCCTCGGTCACGTCCGCCTCCCGGGCGGGGAACGGCTCGGTCACGAGCGGGCCCCCGGCCGGCAGGGGCAGCGCTGCCGCGAGGGGGATTTCGGCCGAGGGTGCGGGCACGATGACGGCGCCTCCCGGGAGAAGGGTCCCCTCGGCTGCCGACGGCGCGGCCTCGGCCGGTGACGCCTGCTCCCGTGGGGAAGGCGGCTCGGTCAGCGTTCCCGTCGTCGCCCGGTCCGTGGTCATGATGCCTCCGTGCGGTCCGCCGCCATGCCGAGTGCGTCCAGGAGGGCCGTACCCACTATCAGGTCGGCGCCGCCGAACTCGGGGTCGTCCAGCTGCACGCCGTCGTCCACGGCGAAGAGCAGGCGCTCCTCTCCCTGGCGGTAGGCGGTGCCGACCGGGGGGCTCGCCGCGTGGACGGCGAGGAGGGCGACGAGGTACGGCAGGTCGGGGTCGCGCCGACGGGCGTCGGCGAGGAGTCCGGAGAGACGGCGCGGGGCGTCGTGCTCCAGATCGAGCAGCTGCATCGCGCTCGCCAGCTGCTCCTCGCTGAAGCGGCTGTCGTCGGGGGTGGCGATCAGGTCCGGCTCGGGCATCTCGGCGCCGAGGTGCTCGCGCTCGACCGGCGGGGTGAGCAGCAGCTCGACCAGGTCGCCGAGGCGTACGGAGGCGGGGGTGCGCAGCCCGGTGCCGTGGGCGAAGAAGGCGTCGGTGACCTTGGTCGCCTGCTCCACGGGGAGAGGCAGGATCGGTGCGACCAGCTGCCCGTACAGGTCTATCCCGGTGTACGAGGTGGGCGCCGCGAAGGCCTGCCGGTCCTGCTCGGCCCGGAAGAGGGGTCCCGCCTCCAGGAGGCGGGACTGGAGCTGGGTGTGGCGCCGGATGCAGTCCTTGACGATGTCGACGAGCTCGGCGGCGCGGCGCTTGTGCTCGGCGTCCTCGGCCTCGTCGCGGGCCTTGCGGATGTTGGTGAGGATCGCGTTCTCGTGGCGGTAGCGGTCGGCGACGTGGTCGAGCGCCTCGGCGATCATGTCCGGAACCGCCTGGAGCCAGTCCACCGCGCGGACGTTGCGCCGGGTCGCCTCCAGGGTCTTGCGGAGGGTCTCGGCGTACTGAACGGTGCGGTACCGCGCCTGCTCGGCGGCGAGCTGGGCGTCGGCGAGGCGTCCGCGGCTGATGAGGACCTCGAGCTTCACCTCGGCCGCGATCTGGGCGCTGGTGACGTCGGTGTCGAGGGCGCCGACGAGGACGTTGACCGCTTCGTCGGTGGTGCGGAGGTAGACCCCGCCTCCGTAGCCGGGCACCTCCTCGATCAGCTTGAAGTCGTAGTCCCGGCGGGTGTAGACGCCGTCGGCGCCGAAGGTGCCGTAGACCGCGCGGAAGCCGCGGTCCACGCTGCCGACGTTGATCAGGTTCTCCATGACCCAGCGGGCCACGCGCTCGTGCTCGGCGGCGGGGCGGGCCGGGGCCTGCGCGGCGACGCGGGGCAGGAGACGGGCGACGATCTGCTCGTGGTCGGCGCCGGTGTCGAAGTCCATGTTGAGCGTGACGAGGTCGATCGCGGCGAGGGCGACCTCGGCC
Organism: Streptomyces sp. NPDC047971; assembly: GCF_040653355.1. Classification (NCBI taxonomy): domain Bacteria; kingdom Bacillati; phylum Actinomycetota; class Actinomycetes; order Kitasatosporales; family Streptomycetaceae; genus Streptomyces; species Streptomyces sp. NPDC047971. Next base: position 21,766 of record NZ_JBEZNW010000062.1, on the reverse strand, counting down.
ATCGCGTAGACCGAGTACTCGCCGGCCAGGTTGGCCTTGCGGGTGTCCAGGTCGTGCAGCGGCGCGGTGCACGCGAGCGCGCGGAGGCGCCGCGCGAGCCCTTCGTCGGCGGCCGGGCCCTGCGCGGGCCGCGGCCCCGCGCTGAGCTGGGGCGGAACGAGGTCCGTCGAGGCAGGCGAAGTCACGGTGCACAGATTAGGTCCTCGCACCGACAACGGTCGAAACGGCGCAGATACCCCCCGGGGCGCCCGAGGACGTGGTAGCCGGGGGTGCGCCCCCTCGGGTCAGCTCTCCGGGGCCTCCGGCTCCTCGACCGCCCTGGCGTAGACCTCGACGATGCGGGTGAGGGAGTCGTCGAGGTAGCGGGCGAGGAGGCGCTCGGCCGTCGTGTGGTCGCCGGCGAGGAGGGCTTCCAGAATCTCCCGGTTTCGTACGAGATAGGGCTCGTGGAGGCCGCGGGGGTCGTCGACGACGTGGAACGCGAGGCGGAGTTCGGCGAGGACGCCCCTCATGAGTTCGTCGGTGCGCGCGCTGCCGGCCAGGGCGACCAGCTCGCGGTGGAAGTGGATGTTGGCGGTGGAGACGCCCTTCCAGTCCGCGGCGCGGGCGGCCCGCTCTCCCTCCTCGACGGCGGCGGCGAGGCCGTCGACGGCGAACGGCGGCCGCCCGAGGCCGCGGACGACCGCGCATTCGACGAGACGGCGCGTCCGGTAGATGTCGGCGACGTCCTCGACGGCGAGGACCCGCACGAAGACGCCCCGGTTGAGCTGGTGGACGAGCAGCCGTTCGTGCGTGAGCAGCCGGAACGCCTCGCGCAGGGTGTTGCGGGAGACGCCGAGAGCGCCGCCGATGCTGTCCTCGGAGAGCCGGGTGCCGGGCGGGAAGAAGCCCTCGGCGATACGGGTGCGCAGGATGTCCGCCACCCGCTCCGCCGTGCTGGTCCGCCCGAGCAGCGCCCGGTCGTCCGCCAGTTCGTCGATTCCGCCCACGGTTCTCCGTTCCCTCCGTCGTCCGCGGCCGAGTCAATCGCAGACACCCCTCGGAGACAAGAACATGACGACATGCCTCTTGTCGGATCGTTCAACGATCCTCTACGTTGACGTCACCGCGCGGTCCTTCCCTCCGTCCTCAGGCACGCCTCCCCCTCTGCGAGGTGCAGATGAGCACGACACAGACCCAGCAGCAGACCCAGGGCGAACGGCCCGACGACACGGGCGCGTTCGCCTGGCTGCGGGCCCTCGGGCCACGCGGCCGCCGCGCCTTCGGCGGCGCGTTCGGCGGATACGCCCTGGACTCCTACGACTTCTTCACGCTGCCGCTGTCGATGGTGGCCATCGCCGCCTACTTCTCCCTCGACAAGGGCCAGACCGGGCTGCTGACCACGGTCACCCTCGTCGTCTCGGCGATCGGCGGCGCGCTGGCGGGCATCCTCGCCGACCGCATCGGCCGGGTGAAGGCGCTGATGATCACCGTCATCACCTACGCGCTCTTCACCGTGCTGTGCGGGTTCGCGCCCAACTACGAGACGCTGCTGGTCTTCCGGGCCCTGCAGGGCCTGGGATTCGGCGGCGAGTGGGCCGTCGGCGCGATCCTGGTCGCCGAGTACGCCTCCGCCAGGCACCGGGGCCGTACCCTCGGCGGCATCCAGAGCGCCTGGGCCGCCGGCTGGGCGCTCGCGGTGATCGTCTACACCCTGGTCTTCCAGTTCGTGGACGCCGACCTCGCCTGGCGGGTCATGTTCTGGACCGGCGCCCTGCCGGCCCTCCTGGTGGTCTACGTCCGGCGGAACGTCGAGGACGCCCCGCAGGCCGCCGAGATCCGGCGCGGCTCCGCCGAACGCGGCTCGTTCACCGCGATCTTCAAGGGGCCGCTGCTGCGGACCACGCTCTTCGCGGTGCTCCTGTCGACCGGCGTGCAGGGCGGCTACTACACCCTCGCCACCTGGGTCCCCACCTTCCTGAAGACCGAACGCGGTCTGACGGTGGTCGGCACCGGCGGCTATCTGACCTTCCTGATCTCCGGGGCCTTCATCGGCTATCTGACCGGGGGCTACCTCACGGACCGGCTCGGCCGGAAGAAGAACATCGCGCTCTTCGCCGCCCTGTCGGCGGTGTCGGTCCTCGCCTACACGAACATCCCCTCCGGGGCGAACGACCTCCTGCTCGTGCTCGGCTTCCCCCTCGGCTTCTGCATGTCGGCCATCTTCAGCGGCTTCGGCTCCTTCCTCGCCGAGCTGTACCCGACGGCGGTCCGGGGCACCGGGCAGGGCTTCACGTACAACACCGGGCGCGCCGTGGGCGCGGTCTTCCCGACCCTGGTGGGCTTCCTCGCCGAGAGCTGGGGCGTCGGAGGCGCGCTGGTCTTCGGCGCCATCGGCTACGGCCTCGCCGTCCTCGCGCTGCTCGGACTTCCGGAGACCCGCGGAAAGGAACTCGTGTGACGGCCTCGCGTCCGCCCTCGGCGATCCCCCGCCCATCGGGGCGGAAGCCCGTCACCGGCCCGCCCGTCGTCGAAGACCGCGTCGCGGCCTGACCCGTACCACCACGCCCCGGGAAGGAAGGAACCGTCACCATGACCTGGGCCTCGATCGATCTCAACGCCGACCTCGGAGAGGGCTTCGGCCGGTGGACGCTGACCGACGACGAGGAGCTGCTCTCCGTGGTCACCAGCGCCAACGTGGCCTGCGGTTTCCACGCCGGGGACGCGGTCACCATGCGGCGCGTCTGCGAGCTGGCGGCCGAGAAGGGCGTACGGATCGGCGCCCAGGTGTCGTACCGCGATCTGGCCGGCTTCGGCCGGCGCTCCATGGACGTGCCCGCCGAGGAGCTGGCGGCCGAGGTGGCGTACCAGATCGGCGCGCTCGCGGTCTTCGCCCGGGCGGCCGGTTCGGCGGTCTCGTACGTCAAGCCGCACGGGGCGCTGTACAACCGGGTGGTCCGTGACGAGGAGCAGGCCGCGGCGGTCGTCGACGGGGTGCGCCTCGCCGGGGGCGGGCTCCCCGTGCTCGGTCTGCCCGGCTCGCGGCTGCACGAGGCCGCCGAGAGGGCGGGGCTGCCGGTCGTCGCGGAGGCGTTCGGCGACCGGGCGTACACGGCGGACGGCTCCCTGCTGCCACGGGGGCGGGAGGGGGCCGTCGTCACCGACGCGTCGGAGGTCGTCGAACGGTCGGTGTCCATGGCCCGGTTCGGGGTCGTGACGGCGCACTGCGGGCGGACCGTCTCGGTCCGGGCGCGGTCGCTCTGTCTGCACGGGGACACCCCCGGCGCGGTCGGCCTCGCCCGGCAGGTGCGCGCCCGGCTGGAGGCCGACGGGGTGAGAGTGGAGGCGTTCGCATGAGGGCGCGGCGCGTGTTCCGGGTGGGAGAGCGGGCCCTCCTCGTCGAGTTGGGGAGCGGCACGGAGACCGAGGCGTTCCACGCCGAGCTGCTGCGCCGACGGGCGGGCGGTGCGCTGCCCTCCGTACGGGAGATCGTGCCGGCGGCGCGGACCGTCCTGCTCGACGGCGTGGACGCGCCGGACCTGCTGGCCGGGCAGCTGCGGGAGTGGTCGGTTCCGCCGCTCCCCGCGCGCGTGGAGCGGGCCGTCGAGGTGCCCGTGCGCTACGACGGACCGGATCTGGCCGAGGTGGCCGCGCTGTGGGGGGTGTCCGTGGAGACGGCGGCGCGGATCCACTCGGAGACCGAGTTCCGGGTCGCGTTCTGCGGGTTCGCCCCCGGGTTCGGCTATCTGACCGGGCTCGGCGAGCAGTACCAGGTGCCGCGCCGGGCCACACCGCGCACGGCCGTCCCGGCCGGATCGGTCGCGCTCGCCGGGCCGTACACGGGTGTGTACCCGCGTTCCTCCCCCGGCGGCTGGCAGGTGATCGGCTCCACCGACACGGTGTTGTGGGACGCGGGCCGGGAGCCGGCGGCGCTGCTCACACCCGGCGCCCGGGTGCGTTTCGTGAGGGAGAGTCGGTGACCGATCGTGCGGTGTCCGTCGCGCGGCCCGGAGCGCTGACCACCGTGCAGGACCTGGGGCGGACCGGCTACGCGCACCTGGGGGTGCCCCGCTCGGGGGCGCTGGACCCGGGAGCGGCCGCTCTGGTGAACCGGCTGGTCGGCAATCCGGAGTCGGCCGCGGTCCTGGAGACCACGCTCGACGGATGCGCGGTACGGCCCCGGTGCGCGGTGACCGTCGCGGTGGGCGGCGCTCCGTGCCCGGTCACCGTCGACGGACGCCCGGTCGCCTGGGGCAGGGCGGTGCGGGTCGCCGCCGGAGCGCTCCTGGAGGTCGGCGCGGCCACCCACGGTCTGCGGACGTACGTGGGCCTCGGCGGCGGGGTCGCCGTCGAGGCCGTCCTCGGCAGCCGCTCCACCGACCTGCTGTCCCGGCTCGGTCCGGCCCCGCTGGCCGAGGGGACCGTGCTGCCGCTCGGGGCGGAACCGGCCGTACGGGGGTCGGCCGACGCACCGCCCTGGCCCGGCCCGCCGGACGAACTCGTCCTGCGGGTCCGGCTCGGACCGCGGCACGACTGGTTCACGTCCGGGGCGCTCCGCACCCTCGCCACGCGCGCGTACCGGGTCTCCTCGGCCAGCAACCGCATCGGGCTGCGCACGGAGGGGCCGCCGCTCGAACGGGCACGAGCCGGCGAACTCCCCAGCGAGGGCATGGTCCTGGGCGCGGTCCAGGTTCCGCCGGACGGCCGTCCGGTGGTCTTTCTCGCGGACCATCCGACGACCGGCGGCTATCCGGTGGTGGCGGTGGTGCGGGAGGCGGACCTCGGGGCGGCCGCGCAGGCGGTGCCGGGGACCCCGGTGCGGTTCGTGCCGCTGCGCTGAACGCCGGGGGTCTCGCACCGGAGGCCGCTCACGCGCCGGCGGGGCCGTACCCTCCTCCGCCCGGGGTCCGCAGCACCAGGACGTCGTCCGGGGCGACCTCGGTGGTGTCGACTCCGCCCAGCCGCTCGACGGTGCCGTCGGCGCGTTCGACCAGGTTCTGCCCGAGCTGCCCGGGCTCGCCGCCGGCCATGCCGTAGGGCGGGACCCTGCGGTGGCCCGTCAGCAGCGTCACGGTCATCGGCTCCAGGAAGCGGACGCGGCGCTCGACGCCGTTGCCGCCGTGCCACCGGCCGGACCCGCCGCTGTCCCGGCGTACGGCGAAGGAGTCCACCCGGACGGGGTGGCGCCACTCCAGGATCTCGGGGTCGGTGAGACGGGAGTTGGTCATGTGCGTCTGGACGGCGTCGGCCCCGTCGAAGCCGTCCCCCGCGCCCGAGCCGCTCGCGACCGTCTCGTAGTACTGCACGCGCGCGTTGCCGAAGGTCACGTTGTTCATCGTGCCCGAGCCCTCGGCCTGGACGCCGAGGGCCGCGTACAGCGCACCGGTGACCGCCTGGGAGGTCTCCACGTTCCCGGCGACCGTCGCCGCCGGATAGGCGGGCGCGAGCATCGAGCCGGGCGGCACACGGATGTCCAGGGGTTCCAGGCAGCCGCTGTTGAGGGGGATGTCGTCGTCGACGAGCGTGCGGAAGACGTACAGGACGGCGGCCATCACGACGGAGGTCGGCGCGTTGGCGTTGCCCGGCTGCTCGGGAGAGGTGCCGGCGAAGTCGAGGACCGCCGAGCGCCGCTCGCGGTCGACGTGGACCGCGACCTGGACGACCGCGCCGCCGTCCGTCTCGTAGCGGTACGAACCGTCCTGGAGCCCGGCCACGATCCGCCGGACGGACTCCTCGGCGTTCGCCCGCACGTGCCGCATGTAGGCGTGGACGACGTCGAGGCCGAACTGGTCGACCATGGCGCGCAGTTCCTCGATCCCCTTCTCGTTGGCGGCGATCTGGGCGCGCAGGTCGGCGAGGTTGGTGTCCGGGTCGCGGGAGGGGTGGCGGGCGCCGGTCAGCAGCCCGCGGGTCTCGTCCTCGCGCAGTCGGCCGTCCCGTACGAGCAGCCAGTTGTCGAAGAGGACGCCTTCCTCGTGCACGGTCCGGCTGAACGCCGGCATGGAACCGGGGGTGATGCCCCCGATCTCGGCGTGATGTCCGCGCGAGGCGACGAGGAAGAGCAGTTCCGCTCCGGCGTCGTCGAAGACCGGCGTCACCACCGTGACGTCCGGGAGGTGCGTGCCGCCGTGGTAGGGGTCGTTGATCGCGTAGACGTCGCCGGGGCGCAGGGAGTCCCCGCCCCGCCGCAGCACCTCCTTGATGGACTCGCCCATGGAGCCGAGGTGGACGGGGATGTGGGGGGCGTTGGCGATCAGGTTGCCCTCGGCGTCGAACAGGGCGCAGGAGAAGTCGAGCCGCTCCTTGATGTTGACGGAGTGGGCGGTGTTCTCCAGGCGCACGCCCATCTGCTCGGCGATCGACATGAAGAGGTTGTTGAAGACCTCCAGGAGGACGGGGTCGACGTCCGTGCCGACCGCCACGCGCGCGGGGCGGGGCAGCGCGCGGGTGAGGACGAGGTGGCCACCGTCGCCTGCCGTGGCCCGCCAGCCGGGGTCGACGACGGTGGTGGCGTCCGCCTCCGCGAGGATCGCGGGGCCGGTGACGGTGTCCCCGGGGCGCAGGTCCTCGCGCCGGTACAGCGGGGCGTCGGCCGCCGCGCCCGGTGCCGCGCCGTGCATGCGCACCGTCGCCCGGGGGGTGGGGTCCCCGTCCCGTTCGCCGGTCTCGACGGCCACCGGGCCGTGCGGTCCCGCGGTGCCGACGGCCTCCACGGAGACCGCTTCGACCACGAGCGGCCGGTCCATGGTGAAGGCGTACCGCGCGCGGTGGAGGGCCGTGAACGCCTCGGCCATCTCGTCGGCCCCGGCCAGGTCGACCTGGAGGCCGGCGTCCGTGCCCGCGTAGCGCAGCACCACGCGCGCGTGGGTGGTGATCGCGGAGTCGGGGAGCCCGTCGGCGCGCAGCTCTCCCCCGGTCCTCCCGGCGAGTTCGGAGCAGAGCTCCGTCACGCGCGCGTGCGTCCCGGGGGCGTGGAGTTCCTCCTCGACCGACTGCTCGCGCATGGCGGTGGCGTCGGCGAGGCCGATGCCGTACGCGGAGAGCACCCCGGCCAGCGGCGGTACGAGGACGGTGTCGACGCCCAGGGCGTCCGCGACGGCGCAGGCGTGCTGGCCGCCCGCGCCGCCGAAGCTGGTGAGGGCGTAACGGGTGATGTCGTGGCCGCGCTGGACGGAGATCTTCTTGACGGCGTTGGCCATGTTGAGGACGGCGATCTCGAGAAAGCCGGCGGCGACCTCCTCGGGGGTGCGTCCGCCCCCGGTATCGCGCGCAAGGGCGGTGAACCTCTCACGTACGACGGCGGCGTCGAGCGGCTGGTCGCCGTCCGGTCCGAAGACGGCGGGGAAGTGGTCGGGCTGGACGCGGCCGAGCATCACGTTGGCGTCGGTGACGGTGAGCGGGCCGCCGCGGCGGTAGCAGGCCGGGCCGGGGACGGCGCCCGCGGAGTCGGGGCCGACGCGGTAGCGCCGGCCGTCGTAGTGGAGGACGGAGCCGCCGCCCGCGGCGACGGTGTGGATGTTCATCATCGGGGCGCGCATCCGCACACCGGCGACCTGTGTACCCAGTTCACGCTCGAACTCGCCGGCGTAGTGCGACACATCGGTGGAGGTGCCGCCCATGTCGAAGCCGATCACCCGGTCGTACCCGGCCTGTTCCGAGGTGCGGGCCATGCCGACGACGCCGCCGGCCGGTCCGGACAGGACGGCGTCCTTGCCGCGGAAGTGGGCGGCTTCGCGCAGCCCGCCGTTGGACTGCATGAACATCAGCCGGATCCCCGCGAGTTCACGGGCCACCTCGTCGACGTACCGGCGCAGGATCGGGGAGAGGTAGGCGTCGACGACGGTGGTGTCGCCGCGGGGCACGAGTTTGATGAGCGGGCTGACCTCGTGGGAGCAGCTGATCTGGGTGAAGCCGAGCGTGCGGGCGCGGGCGGCGATCCGGGTCTCGTGGTCGGGGTGGCGGTAGCCGTGCATGAGGACGACGGCGGCGGAGCGGTAGCCGTCGCGGTGGGCGGTCCGCAGCTCCTCGGCGACGGCGTCCTCGTCGAGCGGCGTCACGACGCGGCCGTGGGCGTCGACCCGTTCGGGGACCTCGATCACCCGCTCGTACACGGCTTCGGGGAGCACGATGTGGCGGTCGAAGAGCCGGGGCCGGTTCTGGTAGGCGATGCGCAGCGCGTCGCGGAAGCCCGCGGTGACGAGGAGGACGGTCGGCTCGCCGCGTCGTTCCAGGAGGGCGTTGGTGGCGACGGTGGTGCCCATCTTGACGACGTCGATCCGGTCGGCGGGGACCGGATCGTCGGGGCCGAGACCGAGGAGGAGGCGGATCCCCGCCACGGCGGCGTCGTGCGGGCGGGCCGGGTCGTGGGAGAGGAGCTTGCGGGTGACGAGCCGCCCGTCGGGCCGCCGGCCCACGATGTCGGTGAAGGTGCCGCCACGGTCGATCCAGAACTCCCAGCGCCCGGTCATTCCCCCATTGTGGCCACCGGGACGTCCAGCGACACCGCCGTGAGGGCGGCGGACAGGGCGTGTTCGGCCCGCCGGTCGAGCCGGGCGGCCGTACCGCCCGCCCAGTGACGCAGCTCGGAGCCCGCGAGGCGCACCAGCTGCGGCAGCAGGTCGTGGCAGCGCCGGGCGACCCAGCCGGTGCCTGCGGTGGCGAGCCAGAGCACCGCCTCCGCGCGGGTGGGAGGGGGCTGTTCGGGCTCGGGCGAGGGGGGCCTGCCGTGGGCGAGGCCCCGGGCGGCCAGCAGGACGTGGAACCGCGCGGCGATGGCCCGGTGGCCCCGCTCGCCCGGGTGGAGCCGGTCGGCGCTCCACAGGGAGCGGTCGTCGGTCCACCGCGGGTCGGCGAGGTGGAGATGGACGGCGTCGTAGCGGTCGGACACCGCGTGCACGAGGGCGTTGACGGCCTTCTGCCGCCGGGCGAGCGGACGGGCGAGTGGGGCGGGGAGGCCCAGCATCCGGCCGGGGTCGGGCAGGCAGGCGGTGAGGAGTACGGCTCCGCTCGCCGTGAGGTCCGCGCAGACCCGGTCGAGGCGGCGGGCCAGCCGGGCTATGTCGAAGGTGTGGCGCAGGGTGTCGTTGACCCCGACGACGACGGAGGCCAGGTCCGGCCGGAAGGCCACGGCTTCGGGGGCCTGCCGCTCGGCCACCTCCTGGCTCTGGGCCCCGCTGACGGCGAGGTTCCGGAACTCGACGCGCTGCGCCGGCCCTCCGATCCCCTCGGCGAGCAGGGCGGCCCAGCCGCGCCAGGCCCCGTCGACGCGGTCTCCGACGCCCTCGCTGAGGGAGTCGCCGAGCACGGCGAAGCGGACCACGGAGGTGGGGTCGGCCATGGGGGACGGAGGCATGGCGGCTCCGATGGTTCCCGCCACCGGACGAGGCGCCTCGTCCGGTGGCATCGGAGGCGCCTCCTCCGTTACGGCCACGTCCGGTGCCGCCGCCCCCTCCGCGTCCGGGCCGAGACGCGCGGCGGCGGGGCCGAGACGCGGAGGGCGCAGCTGGTCCACGCGCGCGTGGGGAGCCTGCGCGGGCAGCCGGTCCACACGCGCGTCCGGGCCGAGACGCGGCGCGGGCAGCTCGTCCACGCGCTGGGGAGCCTGCGCGGGCAGCCGGTCCACGCGCGGATCGGGCGCCGGCGCGGGGTCGGGACCGGAGTCCGCGGTCGGCGGGGCCGTGGTGGTCATGTGCGGGCTCCCTGGGGCGGGACGCGGATCGAGGCCGGGGCCGCGTCGTGGGCCTGGAGGAACGCCGCGATCGAGCGGTCCCATCCGAACAGCTCGGCACGCGCGCGTGCCGCCGCGCGGCGCTCCCGCTCCGGGCGGGCGAGCAGGGAACGGATGCTCGCGGCGAAGGCCGCCGGGGTGTCGGCCGCCCCGGCTCCCGCGTCGCCGAGCACCTCGGGAAGCGCCGAGGACGCACTGGCGACCACCGGCGTACCGCAGGCCAGGGCCTCCAGCGCGGACAGACCGAACGTTTCAGCAGGCCCGGGGGCCAGACACAGATCGGCGGCGGCCTGGAGCTCGGCCAGCGTCTCGCGGTTCGCGACGTGCCCCAGGAACCGCACGGGCAGCCGTTCGTCCCGGGCACGACGCTCCAACGCGGCCCGCATCGGACCGTCGCCGGCCACGACGAGCGCGGCCCGAACCCCTGCGGCGCGCACGTGCGCGAGCGCGTCCAGCGCCGTTCCCGGCCGCTTCTCCACGGAGAGCCGCGAGCACATCAGCAGCAGCACCCGCTGACCGTCCGCGTGCCGGGCCCGCAGGACGGTGCTGCGCCGCCCGGGCCTGCAGCGGTCCAGGTCCACGCCGAGCGGCGCCCGTACGACATTGCGGGCCCCGATCCGTACGAACTCCCGCTCCGCCCACTCCGTCGTGCACAGGATCCGCGAATACGCCCAGGCCGTACGGCGGTTGATCCGGTCAGCGGCCCGGGCTGCGGCCGCCGACGGCACGCCCCAGGTCCGCAGCACGCCGTCGGCGGTCTCGTGCGAGACCATCACCGACGGCACCCGGGCGCGCCTCGCCCACTCCCCCGTCCAGCGCAGGGTGGTCCGGTCGGAGACCTCCAGGCGGTCCGGGGCGAGTTCCTCGAGGAGCCGCCGCAGGCGCCGGCGGTCGGCGAGGACGCGGTAGCCACCGGTCCCGGGCAGGACGGGGCCGGGCAGGGTGATGATCCGCCCCTGGTCGGTGTGCTGATCGCTCCCGACGTCGCCGGGGACGATCAGGACGGGCTCGTGTCCGGCCGCGAGGTAGCCGCGGCCGAGTTGGTCGAGCGCGGTGCGCAGACCACCGGAGGTGGGGGTGACGAAATTGGCGAGCCGGACGATCCGCAAGGGCCGGGGCGCTTCGAGCGCGTCCGGGCCGCCTCCGAGGACGTTCATGCCGCGACCGCCGTCCGCTCGCGCAGCACCTCCAGGTAGTGGCCGATCAGTTCGTCGCCGACGGCCTCCCAGGTCCGGCCCTCGACCGCCGCCCGCGCCGCCCGTCCGTAGGCGGTGCGCAGTGCCGGTGCCGCCGCGAGGGAGGCGACGGCCTCCCGCAGCGCCGTGGTGTCGTCCGGCGGGACCAGGAGCCCGGTCCGCCGGTGGTCGACCAGGTCCAGCGGGCCGCCCGCGGCCGGGGCGACCACGGGGACGCCGCTCGCCATCGCCTCCTGCACGGTCTGGCAGAACGTCTCGTACGGACCGGTGTGCGCGAACACGTCGAGCGAGGCGAAGATCCTCGCCAGGTCCGTGCCGGTGCGCCGGCCGAGGAACTCCGCGCCGGGCAGGGCGCTCCGCAGGCCGGGGCCGCTCGGCCCGTCGCCGACGACCACGACCCGGACGCCGGGCAGTCCGCAGACCCCGGCGAGCAGCTCGACGCGCTTCTCGGGGGCGAGGCGGCCGACGTAGCCGACGAGGAGCTCGCCGCCCGGGGCGAGCTCGCGGCGCAGGGCGTCGTCGCGCAGCCCGGGACGGAAGCGGACGGTGTCGACGCCGCGCCGCCAGAGTCGTACGCGGCCGATGCCGTGCGTCTCCAGGTCGCGCGCGGCGGCGGTGGACGGGGCGAGCGTACGGTCGGCCGCGCCGTGGACGGCCCGGAGCCGGCGCCAGGCGGCGCCCTCGCCCGTGCCCACATAGGTGCGGGCGTAGCCGGCGAGGTCGGTCTGGTAGACGGCGACGGCGGGCAGTCCGAGACGGGTCGCGGCGGCCATGCCGCGTACGCCGAGGACGAAGGGGCCGGCGAGGTGCACCAGGTCGGCCCGGTGCGCGGCGATGGCGGCGGTGAGGCGGCGGCTGGGCAGCGCGACGCGCACCTGCGGATAGCCGGGCAGCGGGAGGGAGGGTACGCGCACCACGGGGCAGGGCGCGTCGGAGTCCAGGGGGGCGGCGGGTCCGGTGACGGGGGCGGCCGGGGCGATGACGAGCGGGTCATGGCCGCGGCGGACGAGGTGGCGCGCGGTCTGCAGGGCGCAGTGCGCCACACCGTTGACGTCGGGTGGGAAGGATTCGGTGACGATGACGACACGCATACCGGTGTTGTCGTCGCGCCCGGCGTGTTCCCGCCGACGTCGATCTGGACGCGCGGGGAACGTCCCATGAGCGTTTGCCCCGCCGCACCCCACCGGCCCCGGGCCGGCCGTCCGGGCCGAACGGCCCCGGCCCGTCGCGCGTCCGCCCGCCACGGGGCCCGGGTCCCGGGCCCCACCGCCGCGACGTCGGAGCCGGCGTCCCGCTCACGCGGGCGCGCCCGCCCCCTCAGACCTGCAGGTCCGGCCCTATGCGGTTGCGGACCGCCGTCTGGACCTCGGCCTCCTCGGCCGGGTCGGCCGCGAGTCGGCGCAGTCGCTCCGCGACCCGTACGTCACCGGTCTCGGCGTGCAGCGCCGCGACCTCGCGCGTGGTCTCCTCGCAGTCCCAGAGGCATTCGACGGCGAAGCCCGTCGCGAAGGTCGGGTCGGTGGCCGCGAGGGCGCGGGCCGTGCGGCCGCGCAGTTGGGAGGAGGCCGTCTCTCGGTAGACGTGGCGCAGCACGGGGGCGGCGCAGCCGATGCCGAGGCGGCCCGCGCCGTCGACGAGGGTGTAGAGGGCGGTCGCGTCGGGGCCCTCGGCGCGGACCGTCTCGCGCAGGGCGCCGAGGACGAGGCGGGCGTCGTGGACTCCGCCGCGGCAGGCGAGGACTCCGGCGGCGGCCGCCCCGAGCGCGTCGGGCCGGTGGACCCAGCCGCGGGCGCGGTCGACGGCGGGCTCGCCGCACATGCGCTCGAACGCGGAGACGGCGGCTTCGGAGACGGTGCGGGAGTCGCTGCCGGCGGCGGCCTCGATGAGGTCGAGGACGGCGGGGTCGCGTGATTCGGCGAGGTAGTGGAGGGCGGCGCAGCGCGCGCCGTCGGGTCCGCTGCGGGCGGCCTCGACGATGACCGGGCGGTCCTCGGGGCCGGCGACGGCGGTCAGGCAGCGGGCGGCGGGGCCGTGCAGCGGCGCGCCGCGCTCCAGTCCCTCCTGGGCCCAGTCGAAGACCGCCTGGACGCTCCAGCCGGGGCGGGGGCCGCTCGGTCGCATCTGGCGCTGCCAGCGGTCGAAGGAGCCCTGTTCCTGGGCGGCCCTGACCCGGGCGCCGACGGCGTCGCGCTGGTCCTCGGCCCACAGCCGCCACGGGCGGGGCTCGAAGGCGTCCCGTACGGCGCTCGCCAGCTCGGCGTCGCCCTCCGGGGTGGCGGGGAAGCGGGCGAGGACCGGGGCGGCGAGCGAGCGCAGCCCGGCGTCGTCGTCGCGCAGGGCGAGCTCGTCGAGGGCCCAGGCCCAGTTGGTGCCGGTGGCGGCGTACCGCCGGAGCAGCACCAGGGCGTCCTGGCGGCCGTAGGAGGCGAGGTGTCCGAGGACGGCGAGCGCGAGCCCGGTCCTGTTCTCCTCGGTGTCGAAGTGGTCCTCGGCGCCGAAGAGGTGGGTCTCGATCTCCGTGAGCCCGCCGTGCAGGTCGAGGTACAGGCGCGCGTAGTAGAGGGAGCGGTTCTCGACCTGCCAGTCCTGGCGGGGGTCGCTGAGAACGCAGTGGTTGAGGGCCGCGAGGGCCTCGGCGCGTGGCGCGGCGAGGGCGTGCAGAGTGCCGTCGCCGCGGCCCCTCTGCAGCAGGCCGAGCAGGGTGCCGCTCGGCGCTATGACTGGTTCGAACATGGAAGATGCCTCACATCAAGCTGTCGACACGACCGGGAGTACCGGGGACTGGTGATCGCCTAGGCCGCGCAGCAACATGTTCGGCCGCCCGTCGTCCTTCGCTTGGTGTTGACCATCTTCCTCTGCCTCTCGTCGGTGGCCCGGTGTGGGCCCGACGTCATGATGACCCAGCCATTTCGCCACCGCGACCACATTTACGACACCGCTCTCACCTGGGCTTCAGCGCCCGTTCACCCGGATCTTCACCGGGCGTCGAACAGCTCCAGGAGTTCTGTCTTCCCAAACATCCGAGCAGTATCCACGGCAGACGGAGTACCCGCTTCCGGATTTGCGCCGCCGGTGAGCAGCGCACGGACGACGGCGTCCTCGCCCTTGAAGACCGCGCCGGCGAGCGGGGTCTGGCCGCGGTCGTTGGCGCGGTCGCCGTCGGCGCCTCGGGCCAGCAGGGCGGCGACCGCCTCCGCGTGCCCGTGATAGGCGGCGAGCATGAGGAGAGAGTCGCCCCGGTCGTTGGTGAGGTCGGCCGGGACGCCCGCGTCGACGTAGGCGGCCAGGGTCTCGGCGTCGCCCGTCCGCGCGAGGTCGAAGACCTTGCTCGCCAGCTCGATGACCTCGGGGTCCGGAGTCTCGCTCATCGGACGTGTCCGCCTTTCCGTTCCGTCGCGCACGCGGGTTCCCGTGCGGGTGGCCTGCGTACGGCCACGAAGGCCGTACGAGTGAATCGACAGGGTACTGCCCGTCCCGCGACATGACCGGACGCGTCCACGGCAAAGATCACCTAGCGCGCTCCGGACATTTCGCCACCCGAGCGCCCCCTCCACCTCCGCCAGTCAAGTGAAATCGCCCGTCTTTCACCCATATGCACCTTTAATCGCATAGATACTTCCCGTGAACCTGGAAGGACTCATGGTGACTGTCCCCTCAACCAGGAGAACCCCTCATGATCCTGTCCATCTCAGGCGTGGTCCTGCTCGGCATCATCTGCTTCCTGTTCTTCAAGAAGGACGGGATGAAGGCGTCCCACGCCCTCGTCAGCGCCCTCTTCGGTTTCTACCTCGCGGGCACCGCCATCGCCCCGAGCATCACCGCAGGAGGCCAGAGCCTCGCCAGCCTCTTGGGCGGGATCAAGTTCTGACGCCCCACACCCCCTTCCACAACTCCAGGAGTACGACGTGGCCCGGCGACCACTCCCCCGCATTCTGAGCAGCGGCAGCGACCGGATCGCTCGCAGTCGAGAGATCGCGCGCACGGCCGCCGACAGCGCCACCGACGTGCTCCATCCGCTGATCACCATCACGCGTGGTCTGCGGAAGCTGGCCGCGACCGCGCGTGCCAGGTGGGCCGCGACCCCGAAGGAGCGGCGCGGTCCCACGCTGCTCCTGGTCGCGGCCTGCGTCCTCGTCCTCGCGCTCGTCCCCTACGGCCCACTCCTCGCCCTCGTGTCGGTGATGGGCGCCGCCGCCTGGACGGGGCGCGAGCGCCCGGTCGTGAAGACCGGGCCCGACGAGGCCGAGACCGAGCGGCTCAAGGGCCTCTACGAGGCCCTGGTGCCGTACTTCTCCGTCCCCGAGGACCCGGCTCCGCTCTTCGCCCACGGCGGCGACTGGACCGGCGCCTTCGGGGACCACGCCTTCGACGACGACGGGCGGCTCAGCCGCCTGCGGATCAGGTACCCCGCGTACTTCACCGACGGGGAGGCCGCCGCCCGCGCCCGGATCGAACAGCTGCTGCACGCCAAGTCAGGCCGCGGCCGCGAGTACCTCTTCGACTGGGACGAGGAGGGCAACCAGCTCGTCATGAGCGTGCTGCCGCCCCTTCCGACCACCATCGCCGCCCAGCGCTTCGTCATCGCTCCCGGCGAGACGGTCCTCGGCTTCACCGACGCCGACGCCGTCCAGCGGACGGTGCCGGTGCGGGCCGCCGACGGTGCGCAGGACGCGCCCCCGGTCGTCTGGCGCACCGGTCCGCGCTCCACGGAGCCCCATCTGCTCGCCGTCGGCCAGCCCGGCAGCGGCACGACGTCCCTCCTGCGCTCCCTCGCGCTCCAGGCCCTGCCGCACGGCGACGTGCTGATCATCGAGGGCAGCGCCACCGGCGAGTACGCCTGTCTGACCGGCCGCGCCGGGGTGCTGGGCGTCGAGTGCGGCCTCGCGGGCGCGCTGGCCAGCCTGGAGTGGGCGGCGCACGAGACCGAGCGACGGCTGATCGCCGCGAACCGGGCCCGGCAGGCGGGCCACCCCGCACCCGACGACACCAGGCGCCCGCTGTGGATCCTGCTGGACCGGCCGAGCGTCCTCGGCCACCTGGCGGCGGCCGACGGCCGGCCCGACCCGCAGGACCTGCTCCACGTGCCCCTGCGGCACGGCAGGGCCGCGCAGGTCACGGTGGTGGTGGCGGAGCAGTTCGACAGCGTGGAGACGCTGGGCGAGACCGTACGCACGCACACCCGCGCGCGGGTGGTGCTCGGCCCCGCCTCCCCCGACCAGATCGCGTCGGTCCTCGGCGTCGGTCCGCACACGACCCCGGTCCCGGCCGTCCCGCCGGGTCGCGGTTACGCCCGCCTCGGCGGCGGCCGGGTCCTCCGGCTCCAGGTACCGGCGACGCCCGACCCCTTCGACGACGCGACGAGCGAGGCGGACCGCCAGGCCGTCCTGGCGCTGCTGCCGGAGCGGCAGGACGCCACGGGCGCGGCGGTCGAGGCGGCACCCGGATCCGCGCCCGACCCCGGCCCCGACCCCGGCCCCGCCGTCATGACGAAGCCCCCCGCCCACGCACCCGACCCGGGTCCGGCCCCGCTCCACGCCCCGGTCCCGGCCGAGGGCTGACGCCCCACAGACGCCGGAGGGCGGGTACGGACCACACGTCCGTACCCGCCCTCCGGCGTACTCCCCTCGCCCCGGCGGCGTCCGGCGATCAGAGCATCGGGAACCGCCGCCCCATGCGGGTCTCCCCGCCGATCAGGCCACGAACGTCCGCGCGGGCTCCACGCCCGCCCCGGCGCCCGACTCCACGAGCCGCGCCGCGGCCGCGAGCCGGACCGCCGCCTCCTCCGCGACCGGCCCGCCGACGGTGAACGGCAGCCGGACGTACCCCTCGAAGGCGCCGTCCACGCCGAACCGCGGCCCCGAGGGCACCCGTACCCCCACCCGCTCGCCGACCTCGGCGATCCGCGAGCCCGAGAGGCCGCCCGTACGGACCCAGAGCGTCAGGCCCCCGCGCGGGACCTCGAACTCCCACTCCGGGAGCTCGGCCCGCACGGCCGCCACGAGCGCGTCACGGTTCTCCCGCGCCTGGGCGCGGCGGATGTCGACGGCCTGCTCCCAGCCCCCAGTGCGCATCAGCCAGTTGACGCCGAGCTGCTCCAGGACAGGGGTGCCCAGGTCCGCGTAGGCCCGCGCCGCGACCAGGGAGCGGATCACGTCGGGGGCGGCCCGCACCCAGCCGATCCTCATGCCCGCCCAGAACGCCTTGCTCGCCGAGCCGACCGTCAGCACCGTCGCGCCCGCCGGGTCGAAGGCACAGACGGGCCGGGGCATCTCCAGGCCGTCGTCGAGGAACAGTTCCGACATCGTCTCGTCGACGACCAGGACCGTGCCGGCCGAGCGGGCCGCGTCGACGAGCTGCCGTCGCTGGTCCTCGTCGGCCAGGGCGC
Organism: Streptomyces sp. NPDC047971; assembly: GCF_040653355.1. Taxonomy (NCBI): domain Bacteria; kingdom Bacillati; phylum Actinomycetota; class Actinomycetes; order Kitasatosporales; family Streptomycetaceae; genus Streptomyces; species Streptomyces sp. NPDC047971. The sequence goes on along the minus strand of NZ_JBEZNW010000062.1, from coordinate 4,479 downwards.
CGGTGGGGTTGTGGAAGTCCGCGACCACGTACGCCAGCCGCGGCGCCGCGTCCCGCAGCACCTGGCGCCAGCGGTTCAGGTCCCAGCCGGTCAGCCCCTCGGCCATGGCGACGGGGACGAGCCGGGCGCCCGCGGAGCGCATGAGCTGGAGGATGTTGGCGTACGACGGCGATTCGACGGCGATCCGCTCGCCGCGCCCGGCGAAGAGGTGGCAGATCGCGTCGATGGCGCCCATCGCGCCGGTGGTGACCATGATCTGCTCGGGCATGGTCGGGATGCCCCGCTCGGTGTAGCGGTCGGCGAGCATCTGCCGCAGCGCGGGCAGCCCGGCCGGGTAGTCCCCGTGCGTGTGGGCGTACGGAGGCAGCTCCTCCAGAGCCCCCTGCACGCTCCGGGTCAGCCAGGGCTCGGGGGCGGGCAGCGCCGCGCAGCCGAGGTCGATCATCGAGCCGAGCGACTCCGGCGGCAGCGGTTCGAGCCCGCGCGCGGGCAGCGGGTTCCCGGCGGGCACGGCCGTCCAGCTGCCGGCCCCGCGACGGGACTCGAGGAAGCCCTCGGCGCGCAGCGCCTCGTAGGCCGCCGCGACCGTCGTCCGGCTGACGGTGAGCGCGACCGCGAGCTCACGCTCGGCGGGCAGCCGGGCGGCCACCGGCACGCGGCCCTCCAGCACGAGAAGGCGGATGCCGTCGGCCAGCGCGCGGTAGGCGGGCGGCTTTCGCGCGCCCGGTCCCGCGGGCCGCGGCTGCTGCGCCTGAAGCTGCCGTGCCAGCTGGGCCGGCCCGACGGCCGAGGTCCACTGAGCCATGGAAGTCAGTCCACCTTCCTCGAATTGGCCATGGTTGGGATGAGATCCCCCGCCACAGAGTGTCATGAGTCAGTCCACTACCACCACAGGGGGCACCACCTTGTCCATCGCCTCCGGCCTCCGCGGCCGGCTCACCGGTCGCCATCTGACCCGTCGGCTCGCGCAGCTGTACGTCGGACTGGCGCTGTACGGGATCAGTTCGGCGCTTCTGGTGCGCGGCGGGCTCGGCCTGGAGCCCTGGGGCGTCCTCCACCAGGGTCTCGCCGAGAAGACCGGGCTGACCATCGGAGTCGTCTCGATCTTCGTCGGGGCGGTCGTCCTGCTCCTGTGGATTCCGATCCGCCAGAAGCCGGGCCTGGGCACGGTGTCGAACGTCTTCGTCATCGGCGTGGCGATGGACGCGACGCTCGCCCTGGTCCCGGAGGCCGGGGGGATGGCCGTGCGGATCGCCCTCCTGGTGCTCGGCATCGTGCTCAACGGCATGGCGACCGGCCTCTACATCGCCGCCCGGTTCGGCCCCGGTCCGCGCGACGGCCTGATGACCGGACTGCACCGGCTCACCGGCCGCTCGATCCGGCTCGTCCGCACGGCCATCGAGGTCGCCGTGGTCGCCACCGGCTTCCTGCTCGGCGGCTCGGTCGGCATCGGCACGGTCCTCTACGCCCTGAGCATCGGCCCGCTCGCGCAGCTCTTCCTGCGCTGGTTCGCCATCCCCGAGAAGGACGTGCGGAGCACCGTGGTCGCCTCGGGGACACCGGAGCAGGCGATACTGCGGCGGTGACTCGCGTACGCCACCCCTACCTCGACCACCCCTCGCCCATCCCCTTCGCCCACCGCGGCGGCACGGCGGACGGCCTGGAGAACACCGCGGCCGCCTTCCGGAGGGCCGCGGCCGCCGGATACCGCTACTTCGAGACCGATGTCCACACCACCGCGGACGGCGTCCTGGTCGCCTTCCACGACTCGACGCTCGACCGGGTCACGGACGCCTCCGGCCGTATCCGGGACCTCCCCTGGGACGCCGTCCGCGAGGCGCGGGTGGCCGGCAAGGAGCCGCTGCCGCTCTTCGAGGAGCTCCTGGAGGAGTTCCCCGAGGCGCGCTGGAACGTGGACCTGAAGGCCGAGTCGTCCCTGGTCCCGCTGGTCGACCTGATCCGCAGGACCGGGGCGTGGGACCGGATCTGCGTCGGCTCCTTCACCGAGGGGCGGGTGGCCCGGGCCCAGCGCCTCGCGGGTCCGCGGCTGGCCACCTCGTACGGCGTGAAGGGCGTCCTCGGCCTGCGGCTGCGCTCGTTCGGCATCCCGGCGGCGCTGCGCGCGGGCGCCGTCGCCGCCCAGGTGCCCGCGAGCCAGGGCGGCATCCCGGTGGTCGACCGCCGCTTCGTGCGGGAGGCCCACGCCCGGGGCCTCCAGGTGCACGTGTGGACCGTCAACGATCCGGAGCGGATGAACTCTCTCCTCGACCTGGGGGTGGATGGCATCATGACCGATCATCTGGAGGCGCTGCGCGCAGTGCTGACCGCCCGGGGCTCGTGGGTCTGACCGCGTGCCCCGCACGGGAACGAACGAGGGGGGCGCGGCCGTGACCGCCGACATCACCGAGCCGGAGGGGCACACCGCCGATCCGGCCGAACGCAGGCGCGAGCAACGCGGCTGGTACTTCTACGACTTCGCCTGCTCGGTCTATTCGACGAGCGTGGTGACGGTCTTCCTCGGCCCGTACCTGACCTCGGTGGCGAAGGCCGCCGCGGACGCGGACGGCTTCGTCCACCCCCTGGGCATACCGGTGCGGGCCGGCTCGCTCTTCGCCTACGCCGTCTCGGCCTCGCTCGTCGTGGCGGTCCTCGTGATGCCCCTGGTGGGCGCGGCGGCGGACCGTACGGGACGCAAGAAGCCGCTGCTGGCGGTCGCCGCGTACACCGGCGCGGCGGCGACGGCGGGCATGTTCTTCCTGAGCGGCGACCGCTATCTGCTCGGGGCGTTCCTGCTCATCGTCGCGAACGCCTCCCTGGCGGTCTCGATGGTGCTCTACAACGCCTATCTGCCGCAGATCGCGACGCCGGACGAACGGGACTCGGTCTCCTCGCGCGGCTGGGCCTTCGGCTACACCTCGGGCGCCCTGGTCCTCGTCCTCAACCTGATCCTGTACTCCGGGCACGAGTCCTTCGGTGTCACGGAGGGCATGGCGGTGCGGATCTGCCTGGCCTCGGCCGGGCTGTGGTGGGGCGCCTTCACGCTGATTCCGCTGCGGCGCCTGCGCGACCGGCACGTCCCGCCGAAGGGCGAGGGGGCCGTCGGCGGTGGCTGGCGGCAGCTGATGGCGACGTTGCGGGACATGCGCCGCCACCCCCTGACCCTGTCGTTCCTGCTCGCGTACCTGATCTACAACGACGGCGTGCAGACCGTGATCTCGCAGGCGTCGATCTACGGCTCCGAGGAGCTGGGGCTGGAGCAGACGACCCTCATCACGGCGGTGCTGCTGGTCCAGGTGCTCGCGGTGGTGGGAGCCCTCGGCATGGGGCGGCTGGCTCGCACCCACGGCGCCAAGCGCGTGATCCTCGGGTCGCTGGCGGTCTGGACGCTGATCCTGGGTGCCGGCTACTTCCTCCCGGCCGACGCGCCGGTGGCGTTCTTCTGCCTCGCGGCGGCGATCGGTCTCGTCCTCGGCGGGAGCCAGGCGCTGTCGCGCTCGCTCTTCTCCCATCTGGTGCCGCGCGGCAAGGAGGCGGAGTACTTCTCCGCGTACGAGATGAGCGACCGGGGCCTGAGCTGGCTGGGGCCACTGGTGTTCGGTCTCGCGTATCAGCTGACCGGGAGCTACCGGGATGCCATCATCTCTCTGGTGATCTTCTTCGCGGCCGGTTTCGTGCTGCTCGCGCGGGTACCCGTACGCCGTGCGGTGGCCGCCGCCGGCAACCCTGTTCCGGACCGGATTTAGACGCGGCAGTGAAAGGCCGGTAGTGTACGCCTTTGGCCTGCCAGGCGGACCGTTACTGCGTGCTGCTTTGGTGAAGACGCTGGGTGACATCTGCTGCCAGATGTGACAAACCGGGCACTGGTGGGTAGAACAAGGGGCGGCACGACGGGCGACGCATGACCCGGAACGGGAATCTTTACCGCCGACCGGACGTTGACCGGATGACGACGACAGCGACACCTGTCCTGTGGGCGACAAGCCCGGGAGGCACGATTCATGAGTGAGCGAGCTCTTCGCGGCACGCGCCTCGTGGTGACCAGCTACGAGACCGACCGCGGCATCGATCTGGCCCCGCGCCAGGCCGTGGAGTACGCATGCGAGAAGGGCCATCGTTTTGAGATGCCCTTCTCGGTGGAAGCGGAAATTCCGCCGGAGTGGGAGTGCAAGGTCTGCGGCAGCCAGGCACTCCTGGTTGACGGGGACGGCCCCGAGGAGAAGAAGGGCAAGCCGGCGCGCACGCACTGGGACATGCTCATGGAGCGGCGCACCCGCGAGGAGCTGGAGGAGGTCCTGGCCGAGAGGCTGGCGGTCCTTCGTTCCGGCGCCATGAACATCGCCGTACATCCTCGGGACAGCCGCAAGTCCGCCTAGCGGACGGCACGGCGAGAGCGACGCCGCGGGGCCCGGTACACAAGGTGTACCGGGCCCCCCCCCGAAGGGGTGCGGCGTTATCCCGGAAGGGAGAGCCGGGGTGGTG
>NZ_JBEZNW010000061.1:0-32012 GCF_040653355.1 Streptomyces sp. NPDC047971 | reverse complement strand
TTCCCTAACCAATCAAAACAAACACCCGCCCTTTCGGGTACCCCCCTACGCCCCCCCCCCCCCCCGGCCCGGGCGCCCACGGCCAGGCCGTCGTCAGGCGACGATGTTGACCAGCTTCGGGGCGCGCACGATCACCTTGCGGATCTCCGCGCCGCCCAGCGCGGCCACCACGTTCGCGTCGCCCAGGGCCAGCGCCTCCAGCTCCGCGTCGGAGATGGACGGCGAGACCTCCAGACGGGCCTTGACCTTGCCCTTGATCTGCACGACGCAGGTCACGGTCTCGTCCACGACGTACGCGGGGTCGGCGACCGGGAAGTCCTGGTGGACGACCGAGTCGGTGTGACCCAGCTTGCGCCACAGCTCCTCCGCGATGTGCGGGGCCAGCGGGGCGACCAGCAGCACCAGTCGCTCGGCGACCGAGCGCGAGACCGGGCCGCCCACCTTGGTCAGGTGGTTGTTCAGCTCGGTCACCTTGGCGATGGCGGTGTTGAAGCGCATGGCCGCCATGTCCTGCGAGACGCCGTCGATCGCCTTGTGCAGGGCGCGCAGCGTGTCCTCGTCGGGCTCGGTGTCCACGACCGTGACGTCACCCGTCGACTCGTCGACGATGTTGCGCCACAGCCGCTGCAGCAGACGGTACTGGCCGACCACCGCGCGCGTGTCCCACGGGCGGGAGACGTCCAGCGGGCCCATCGCCATCTCGTACAGGCGCAGGGTGTCGGCGCCGAACTCGCCGCAGATCTCGTCCGGGGTGACGGCGTTCTTCAGGGACTTGCCCATCTTGCCCAGGACGCGGCTGACCTTCTCGCCCTCGTACCAGTAGCCGCCGTCGCGCTCCTCGACCTCGGCCGCCGGCACGGCGATGCCGCGCGCGTCCCGGTAGACGAACGCCTGGATCATGCCCTGGTTGTACAGCTTGTGGAAGGGCTCGGCCGAGGAGACGTGGCCCAGGTCGAACAGCACCTTGGACCAGAACCGCGCGTACAGCAGGTGCAGTACGGCGTGCTCGGCACCGCCGACGTACAGGTCGACGCCGCCGGTCGGCATGCCCTCGCGCGGACCCATCCAGTACTGCTCGATCGCCGGGTCGACCAGCTTCTCGGAGTTGTTCGGGTCCAGATAGCGCAGCTCGTACCAGCAGGAACCGGCCCAGTTGGGCATGGTGTTGGTCTCGCGGCGGTACTTCTTCGGTCCGTCGCCCAGGTCCAGGGTGACATCGACCCATTCCTCGTTGCGGGACAGCGGCGTCTCGGGCTGGGTGTCGGCGTCGTCCGGGTCGAAGGTGCGCGGCGAGTAGTCGTCGACCTCCGGCAGCTCCAGCGGCAGCATCGACTCGGGCAGCGCGTGCGCGACGCCGTCCTCGTCGTAGACGATCGGGAAGGGCTCGCCCCAGTAGCGCTGACGGCTGAACAGCCAGTCGCGCAGCCGGAAGTTGACGGTGCCCTCGCCGATGCCGCGGTCGGCCAGCCAGGCGGTGATCCTCGCCTTGGCCTCGACGACGCCCAGGCCGTCCAGGGAGATCTCGTCGTTCGCGGAGTCGACCAGCTTCGCCTCGTACGAGGCGAAGGCGTCGTCCCAGGTGGACGTGTCGGTGCCGCGGTCGTCGCTCGGCTCCACGACGCAGCGCATCGGCAGCTCGAAGGCGCGCGCGAAGGCGAAGTCACGGGTGTCGTGCGCCGGGACGGCCATGATCGCGCCGGTGCCGTAGCCCATCAGGACGTAGTCGGCGATGAAGACCGGGACCTGCTCGCCGCTGACCGGGTTGGTCGCGTACGCGCCGGTGAAGACGCCGGTCTTGTCCTTGGCCTCGGCCTGCCGCTCGACGTCGGACTTGGAGGCGGCCTGCTTGCGGTACGCGGCGACGGCGTCGGCCGGGGTGGCGTGGCCGCCCGTCCACACGTCGTGGGTGCCGGCGGGCCAGGCGTCGGGGACGATCTTCTCGACCAGGTCGTGCTCGGGGGCCAGCACCATGTAGGTGGCGCCGAACAGGGTGTCCTGGCGGGTGGTGAAGACGGTGATCGCGCCGGTGTCGCCGACCTGGAAGTCGACGCGGGCACCCTCCGAGCGGCCGATCCAGTTCCGCTGCTGCAGCTTGATGGCCTCGGGCCAGTCCAGCGCGTCCAGGTCGTCCAGCAGGCGGTCCGCGTAGGCGGTGATGCGCATGTTCCACTGGCGCAGCTTGGACTTGAAGACGGGGAAGTTGCCGCGCTCGGAGCGGCCGTCGGCGGTGACCTCCTCGTTGGCCAGCACCGTGCCCAGGCCGGGGCACCAGTTGACGGGCGCGTCGGAGGCGTACGCCAGGCGGTACTCGCCCAGGACGTCGGCGCGCTCGACGGCGCTCAGCTCGCTCCACGCGCGCGTGGTGCCCGGGACGTCACGGGTGCCGTTCTCGAACTGCTCGACCAGCTCGGCGATCGGTCGGGCCTTCCGGGCCTCGTCGTCGTACCAGGAGTTGTAGATCTGCAGGAAGATCCACTGCGTCCACTTGTAGTAGTCCGGGTCGATCGTGGCGAACGACCGGCGCTTGTCGTGGCCCAGGCCCAGCCGGCGCAGCTGGACCTTCATGTTCTCCATGTTGGCCTCGGTGGACACGCGCGGGTGCGTGCCCGTCTGCACGGCGTACTGCTCGGCCGGCAGGCCGAAGGCGTCGAAGCCCAGGGTGTGCAGCACGTTGTGGCCGGTCATGCGCTGGTGACGCGCGAACACGTCCGTGGCGATGTAGCCCAGCGGGTGACCGACGTGCAGGCCCGCGCCCGAGGGGTACGGGAACATGTCCATGATGAACTTCTTGGGCCGGGCGGCGATCGCCGGATCGCCCGCCAGGTCACCGGTCGGGTTCGGCGCCTCGTAGGTGCCCTCGGCGTCCCAGAAATCCTGCCAGCGTGCCTCGATGTCGGCGGCCATGGCCGCCGTATAACGATGCGGGGCCGCCGTCTCGGCAGCCGAATTCATCTCGCTCATGATCCTTGAAGCTCCATCGATCGTCTCTGCCCACTGCCCGCGAACTGCACTGCCACGAAATGAAAAATCCCCTCGCACAGGAGGGGACGCCGCGCCGATTCCGACCGGATCTTTCATCCGTCGGGACTGATCAGCGCGGCTCGCTAAGCAGGAGGCGTACGGCACGCATGGCGTCAGGGTACCGCAGGGCCCGATCGGGCCGCACCGACGTTCCGCCCCGTGGCCGAACCGCCGTCGGCCGGGGCGTCGCCGCGGGTGGGCGGGCTTCCCGGCCACCCGAGCAGCTGGGGTTACCCCGCGTATCGCCCCTATCCAGGGCAACCCCAGAGTCAGTTGGCCGCTGAGAGTCCCGTAAACACGCAAACCACCTACCGACCGGTATGGGGCGACCTAACATGCGGCCCAACGGGACTGCTTATCCGCACCATTCGGAGTCGCCCCTATGAACCCTCATCGCAAGAAACGCTCCACCCCGGCCGAGCGAACAGGATTGAGCCGGCCGGTTCAGGGCGGGCTTTCGGTCGCGGCCCTGGTGATCATTCCGCTGCTCGCCATCGGCGGCAGCGACGCCTTCCGGGCGGCGCTCGACTTCACCAGCGGTGTGCTGTCGCTGGTGTCCCTGACCGCCTCGGTCGCCTGGGGACTCATCGCCACCGACCGGCTGCTGCTCTCCCCCCGGCACCGGCTGCTCGCCCAGGGCATCCACCGGGCCACCGCGGTGTCCTCGCTCGGCTTCCTGCTGCTGCACGCCACCGTCAAGGTGTCCCTCGGCCACGTCGGGCTGATCGGAGCCCTCATCCCGTTCGGCCTCGGCGTCACGGGCACCTCGGCCCTCATCGGCTTCGGCTCGCTCGCCGGGCTGCTGATGGTCGTCGCCGCCTCGACGGGCGCCCTGCGCAGCACGCTCGCCGGCCGCAGCCGCTTCGCCGCCCGCTGGCGGCCGCTGCACATGCTGGCGTACCCGGCGTGGTGCTTCGCGCTGGTCCACGGTCTCTTCACCGGCAGGCCCGCGGCCACCTGGGTCGTGGTCATGTACTGCCTGGCCCTGACCTCCGTCGCCGCGGTCGTCGCCCTCCGGATGCTGCCCGCCCCGACACAGCGGGAGCTCGCCGACCGCTTCGTCGGGCTCCTGGCGTCGCTGGAAGGCCGCCCCAGGCCCACCCGGCCGGACCGGACGGGTGAACAGGCCGAGGCCCCCGCCAGAGCCGAGGACGAGACCGAGCGCGGCTACGAGCCGCCGACCGTGTCCGCCGAGTGGCTGGACCGGCCCACCGGCCGCCCCTCCCTGCCTCCGCTGCCCGAGCCGCTCGCACCCCCCGTACCGAGCACCCGGCTGTACGAGTCCACTCCCCCGCTCTACGAGCCCTCCTCCCCGCTGTACGAGACCCCTCCACCGCTCTACGAGACGGCTCCCCCGATGCCGACCTCGGCCCCGACCGTCGGCACCGGCACCTCCGCCGGTTTCTCGGCCGCCTACCGCGCGGTGTCCCGGGCCACCACCCCGGCGCCCGACCCCGCCCCGTACACCGACGGCGACGCCCCGCTCGCCGAACGCATACCCATGACCGAGGAGCTCCCCGTCGTCCCCGATCCCACGCTCCGCCCCGGCTACTGGCCGACGCCCTCGCCCCCGATGCCTACCTACTCCAGCCCGCCCCCCGCGGGTGAGCCCTGGACCGCACCCGCAGGAGACCGCCCGTGAACGCCCCGCTCCCCGACGTCCCCGAGGTCCGCGTGGTCGGTCTGCCCCAGCTCACCCAGGGCTTCGACCTGGTCGAGCGGCTCGGCCTGGAGATGCATCTGAAGGTGCACGGGCCGCTGGATCCGATGAGCGGCGAGCGGCTCGCCCAGCTCGCGGACGAGATATCCCTCCACGGGCGCGGTGGCGCCGGTTTCCCCTTCGGCCGCAAGCTCAGGGCGGTCGGCAAGGCGGCGATCCGCCGGGGGATACGTCCCGTGGTGGTGGTCAACGGCAGTGAGGGAGAGCCCGCCTGCCGCAAGGACACGGTGCTCCTCAACCGTGCCCCGCACCTGATCCTGGACGGCGCCCTGCTGGCGGCCGAGGCGCTCGGCGCCCGGACGCTGATCGTGGCCGTGACCAGGAACTCCACGGAGATCTCCATCCGCTCGGCGCTCGCCGAGCGGGGCCTTTCCGACCGTCGTGGGCAGGCACTGCGCGCGCGTGTCGTCCGGACTCCCGAACGCATGGTCTCCGGGGAGGCGTCGGCGGTGATCCGCGCGATCGGAGGCGGCCCCGCTCTGCCCCCCGGCCGCCGTGAGCGCGCCGCGGAGTCCGGGGTGGGCGGGGCACCCACACTGCTCTCCAACGCCGAGACCTTCGCCCAGCTGGCCGTGGCCGCCCGGATCGGCTCGCGCCGCTACGGCCACACCGGCCTCGAGGCGGAGCCCGGCACGGTCATGCTGACGATCTCCGGGGCGGTCGCGCGCCCCATGGTGGTCGAGGTGCCGACGGGCGTCCCGCTGCGGTACGTCCTCCAGCTGGCCGGTGCCCCGCCGCTGCCCCAGGGCGTCCTCACGGGCGGGTACCACGGCAACTGGATCGACTCGATGGCGGTCGACAACGCGGTCGTCTCGCGGGCGTCCCTCTCCGCCGTCGGCGGGTCCCTGGGCGCCGGGGCGATCCTGCCGATCGGACCCGAGACCTGCCCGATCGGCGAATCCCTGCGGGTCGCGAACTGGCTCGCGGCCGAGACGGCCGGCCAGTGCGGGCCGTGCCGGCTCGGTCTGCCCGCCGCGGCCGGCGGTCTCTCCGACGTGCTCAACGGCGGCGGTCCCGCCGCGCTGGAGGCGCTGAGAGAGGTCACCCAGGCGGTGAAGGGGCGCGGTGCGTGCAAGCACCCCGACGGCTCGGCCCGCTTCTTCGCCTCGACGCTCTCGGCCTTCACGGACGACCTGGCCGCCCATGTTCTCGGCAGCGGCTGCGGACGTCCGACCGTCGGTGTGCTGCCGCTTCCCGCGGCCGGCTACCAGGACGCGGAGGAGTCGATCCCGAGCGGCGAGAAGCTGGCCGTGGACTGGACTCTGTGCCAGGGACACGGGCTCTGCGCGGACATCGTCCCGGAGCTGATCAGACTGGGCCCGGACGGCTACCCGGCGCTCGCCGACGCCTCCGTGCCGATGCACCTGCGAGGACGGGCTCAGCGGGCCGTACGCCGCTGCCCCGCACTGGCGCTCCGGATCGAACAGGGTCCCCAGGAGCGGCCGGCCCTGCCGCCGGGCGGCGGCCGCAAGGCGCTGGGCAGCGGCCGGGGTTGACACCCGGCCCCCTGAACACGAAGAAGCGGATCATCCGATCCGGATGATCCGCTTCTTCTTCCTGTGGAGCTAAGGAGAATTGAACTCCTGACCTCCTGCATGCCATGCAGGCGCTCTACCAACTGAGCTATAGCCCCTTGCTGTCCGCCCCGTTCCGGGTTTCCCCCGCGGCGACAGACAGAACATTAACCGGCCCCCCTGGGGATCACCAAATCGGTTTCTCCGGCGGTCCGGGGGCGGCGGGTAGGGTCCCCCTCTGTGACCGTGCCCGTGCTTGCCAGAACCCGCGCCCGGCAGTGGCCCCTCGCCACCGCCGCGGCAGCCTGCCTCGTGTCGTTCATAGCCTTCTGGGTGGCCCAACGGGTCGCCCATGTGAACATGCTCGACGTGATGGTCTACCGGGCGGAGGGGGAGACCGTCCGGGCCGGTGGCGATCTCTACGCGATGCGCGCCACCTCGGCGAATCTGGCCATGACCTATCCGCCGTTCGCGGGACTGCTGTTCGTCCCGCTGACCTTCGTCGGCGTTCCGCTGATGCGGACGCTCGCGACGGCCGGGAACCTGCTCCTCGTCGTCGCGCTGGTCCAGCTCTCCCTCCAGCTCGTCCGTCCGTCGCTCTCGCGGGAGCGGCTCTGGCGTGCGACGTTCCTGGTGGCGGCGGTCGTGGTCTGGTGCGAGCCGGTGTGGACGACGCTGCGCTACGGGCAGATCAACCTGCTCGTCGCGGTGGCGGTGCTGTGGGACTTCACACGCCGTGAGGGCCACCGGTGGGCGGGCCTCGGCATCGGTCTGGCCACTGCGGTGAAGCTCACACCGGGTCTGTTCGTCGTGTTCCTCCTGTTCGCCGGCCTGCTGGTGTGGCGCCGCGAGAGGGGCTGGAACCCGTGGCTGCGCACGGCGGCCACGGCGATCGGGGTGTTCCTCGGGGCGACCCTGCTGAGCGCGCTGGTGCTCCCGTACGACTCCAAGCGCTTCTGGACCGGGACGCTCTTCGAGACCGGGCGGGTGGGTTTCGCGGAGGAGACCGCCAACCAGTCGCTGCGCGGGGTGCTCGCGCGGCTGATGCACACCGACGACCCGGGCATGTGGTGGGCGCTGGCGGCGGCCGTGCTCGGGGGTGCGGCCATGACCCTCGCAGTGCGGGCCGCGCTGCGCGGGGACAAGGCGCTGGCCGTGATCGTCTGCGCGGTGACGGCTCTGATGATCAGCCCGATCTCCTGGTCCCACCACTGGGTGTGGTGCGTACCGCTGCTGATCCTGCTGGTGGACCGCCGCGACCGGGTGCGGCCCGGGTGGGCGGTGCCCGCGGTGGCACTGGCCTTCGCGTCGTTCGCGCTGTGGTGGGTGCCGCACGACCCGGGGCGTCCGGAACTCGACCAGAACGCGGGGCAGATGCTGCTCTCGGCGGTCTATCCGCTGACCGTGACCGCGCTGTTCCTGGGGTACGTCCTCTACCGCCGGCGTCAGGCCGTGGCGAAGGAGTAGAAGCGCTTGAGGGTGCAGTGCTCGTCGAGCAGCCGGCCGTAGATCGGCTCCCCCTCGAGCTCGCGGTAGGTCTCGATCGGGTCGCCCTTTATGATCAGCGCCCGCGCGCACTCCTCGCACCAGTACTGGAACTCGGCGTTGACCGGGTCCATGTCCCGGACAATGGGCGTACCACTGCCGCACCAGTCGCACTTCCGCCTGTGTGCACCCATCAATCAGCTCCAGCTGTGGCCGCAGGACGTGCACACGAAGGACACCCCGCCGTTGTCACCGAGCACTTGGACGACCCGGGCGGAACCGCACGGGGGACAGCCGAGGCGCGCTCGGCTCCCCCGGACCGCGGCACGGCTCTCGACGGGCTCGGCGACGGCATCGGTCTCGGCACCTTCGGCACCGCTCGCGGCCATCGCACACTCCTCCCGTCCGGACCCTCGTTCCCCTCCGGCCGTCCGATTCTGCCATGGCCCCGCAAGGGGGTCAGCGAGCTCGGCGCGCCAGGGCGACCGACCCGCCCAAGATCGATGCGGTGGCCAGCGCGAAGGCGCTCACGAAGAGCGCGTCGGCGGAGTCATGCGCCCCCGGCGTATGCAGCCGCGCGAGGAAGAGCGTGCCGAAGCCCGCGACGCCGATCAGCTGGCCGAGCTGGGTGACGGTGGCGAGTAGACCGCTGGCGTCGGCGGCGTCCTCGGGCCGTACCCGGGCCAGCGCACCCGTCAGGGCCGGACCGAAGGCCAGCGCGAGCCCGCCGCCCATCGCGGCGAGTGCCGGGTGGAGCGCCCAGCCGCCCGTGCCGCCGCCCCTGAGGAGGACGCCCATGGCGACCGAGGCGACGGCGGTGAGCAGGAAGCCGCCGGGGATCAGGAGGTGCTGCAGGCGGGCGGGCAGGCGTCGCCAGGTCAGGCCGACCACGCCGAAGGCGGCGGCGGCCGGCGCGAGGGTCAGCCCGGCGCGCAGGGCGCTGTGTCCGAGTCCGCCCTGGAGGTGCAGGGTGACGGTGAAGAGGAACCCCGCGTTGACGGCCATCGCCAGGGAGATCCCGAACGCGGCCCGTCCGATGCCCGGGGCCCGCAGGACGCGCGGGGCGATGAGCGGAGCGCCGCCCCGGCCTGCAAGCCGGGACTCGTGCACGCCGAAGGCCGCGAAGGCCGCCGCGGAGCATCCGAGGGAGACCCAGAACCACAGCGGCCGGCCCTGCTCCTGTCCGAGGACCAGGGGGACCGTGAGCAGGGAGACGGCCGCGCCGAGCAGGACGAGTCCGGGCAGGTCGAGGGGGCGGGTGCGCGCGGGCTCGGGGCGCGCGTCACGCGGCAGGACCCGGGCTCCCAGGGCCAGCAGGACGAGCCCGATGGGCACGTTGACGAGGAAGACCGGCCGCCAGCCGCTGCCGAGGAGGTCGGCGCTGACGAGAACGCCGCCGACGACCTGGCCGGCCGCGGCGCCGGTGGCGAGCACGGCGGAGTAGGCGCCGAGGGCGCGGACGCGGCGCTCTCCGGTGAAGGTCCGCTGGATGAGGCTGAGCACCTGAGGGATCATCACGGCCGCTCCGGCGCCCTGGGCGAGTCGGAAGGCGATCAGTTGGCCGGTTCCCGCCGCCAGTCCGCAGGCGAGCGAGGCCGCTGTGAAGACGGCGAGTCCCACGAGGTACGTCCGCCGGTGCCCGAGCCGTTCGCCGAGCCGCGCGCCGGTGATCAGCAGGACCGCGTAGGCGATGGTGTATCCGGCGATGACGAGCTGAAGTCCCGCCCCGGAGGCGGAGAGTTCGGCGCGGATGGTGGGGGCGGCGACGTTGACGATGAAGACGTCGAGCAGTGCCATGAACTGGGCCGCGAGCACCACCCCGAGCAGCAGTCCGGGCCGGTTGTCGGTGCCACCGTCTTTACTGAGTACGGGCCGTGTCGTGGTCGTCGTCATACGAGCAGCGTGACGAGGATCCGGTACGGGTAACGAGAGCCCGCCGATGCTGGTACTGACAGCACCTGGCAACGGCGGCACGGGGACTCGACCATGGGGGTGTGACGACTTTGGCAGCACCGGCACAGCGCCGCCGCCGACCGGAGCTCGCGGCGTTCCTGCGCAGCCGCCGGGCGCGGGTGACTCCGGAGGACGTGGGCATGGCGCCGGGGCTGCGCCGCCGTACACCCGGCCTGCGCCGCGAGGAGGTCGCCCAGCTCTCCGGCGTCGGCGTCACCTGGTACACCTGGCTGGAGCAGGGACGCCCGATCAACGCCTCCGCCCAGGTGCTCGACGCGGTCGCCCGCACGCTGCGGCTCGACCGGCCCGAGCGCGAGCACCTGTACCACCTGGCGGAGGTGCCCTTCGCCCCGGACCGCGGCGCCGAGGCCGTCGAGACGGTCGGCCCCGAGCTCCAGGGGATCCTGGACGCCCTGGTCCCGCGTCCGGCGGTGGTCTACAACAGCCGGTACGACGTGCTGGCGACCAACTCGATGTACCGGAAGCTGTTCTCGGATCCGCGGCACACGCCCTTCGGATTCCGCAACGTGCTGTGGACGCTCTTCACGATGGACGACGACCGCTGTCCGCTCGTCGACAAGAAGCGGGAGCTTCCGCTGATGGTCGCGCAGATGCGCGGGGCGTACGGCCGGCACGTGGGCGAGCCGGTGTGGGAGTCGTTCGTGCGACGGCTCTCGGCCGTCAGCCCCGACTTCGCCCGCCTGTGGCGGAGCGGCGATGTCGTGCCGCCGGGAAGTCATGTGAAGACCTTCCGTCACGACGCCGTGGGCGAGCTGCGGATGACGTCCCTGTCGTTCTCGATCAACGGGATGCCGGAGTGCCGGATCGTGGCCTACACGCCGAAGGACGAGGCGAGCAGTCGCGCGATCGAAGCGCTGCGGGCCGAGGTGGTGGACGACTGGCGGTGACGGAAACGACGAATCCCGCCCCCTTGCGGGGACGGGATTCGGTGACTGTGGAGCTAAGGAGAATTGAACTCCTGACCTCCTGCATGCCATGCAGGCGCTCTACCAACTGAGCTATAGCCCCTCGTGTTCTCTGCGCTCCGCGCTGCGAACAAGAAGAACTCTAGCCTGTGACCTGCCGGAAAGTGAAATCCGGGCCCGGGGGCGACTCAGTCGTCGTCGCCGAGGACCGGCTCGGGCAGCGTGCCGGCGTTGTGCTCCAGGAGCCGCCAGCCGCGCGCGCCCTCGCCGAGGACGGACCAGCAGCAGTTGGAGAGCCCGCCGAGGCTCTCCCAGTGGTGCGCCTCCATGCCGAGCAGCCGGCCGATGGTGGTGCGGATCGTGCCGCCGTGGCTCACCACGACGAGCGTGCCGTCCTCGGGCAGCTTGTCGGCGTGCTCCAGGACCACCGGAGCGGCCCGGTCGGCGACCTCGGTCTCCAGCTCGCCGCCGCCCCTGCGCACGGGCTCGCCGCGCTTCCAGGCGGCGTACTGCTCGCCGTAGCGCGCCACGATCTCGTCGTGGGTCAGCCCCTGCCACTCCCCCGCGTAGGTCTCGCGCAGGGCGGAGTCGTGCGTGACGGGGTGGCCGGTGAGCCCGGCCAGCTCGTCGGCGGTGGCCGCGGCCCGCTTCAGGTCGGAGGCGATGATCGCGTCCGGCTTCAGCGAGGCGAGCAGCCGGGCGGACCGGCGGGCCTGGGCCACGCCGGTCTCGGTCAGCTCGATGTCCGTGGAGCCCTGGAAACGGCGCTCCAGGTTCCATGAGGTCTGACCGTGGCGCCACAGGACGATACGGCGGCCGCTGCCGCCCTTGGTGGCGCTCAGCTCAGCTCACCGTCCGTCCCGTCGGCGGCACCCGTCAGCGCGGCGTGCTCGGCGGCCTTGCCGCGGGTCTTCAGGGCGTCCTCGGGCAGCGGCAGCTCGGGGCAGTCCTTCCAGAGCCGCTCCAGGGCGTAGAAGACCCGCTCCTCGCTGTGCTGGACGTGGACGACGATGTCGACGTAGTCCAGGAGGATCCAGCGGGCGTCGCGGTCGCCCTCACGGCGCACCGGCTTGGCGCCGAGGTCCTTGTTGAGCCGCTCCTCGATCTCGTCGACGATCGACTTGACCTGGCGGTCGTTGGGTGCGGAGGCGAGCAGGAAGGCGTCGGTGATCGACAGCACATCGCTGACGTCGTACGCGATGATGTCGTGCGCGAGCCGGTCGGCCGCCGCCTGGGCGGCGGCGTTGACGAGCTCGATGGAGCGATCCGTGGCGGTCACAAGCAGGCTTTCGTCGGCGGTCAGAGACACATCAAGGGTCTCACGTACCGCCGACCGCCCCGCAAACCATTACGAGCAGGTCACCGCTTGCTCCCGGGGATCTTGTAATCCTGGCCCAGGGTCACCGTGACGGCGCCGTTCGCCGCGGTCTGGCCCTTCTTGACCGCGTTCTCCGGCAGGCCGAGCGTCTTGGCCACCTCGCCGGCCGTCGCCTTCTGGGCGTCGTCACCGTAGAGGACCTGCGACTTCTCCTGCGTCTCCGCCTTGGTGCCGCCCACGAAGGCGAAGCCTCCGTTGATCAGGACGACCCTGGCGGCCTCGGTGGCGTCCTTGCCGGTGGCGTCCTTGATCGCGATGCGGACCGCGCTGCCCGGGTCGGGTGCGCTGACCTTGCCGCCCAGGATGTCCTTGACCACGCTGTCGGCCGCGCCCTGGCCCAGCGAGCCGTCCTGCTCCACCGGGAGCACCGCCGTCTTGTAGTCGCCGCCCTTGGCGTGCTCGGCCAGCTTGGCGAGCGAGGCGCCGAGGTCCTTCTCCGGCAGGGACGGGTCGAGGATCTGGGCGAGGGTCTCGACGGTGACGGTGGCGGCCTTGGGATCGTCGGACATCTTCCGCAGCACCCCGTAGACGACCTGGCCGAAGCGCTGGAGCTGCTTGGCCTCGGCCTCGCCGGGCCCGCGGTAGGTCGCGTAGGCGACGGCCGCTCGGCCGTTGAGCGTCTGGTTCTCGCCCTTGACGACGAGCGGGGCCTCGCCCTTCTTGTCGCTGGGCACCTCGGTGTCGGTGGTGATGTCGATGTTGCTGACCAGCTCGACCAGGTTCTCCAGGTACGGGGTGTCGAGCCGCCAGGTGCCGGTGATCTTCGTGCCGAGGAGGTTGCCGATGGCTTCGCGGGTACCGGTGGACCCGTCGTCCTCGACGGACTTGGCGAGGGTGGTCGCCGAACCCTCGTCATTGGCGACGGAGAGCGCGTTGGGCAGCAGGACGGTGGTGCCCTGCTTCGTCGTGGTGTTGTCCACGAGCAGGGCGGTGCTGGTGCCGCCCCCCTTGGTGTCGTGGAGGTGGACGACGATCGTGTCCCGCTTCTGCGGGCCCGTCGCGGTGTTCTGCTGCTGCTCCTCGCCGGACACGCCGGGGAGCTTGCCCGCGTACCAGAGGTAACCGACGCCGCCGACGGCGGCGACGACCAGGGCCACGACCAGCGCGACGACCCGGTTGCGGCCGCGGCGCCTGGCCTCCTCGCGCCGCTCGGAGCGGCTCTCGGTGAACTTGAGCCAGTCGATCACGTCCTCGGAGTCCTCGTCGGGCTCCTCGATGAACGAGAACTGCTCGGTGCGGTAGGCGCGGTCGTCGCCGCCTTCGTCCGGCGCGGGGCGCTGCCCGGGTACGCCCGCGGGAGCGGCCACCGGGGCACGTGGCGGTGCTGCCGGGGCGGGGGCGGCCGCCTCGCCCTGCACGGCCCACTGCTGTCCGGTGTCGTACGAGGCGTACGGGTCGTAGCCCCGCTGCTGCCCGTACGGGTCGTACGGGGGCTGCTGCTGCGGCTGCTGGTGCTGCTGCGCCTGCGGCTGCTGGACCGGCTGCCCGTAGGCGTCGTAGCCGTACCCCTGCTGGACGGGCTGCTGCCCGGGCTGCTGGGTGTGCTGCGCTTGCGCGTACGGGTCGTACTGCTGCTGCTGTGCCTGCGGTGGGACCTGCTGGTACACCGGCTGCCCGTACTCGTCGTAGCCGATGATCTGCGGCTGCGGGTAGTACGGGTCGTACGGGTTCTGTTCGTTCACCGGTGCCCCTCTCCGAGGCTCACTCGCCGCGGTACAACTGGCGCTTGTCGATGTAGCGCACCACGCCGTCCGGCACCAGGTACCAGACGGGGTCGCCCTGGGCGACCCTAGCCCGGCAGTCGGTGGAGGAGATCGCCAGCGCGGGAACCTCCACCAGCGAGACCCCGCCCTTGGGCAGTCCGTCGTCCGTGAGGTCATGGCCCGGTCGGGTGACGCCGATGAAGTGGGCGAGCGAGAAGAGCTCCTCCGCGTCGCGCCACGTGAGGATCTGCGACAGCGCGTCGGCCCCCGTGATGAAGAAGAGGTCCGAGTCGCTGTTGAGGGAGCGCAGGTCCCGCAGGGTGTCGATGGTGTACGTCGCCCCGCCGCGGTCGATGTCGATGCGGCTGACCGAGAACTGCGGGTTGGACGCGGTGGCGATGACCGTCATCAGATAACGGTCCTCGGCCGCCGACACGGCCTTGTGGCTCTTCTGCCACGGCTGCCCGGTCGGCACGAACACCACCTCGTCGAGGTGGAACAGGGCGGCCACCTCGCTGGCGGCCACCAGGTGTCCGTGGTGGATCGGGTCGAACGTTCCGCCCATCACGCCGAGTCGGCGCTTGCCGCGGACGCCAGTAGGCACTTCCTGCTCTCCCATGCGTGCAGAGCCTACTGGCACCGCTTCGAACGTCCGATCCGCGGTCGCCGGATCAGCGGTCGCGGTTGAATCGGGTGGTGATCCACAGCAGCAGAAGCAGCGCACCGAGCGCGCCGAAGCCGGTGAGGTACGGGTTGAGGCTGTCGTGGTTGCCACCGTGCTCGGCGGCGCCCTCGGCGAGCGAGACCAGGTTGGCGGCGGTGCTGTGGAGGCTCATCGTCAGCAGGACCTATCGATCGGGGATGGGAGCGGAGACTTCGCGCACATCGTATGCGGGCGGTCCGGGCACGCTCACGCCGACTCAGTCGTTGTCAGGGCGGTCGTACTCCGCGACTGTCCGCTGTGCCCGAGTTATCCACAGGCTCCGGCGCCCGGTGGACCCCAGCACCTAGTCTGGGTTCGTCAGGGGGACGAGCAAGGTCTCGTACGAACAGGGGGCATCCATGACCGAGAAGACCGACAACGGCGTTGGGAACGTGCCGAGCAGGCAGCGCAAGCGCTTCCCCGGCATCTCCTCACGGGCCTACGAACATCCGGCCGACCGTTCGGCGCTCGTCGCGCTGCGCAGGCTCACCGGCTTCGACACGGTCTTCAAGGCGCTCAGCGGGCTGTTGCCCGAGCGCAGTCTTCGACTGCTGTTCCTCTCCGACTCCGTGCGGGTGAGCGACGCGCAGTTCACACACCTCAACGACATGCTGAGGGACGCGTGTTACATCCTGGACCTGGAGAAGGTCCCGCCGATGTACGTCACCCAGGACCCGAAGCCGAACGCGATGTGCATCGGGCTCGACGAGCCGATCATCGTGGTCACCACCGGGCTGGTGGAGCTGCTGGACGAGGAGGAGATGCGGGCGGTCGTCGGCCACGAGGTGGGCCACGCCCTCTCGGGTCACTCCGTGTACCGCACGATCCTGCTGTTCCTCACCAACCTGGCGCTGAAGGTCGCCTGGATCCCGCTGGGGAACGTCGCGATCATGGCGATCGTCACGGCGCTGCGGGAGTGGTTCCGCAAGTCCGAGCTCTCCGCCGACCGCGCGGGGCTCCTCGTGGGCCAGGACCTCCAGGCGTCGATGCGCGGTCTGATGAAGATCGCCGGCGGCAACCACCTCCACGAGATGAACGTGGACGCGTTCCTCGCGCAGGCCGACGAGTACGAGAAGGGCGGCGACCTGCGGGACTCCGTCCTGAAGATCCTCAACGTGCTGCCGCGTTCGCACCCGTTCAGCACGGTCCGGGCGGCCGAGCTGAAGAAGTGGTCCGAGAGCCGCGACTACCAGCGGATCATGGACGGGCACTACCCGCGGCGGTCGGAGGACAAGGACACCTCGGTGACCGACTCCTTCCGGGAATCCGCCGGGCATTACGCCGATTCGGTGCGCACCAGCAAGGATCCGCTGATGAAGCTCGTCGGCGACATAGCCGGTGGCGCGGGCGATCTCGCGGGCGACCTGAGCGGGAAGCTGCGGGACCGGTTCGGCGGCGGGTCCTCGCGGAGCGGGGCTGCCGACGGCGCCGCTCAGAGCGAGGGCTGAGCGCTCGGGTCCAGGGTTCCGCAGAGCGAGGAGACGGCGGGCCGGCCCGTGGCGTACGGGTCGGTGACCGCCGGGTCGCCGGAGCCCGCGGTCCGCTCGCCCGCCAGGAGCGGGCGCAGCGAGCCGCTGGCGTCGGTGCCGCACGCCTGCGGGCCCGCCTGGACGGTGCTGGTCAGCAGTTCCGTCCGGTGCATCCGCAGGTCCTCGCGGTCGAAGCGGAAGTGCGTCTCCCGGTGGACGGTGAAGAGCGACGCCTCGCCCACCGGGCCCGCGCCCGAGCTCGCGGGGCGCAGGGCATAGGTGAACGTGTGGTCGGCGGTGACCTCCAGCACGTCGGTGCCCGTCTCCGCGAACCGGAGGGTGCCCTGGACCCGGATCGTGGGGTCGGCCAGGGCGACCTTGGCCGGGTCGAACCGCACCAGCCAGCCGGCCACCGCGTGACGACCGTCGTCGAGCGAGGACTCGACGCTCTGGTCGAACTGCGCCAGCTGGTCGGGATCGAGCAGCATCCGGGCGGGGCGGACGGTCACGCCGGCCAGTACGTCCGGCTCCAGGGACGAGGCCACGAGATAGTCCTTGGCGATCATCAGGGCGGTCACCACCTGGCCCTCCGAGAAGTGCGTGGTGCGGCCGGTGACCGGGAGGTTGATGCCGCCGGCCCCGGTGCGGTACTCGGCGGCGGGGCTGTGGGCGAAGAGCTGGGCGGGCTGACCACCGACCACCCGACCCTGCGGGGCCAGCGGGACCAGGGTGATCCGCAGCGGTTCGGCGCGCTGGTCCAGCGGGGGCTGGTAGGGGTTGCGGACACCGAGATAGATGGCCGTTCCGAAGGCGAGGAGGATCAGCAGCACCAGCAGGACGGCCTGGCGGGAGCCGCTTCGGGGCTCCCAGGTGGAGCGGGAGCGCACGGCCTGGGAGTGCTCCCCCATCCGCTCCTCGGCGGAGAACTCCTGGAGCCGGGCAGCACGGACGAACGACTCGTCGAAGACGACGGATCGGTACTCGTCCTCACCACCGCCGGGGTCGGGTGCCGGCCCCTCAGGCGGGTCGCCACGCCCTGCCATACCTTCAGAGTAGGTCTGTGGCCGCCCTGGTAAACGCCCAGGTACACGACAAGTTCGGAAGATTTCCGACGCAGGGCGTTCCCCTCGGGCCAGGAGGGCTCAGGGAGTGCGGGGAACGGCCGGGACGGGGGGTGCGGAGTACTCGGCGGAGGCCGAGGGGGCGGTGACCGCGGGCGGCACGGCGCGCGGCTTGTCGATGCCGGTGGTGGCGGGGGCCGGGACCTGGTCCTGGCGGTTGGCGGAGGCTCCGCGGTAGACCGCCGTGAAGGCGAGGGCGACCATGCCGACGCCCATCAGGAGCGCGAGCACCCAGGCGACCGGCCGGTGCCAGCGGGCGCTGCTCCGGTACGGACGCAGGGCGCCGCCGTGACGTCCGTACGGACCGGAGTCGTCGTCGGGGTCGTACGGGTCGTAGCCCTCGGCGTAGGGGCTGCTGAAGGGGTCCGAGGGGTCGTAGCCGTCCTCGTAGAGCTCGTCGTCGCCCGGTCCTCCGCCGGCCCTGGCGCGGGCGGCCTCCGCCTCCGCGCGGGCCTGTGCGGCCGCCAGGAGGCGCTCCACGGCGGTCGGCTCGTGGACCTCGGCCGCCCGTACGAAGTCCTCGTCGAACACCACGGTGGCGAAGTCCTCGTCCGCGCCCCCGCGGTCGTCAGAGTTGTCGGGGTCCCAGCCGTCCTGGAACGGCCCGCCCCCCACGTCGTCCGGCACGGATTCAGAGTAGACCTGGGAGGTGGTTTTGGGCAGGGAGAGTGCGAACTATCCCTGCCCGTCCGGCTCCCCCGGGCCCCGCGGGAGCGGGGCCGAAAGGGGGAACCGGGAGTTACCGCGTGTGACCGTCGCCGGTGACGATGTACTTCGTGGAGGTCAGCTCGGGCAGGCCCATGGGCCCGCGGGCGTGCAGTTTCTGCGTCGAGATGCCGATCTCGGCGCCGAAGCCGAACTGGCCGCCGTCGGTGAAACGGGTGGACGCGTTGACGGCGACCGTCGTGGAGTCGACCAGCTGGGTGAAACGGCGGGCGGCGGCCTGCGAGGTGGTGACGATCGCCTCGGTGTGACCGGAGGACCAGAGCCTGATGTGCTCCACGGCCTTGTCCAGCGAGTCGACGACGGCGGCGGCGATGTCGTAGGAGAGGTACTCGGTCTCCCAGTCCTCCGGCGTGGCGGGGACGACGGTGGCCTTGGAGCCCTCGGAGTGGGCGAGGATCCGCTCGTCGGCGTGGACGGTGACCCCGGCGTCGGCGAGGGCCGCGAGCGCACGGGGCAGGAACGCCTCGGCGATGTCCTTGTGGACGAGGAGGGTCTCGGCGGCGTTGCAGACGCTGGGCCGCTGCGCCTTGGAGTTGATCAGGATGTCCACGGCCATGTCGAGGTCGGCCTCGGCGTCGACGTAGACGTGGCAGTTGCCCGTGCCGGTCTCGATGACCGGGACGGTGGACTCCTCGACGACCGTGCGGATGAGGGAGGCGCCGCCGCGCGGGATGAGGACGTCGACCAGGCCGCGGGCGCGCATCAGCTCCCGTACCGACTCGCGGGACTCGCCGGGGACGAGCTGGATCGCGTCGGCGGGCAGGCCGGCGCCGCCGATGGCGTCGCGCAGGACCTTCACCAGGGCGGTATTGGAGGCGTACGCGGAGGACGAGCCGCGCAGCAGGACGGCGTTCCCGGACTTCAGGCAGAGGGCGGCCGCGTCCACGGTCACGTTCGGCCGGGCCTCGTAGATGATGCCGACGACGCCGAGCGGGACACGGACCTGGCGCAGGTCGATGCCGTTCGGGAGGGTCGAGCCGCGGACGATCTCGCCGACCGGGTCGGGCAGCGCGGCGACGTCACGGACGTCGGCGGCGATGGCCCGTACCCGCTCCGGGGTGAGGGTGAGCCGGTCGATGATCGACTCGCTGGTGCCTGCCTCGCGGGCGCGGGTGACGTCCTCGGCGTTCGCCTCGACGATCTCGGCGGCGCGGACCTCCAGGGCGTCCGCGATGGCCAGCAGGGCGTCGTCCTTCGCCGCGCGCGGAAGTGGCGCGATTTCGGCGGCGGCCCCACGGGCCTGGTAGGCGGCCCGGGCGACCGGGGACAGGTTGTCGAGGGGCGTGAGCGAGGTCATGTCCGCAGGGTACTGGCACCCCTGCGGACATCCCGCACGTATCCCGTACGTATCCCGCACTGCGAGACGCCTCCGGGGGCGAGGCGTCGTCAGCGCGTTTCGGTCCGTTTCGGTCCGTCAGTACGGGTGGACCCCCACCGGGGCGGCCGGTGGGGGGCCGTAGCCCTCGGCGATGCGCTGGTGGTAGGTCTCGCGGTCGATGACCTCCAGTCCGACGATCTCCCAGGGCGGCAGCTTGGCGGTCTGCCGGTGCTCACCCCACAGCCGCAGCGCGACCGCCGCGGCGTCGTGCAGGTCACGGGCCTCTTCCCAGTAGCGGATCTCCGCGTGATCGTTGGCATAACGGCTGGTCAGCAGGAAGGGATGATCATGGGCCAGTTGCTCCAGGGCGCGCCTGACCTCCTTCAGTGGGGCCTCGGCCCCCGAGACGCTGAGGGTGATGTGCCAGAGCTTCGAGGCGACCATCGCCCGCTCCTCAACGCGTGCCTCAGCTGTCTCGGTGTCCTGCACCTCGTCGAAGTCGGCTCCGGCCTCGACACTGGTCAGGGCGCGTTCGGCAGTCCCGCGGGGCGGTGCCCCTGGGCGCGCTCGTCTCACCGGCGGCCTCCTGTTTGATGCGTGTGGTGCTGTACCCCGCCTTGTCTTGCCCCCGAGACAAAGTTGACCAGCCCGAGGCGGCACGTGGGGCGGTTTTGGTAAAGGTCTCTACCGGATGGCCGGACTTTCAGCCGTTTCCCCACACGGTTGAACCCACCCCGACACACACCCCGGACGCCACCCCTCCGCCGTCGGCCGCGACCCGGTGACAGGACCTGGTTCGGCGCCCGGACGGCCGGTACGGACGGGCCGGGACCGGGCCGTGCGCAGCCGTCGGCGGCCTGCCGGGATCAGCCCCGGACCACGACCAGGTCGTCGCGGTGGACGATCTCCCGCTCGTACTCCGGGCCCAGCTCCCTGGCGAGTTCGGGCGTGGAACGGCCGAGCATCCGGGGGATCTCCTTGGCGTCGAAGTTGACGAGGCCGCGGGCGACGGCCCGGCCGCGGATGTCGCGGAGCTCGACCGGGTCACCGGCCACGAACTCCCCCTCGACCGCGGCGATACCGGCCGCGAGCAGCGACTTCTTCCCCTCGACGACGGCCTTGACGGCCCCTTCGTCGAGAGTCAGCGAACCCTGCGGGGTCGAGGCGTGGGCGAGCCAGAGGAGCCGGTCGGCGGAGCGGCGGCCGGTGCGGTGGAAGTACGTACCGGTGTCGCGGCCCGCCAGGGCGTCGGCCGCCCGGCTGGCGGAGGTGAGGACCACGGGAATCCCCGCGGCGGCGGCGATCCGGGCGGCCTCGACCTTGGTGACCATGCCGCCGGTGCCGACCCCGGCCTTGCCGGCGGAGCCGATCTCGACGTGGGCGATGTCCTCGGGCCCGGCCACCTCGGCGATCCGGGAGGTGCCCGGCTTGGACGGGTCCCCGTCGTAGAGCCCGTCGACGTCCGAGAGCAGCACGAGCAGGTCGGCGCGGACGAGATGGGCGACGAGGGCGGCGAGCCGGTCGTTGTCACCGAAACGGATCTCGTCCGTCGCGACCGTGTCGTTCTCGTTGACGACCGGCAGCGCGCCCATGGCGAGGAGCTGGTCGAGGGTGCGGTAGGCGTTGCGGTAGTGGGCGCGACGGCTGGTGTCGTCGGTGGTGAGGAGCACCTGCCCGACGCGTACGCCGTACCGCGCGAAGGAGGCGGTGTAGCGGGCGACCAGGAGACCCTGGCCGACGCTGGCGGCGGCCTGCTGGCGGGCGAGGTCCTTGGGGCGCCGGGCGAGACCGAGCGGGGCGAGGCCGGCGGCGATCGCGCCGGAGGAGACCAGGACGATCTCCTTCTCCCCGCCGCTGCGGACCTTGGAGAGGACGTCGACGAGGGCGTCGACGCGGTCGGCGTCGAGGCCGCCGGAGGCGGTGGTCAGTGAGGACGAGCCGACCTTGACGACAATCCTGCGGGCTTCCGTCACGTACTGCCTTGCCACTGTCACCTGTACCGCCGTCACCTGCGTCGTCTCATTCGGATGTCACACGTCGCTCCCCGCCGCGACTGCCAGGCAATCTACGCGAGACGGGGCGACCGCCGCCCGTCCATTCCGGTGGATGGAACGGGCGCACGGCAGCGGGCGGCGCGCCGGTGGACGCCTTCGGTCAGCGGGTCCTGACGGGCTTCGCGGCGGTCCCGGCACCGTCGCCGGGGCCGGTCCTGCCGGCGTCCGCGCCGGTGTCGGCCCCGGCTGCCGCACCCGTGCCCGCGCCCGCGCCCGCGTCCCCACCCACGACACCGCCCGCGGCGGCGGCCGTACCACCGGTCGCGGCGCCGCCCGTACCGGCCTGCGCGGCCGCCGCTGCCCGCGGGCCGGCCTCCGTACCGGCTTCCGCCGCCTCCGCCTGCTTCTTCCCACCCGTCACGAGGATCTTCCGCGACAGCAGATAGGTGAAGGGGATGGCCACGACGGCCGCCACGAGCGGCGCGATCCGGTCGTCCATCCCTGCCCAGGTCACCAGGGCGTAGAGGCCGACGCTCTGCACCAGGTAGTTGGTGACGTTGGTGAGCGGGAAGAGGGCGAACTTCTTCCAGGTGGGGCGGGTGCGGTAGGTGAAGTAGGTGTTCAGGAAGAACGAGCCGATCATGCTGAGCACGAAGGCGATGGAGTAGGCGGCGAAGTACGGCATCCACGGGTGCAGCAGCAGATAGCAGCCGTAGAACGTCCCGGTGTTGATCCCGCCCACCAGGGCGAATCTGGCGATCTGCCCGAGCTGACCACGCATCACATCTCCCGGTCGGTGGCGACCAGGCTGACGCGCCCGCCGCCGGCCGCGCGACGGCCGTTGACTCCGCCCATGAAGGAGCGGTGGGTCTCCCTCACGAGGAAGTGCGGCCGGCGCTTGGTCTCGTAGTAGATACGGCCGATGTACTCGCCGATCAGGCCCAGCATGATCATCTGGACGCCTCCGAGACCCACGATGATCGCCACGAGGGTCACATAGCCGGGGGCGCTGACGCCCTGGGTCAGGGCGGTCACGGTGATCCAGACCGCGTACAGCGCGGCCACTCCGACGAGGGTAAGGCCGAGCCAGATGGCGATGCGCAGCGGCCTGTTGTTGAAGGAGATCAGCCCGTCCATGCCGTAGTTGAGCAGGGAGCCGAGCTTCCACTTCGTCTCGCCCGCCTCGCGCGCGGCGTTCTGGTAGTCGAAGGTGACGGTGTCGAAACCGATCCAGGAGAAGAGTCCCTTGGAGAAGCGGTTGTACTCGGGCAGTGACAGCAGCGCGTCGACGGCCGGGCGCGAGAGCATACGGAAGTCTCCCACGCCGTCGGTGAGTTCGACGTCCACCCACCTGTTGACAGCGCGGTAGTAGAGCCTGCTGAGGGCGCTGCGGACCTTCTTGTCGCCCTCTCGGGTACGGCGGGCGATGATCTGGTCGTGGCCGCGCTCGTAGAGTTCGAGCATCCGGGCGATGAGCTCCGGCGGGTGCTGGAGATCGGCGTCCATGATGACGACGGCGTCGCCGGACGCCTCGCGGAGCCCGGCGAGCATCGCGGCCTCCTTGCCGAAGTTCCGGCTGAAGGAGACGTAGCGGGTCCGTTGCGCGAACTCGGCGGTGATGGCGCGCAGCCGGAGGGCGGTGCCGTCGCTGCTGCCGTCGTCGACGTAGCAGAGCTCGTAGTCGACGGGCAGGTCGGCGAGGACCTCACGGATCCGGGTGTCGAACCGGTCGATCACCGCTTCCTCGTTGAAGCAGGGCACAACGACGGAGATCTTGGTCATGAGCGTCGGCTCCTGGGCGTCGAGCGAGGAGTACGGGTGCGAAGGGCGTGCCCCACGGCGACCGCCAGGAGCAGCGCGGCGGTCGCCGCGCCCACCGCGAGCCCGAGTCGCAGTCCGGGGGTGTGGAAGGAGCAGGACACCCGCGAGGCGCCGTCGCCCAGGTCCACGGCCATCAGTCCGCCGAGCGTCCGGGGCGCACGCGCCTGGCCACCGTCGACGGAGCAGCGCCAGCCGGTGGCGGCGGGCACGGAGACGATCGCGGTGCCCTTGGTTCCGGGGGCGAACACGGCGCTGATGCCGTGTCCGCCGGCCTCGACGTGCTCGGGCCCGGTGGCGCGCAGGTGCTGGACGGCCCGGTCGAGGGCGGCCCGGTCGAGGCAGCCGAGGGGGTTGCTCGGGATGAACTGTCCGCGGCTCGAGTGGATCTTGACGGTGACCCGGCCGTCGGCCGGGACGGTGCCGAGCGGGATCAGCGGGACGCTGGTCATCGGCTCCTTGCCGCCGGTCTTGACGGTCCTGC
This sequence comes from Streptomyces sp. NPDC047971, assembly GCF_040653355.1. NCBI lineage: Bacteria > Bacillati > Actinomycetota > Actinomycetes > Kitasatosporales > Streptomycetaceae > Streptomyces > Streptomyces sp. NPDC047971. The sequence goes on along the minus strand of NZ_JBEZNW010000061.1, from coordinate 8,679 downwards.
CGAGGGCCTGGACCTTGCCGGCCAGCCACGGCACGTGGAGGTACGCCTCCGTGCCCGGGGCGCAGGCCGCGGTGAAGGTCGCGCCGGCGCCGCGCGGCCGATCGGCCTTGAGGGGCCAGCCCCGGCCGGGGACGAGCGCGGTGTCCGCGCCGCCCTGCGTTATGGCGCCGGCCCTGACGAACGCGGGCACCTCGTAGACCCTGGCGCCCAGCACCCGCTCCTGGCGGGCGAAGACGGTGGCGTCGGGGGTGGCGTCGGGGGCGGTTCCGTCCAGCGGCGCGCCCGGGGGGCGCAGGGTGACGACGGGTGGCGCGACGGCGGTCCGCTGGACGAATCCGGTCGGCCCGGGCGCGGGTACGAGGTAGCTGCTGACGCCCATGATCGCGCGGCCGACGGGGTCGTTGAAGCTGTTGGTGTGGCGGCCCTGGATGAACCAGCCGGCACCGAGCCCGTGCAGGGTCTCGGCGGTGACCGCCGGCAGGTAGCTGCTGTAGTACCGGCCGCCCTGGCCGGCCAGGAGCATGGGGTCGTTGGCGGCGAAGCCGTTCGGTCCCGTCTCGGTCCGGCTCGCGGGCCACTCGTCGGCGGCCTTCAGCCGGGCGTACGCGGCGCGCGTCTCGGCGTCGTAGGTGCGCTTGGGCGTCCACCACTCCTGGGCGTCGCGGAGCCGGGTGGTGGAGAAGACCGTGGCGGCCGAGGAGAGGAGGACGGCCCCGGCCAGGGCGACGGTCAGCCAGGCGCGTGCCCGGCGGTCCGCCCGGTGGCGGTGCAGCAGGACGAGCAGGGCAAGGAAGACCGGACCGCCGACGACGGCGAGAATCCAGGGGCCCGCGGACATGTACTTCGCGCCGCTCGCGCAGACGGCCAGGACGAGCACCAGCGCGGCGCCTCGGAGGAGTTCCTTCGGGCGGGGCCGGCGGGCGAGCGCCAGCCAGGCGACGCACACCAGGACGGCGGTGAGGGCGATCGAGGCCCGGTACGGATTGCCGTTGGGCATGGCCAGCCCGTGCCAGAGCAGGATCGTGGGCTGCCAGACCAGCGAGGCCGCCACGGCCACGGTCAGGCCGAGCCAGGCGACGCGTTCCCTGAGCGGCACCCGGCCGATGAAGGCGTAGGCGGCGACGAGGAGCAGGGCGAGCATGCCGACCGAGACGCGGGGTGCTCCGCCGGCCAGCCCGCCGGGGAACAGGTGCGCCGCGTAGTCGCTGAAGGCCGACCCCTTGTAGACGACCTCGGGCGCGGGCTGGGACAGCTTGCTCGCCTTGAGGCTCACCGTCAGCACGGGGGCGACGAGCAGCACTCCGGCGACGGTCATGGAGGCGCCGCGCGCGAGGACGCGGACGCGCTCCGCGGCGGGCCGCTCGTCCAGCAGCACCCGGACCAGCAGCACGAGGGCCATGCCGATGGTGGCCATGGCGGCGGTGTAGAAGTTGCCGGCCCAGCAGACGGACACGGCCAGGGCGCCGAGCACCCAGTGGCGGCGGTCCAGGCACCAGTCGTAGGCGATGCCCAGGACCGGGAAGGCGACCAGGCCCCACATCCACATGGGGTCGGAGAAGCCGTCCGAGATCATCCAGGCGCTCAGCCCGAATCCGACGGAGAGCAGCGCGCGCAGCCAGGGACTGCCCGGGTGGAGACGCCCCAGGAAGACGGTCATCAACCCCGCGGCCAGCCCGACGCTGAAAAGGGTGACCAGAAACACGGGGAACTCGACGGCGTCCCGGGGGAAGACCCCGACCAGCCACGAGAACGGGTTCATCAAATAAGTGAAGAAGTCCGCAAGAAACGGTGTGCCGAAACCGCTTGCCCAGTTGAAGAGGAGATCCCCACTGGTGTCGCCGTGCATCAGGTCACGAAGCCGGGCGTGGAACGGGACGAACTGATTGCCGAGGTCGTTCACGGCGCGAGAACGGCCGCCGAAGGGATACGTACCCTGGACGGCCATGGCCAGGCAGTAGGCGCCCATGGACGCCAGAGCGGCGAACCACGCCGCGACGAGCTGGGATCTTCGGTTGCGCCGAGGCTCCCGATCCGCGGGCGTCGTCGGCGTGGATGGGTCGGTCTCGTGGCGTGGAGCGACCGTGTCGGGCGAGGACATGAGCATGGGGGCCTTCCAGTGGGTTTCGTGCTCCCGGGTGCCCCCCGCACCCCGGATGTCCCACTTTGTTCCCATTCGTACGGTCCGTCACCCTCTGTCAGGAAATGGTTACATGAAGAGGCTAAGGCCTCATCTGCACGCATCTGCAAGACGGAGACGGAGCCGAACGGGTTGCCCCTTAAAATCGTCGAATCCGATCGAGAACAGTGATCTCGATCGCACAGGCCCGGGCTTTTCGCCCGGACGCCTCCCCCACCACACGACCGTCGGAAAGTGAACGCGAGGTACCGTTGAGGCAGCCTGCGCAAGACAAGTGGATCGAGGTGCCAGTGCCTGACGTCTCAGTGATCGTCATCGCCTACAACGACGCGGAGCGTCTTCCCACGGCCGTGCGATCGGTATTGGACCAGACACTGCAGAGCGTCGAAGTCGTGATCGTCGACGACTGCAGCAAGGACCGCACCTTCGAGGTCGCCCAGGAACTGGCAGCCGCTCACCCGGAGCAGGTCAGGGCCTTCCAGCTGCCGCAGAACAGTGGCGGTTGCGGGGCTCCCCGCAACTACGGCATCGAGCGTGCCGCCGGCAAGTACGTCATGTTCCTCGACAGTGACGACGTGCTGGAGCGCAACGCCTGCCGGAACATGCTGGAGGCGGCCGAGCGGACCGGCTCCGATCTGGTCTCCGGACTCTGTGTGCGCGTCCACCTGGACAGCCGCCACCAGAAGACGACCGAGTGGTATCCCTGGATCTACTCGCAGACCCGCACGATCGACTCCGTCGCCGAGCTGCCCGACCTGCTCGTCTTCGACACGCTCTCCACGAACAAGTGCTACCGCCGCGAGTTCCTGCTGGAGCAGGGGCTGGAGTTCCCGGTCGGCATCCATTACGAGGACCTGCTCTTCTCCGCGCAGGCGTACGTCGCCGCGAGCCGGATCACGCTGATCCCGAACCAGGTCTACTACTGGAACGTGCAGGAGAGCGCCGCCGCCAAGTCGATCAGCAACCGGCGCCACGAGATCGCCAACTTCGTCCACCGCATGGAAATACACCGCCGCGTGGACGCCCTGCTGGAGAGCAGGGGCTACGAGGAGCTGAAGTTCCGCAAGGACATCAAGTTCCTCAAGCACGACCTCGTCCTGCATCTGCGCGACCTCCCGCAGATGGGCGAGGAGTACCGGCGCGAGTTCGCCGAGCTGGCCAACGGGTACCTCTCCACGATCGACCCGAAGGCGTACGACGAGGTCCAGCCGCTGCACGCCATCTGTGCCTACCTGCTGAGCAAGGAGGACTGGGACAACCTGCTCCCGGCCACCGAGGCGCTCGCGAACAAGGGACGGCTGACCTCGCCGCTGGTCGAGCACGAGGGCCAGATCCTCTGGTGCGGGCAGCACTTCGACGACCCCGACGCCCGTCGGATCCTGGACGTCACCACGGCGGGCTACCACACCCGGCCGCTGGCCTCCCTCGCCCTGGGTAACCGGCTCACCTCCTACGAGGGCGGCGACGGAACGGTCCGCCTCTCCGGCGCCGTGGTCAACCCGCTCGGACGGATCAAGGAGGGCGCCAAGCTCTCCGCCGTCCTGGAGTTCCAGGCACGCCGCAAGATCGGCGTCCGGGCGTTCCGCTTCCCCGTCACCTCCCTGCGCCGGACCGACACCGCGGTCGAGTGGGAGGCCGAGGCGGACATCACGCGCAGGGTGCGTCCGCTGGGCATCATCGACGCGGTCTGGGACGTACGTCTCATCCTCACCGTCGACGGTGACAAGGTCAGCACCCGGGTGGGCGTCGGCAGCGTCGAGCTGGACGAGCGCCGCACCGTGCGGGTGCGCCCGCGGCTGACCCGGCTGGTCTCCGACCGGTTCGCGCCCGAGGTGACCAAGAAGGGCAACCTGTCCTACGTCCTCACCTCCGAGGGCAAGGCGTCCGTCCGTACGTCCGCGATGATCGATGGCGCGATGCACGGCCGGGCGGCCGGCCTGGCCAAGACCGGCCTGCGCCGGCTCCTCAAGGCCCGCCGCAGCCTCAACTCGGGCGAGACCAAGGTGCGCGTCTACCACGACGTGTACAGCAAGTTGCCGATCCGCAAGGGTCTGGTGGTCTTCGAGAGCCACCTCGGCAAGCAGTACAGCGACAGCCCGAAGGCGATCTACGAGGAGCTGCGCCGCCAGGGCGTGGCGTTCGAGGCCGTGTGGTCCTACGCGGGCGCCCGGCCGACCGGCTTCCCCAAGGACGCCACGCTGGTCAAGCGCTGGAGCTGGCAGTACCTGCGCGCGCTCGCGCAGGCCGAGTTCTGGGTCGACAACCAGGGCTTCCCGCTCAAGCTGACCAAGCGCCCCGGGACCACGTACATCCAGACGTGGCACGGCTCCGCGCTCAAGCGCATGGGCTTCCACGAGCCCGCCACCAAGATGCAGGGCCGCGCCGGACAGGACTCCTTCCAGAAGTCCCTCGACCGGTTCGACCACTTCCTGATCCGCTCGGAGCACGACGTCCGGACGCTGGCGAGGGCCTTCAGGCTGAAGGACGACGTCCTGCTGCCCGCCGGATACCCGCGCAACGACGCCCTGGTCGCCGCCCGGGCGAAGGAGACCGAGACCGGCGAGCGCACCCGTGGTCCGCTCGCGGCGGAGCTGGGCATCGCCCCGGAGAAGACGGTGCTGCTGTACGCACCGACGTTCCGGGCCAACCCCGGCGGCGGCGTGCGCGCCTTCGAGCTGCCCTTCGACGTGGAGGAGTTCGCCGACCGCTTCGGCGACACGCACACGCTGCTGATCAGGTCGCACTACCTGAACAACCTCACGCTGCCGCCGTCCGTCCGCGGCCGGGTGATCGACGTGACGCACCGCCACGACATCACCCCGCTGCTGGAGCTCGCGGACGGACTGATCACCGACTACTCCTCGGTGATGTTCGACTACGGGCTGCTCGACCGGCCGATGATCTTCTTCACGTACGACTACGACGAGTACGCGAAGGAGAGCCGTGGCACCTACTTCGACCTGAAGGAGAAGGCGCCCGGGCCCGTGGTCTCCGACGCGAGCGAGCTCTTCTCGGCGGTCACCCACCTCAAGGACGAGGCCGACGCCAAGTACTCGGCGGCACGGGAGCGGTTCAACGCCGAGTTCAGCTCCTACGACCGGGGCGACGCGGCCCGTCAGATCGTCGCCAAGTTCTTCACCAGGAGCGGCAAGTGACCGAGCAGACCGCCGTGTCCGGCGGCCGTGACATCTTCTTCGTGTCCAACAGCGTCGACGAGATGGGTGGCGTGACCACCTGGACGCACCAGATGGCGCGGCAGTTCGCCGAGCGCGACCACCGCGTCCATGTCGTCGGCATCGTCCCCGCCCCCGAGGGCAGGCGCCAGGAGTTCCCCGGCGACCTGCCGTACGGGACGACCACGCTGTACGACGCGCACCCCCCGCAGGTGCGTTCGCTGCGCGGGGTCAAGGGCAAGCTCAACGCGGCGGAGCGCATGCGCCACCGCGCCCGCGCCGCCGGTATGCGCGAGCAGGCCGAGAAGCTGACCGCGCTGTTCGCCGGCGCCCGCCCGGGCTCCGTCGTGATCGTCACCCAGGTCTGGGCGATGGAGTGGGTGGCGCTCGCCGACACCAAGGGCCTCATCGTCATCGGCATGAGCCACGAGTCGCACGAGGCCAGTGCCGCGTCCTCGCGTCTGGCCCGCGTCAAGCGCTACTACAAGGACGTCGACCGGCTGCTCGTCCTCACCCCCGGCGACGCGGACCTCTGGATCCGCGACGGGATGGACAACGTCGGCCACCTGCCGAACCCGCTGCCCTTCATGCCCGAGGCCCCGGCCCCGCGCAGCGAGAACGTGGTCGCCTGCATCGGCCGCCTCTCGCACGAGAAGGGCGTGGACATGCTGCTGGACAGCTGGTCCGAGGTCGCGTCCCGCCACCCCGAGTGGAAGCTCCGTATCTACGGAGCGGGCGACGAGGAGGCGGAGCTCCGCCGCCACTGCACCTCACTGGGTCTGGACGACTCGGTGGAGTGGATGGGCCGGACGAGCGACGTGCTGGGCGCGCTGCAGGGCGCCTCGGTCTTCGCCCAGGCAAGCCGCGCGGAGGGCTTCCCGATCACCCTGCTCGAAGCCATGGCCGCGGGTGTGCCCTGTGCCGCGTTCGACTGCGCGCCGGGTGTCCGCGAGATCATCGAGGACGGTGAGGACGGCCTCCTCGCGAAGACCGGCAACACGATCGAGCTCGGCGGGCACATCAGCACGCTGATCTCCGACGCCGACCTCCGCAACCGCATGGGCGACGCCGCCTGGCGCAACGTACGGCGCTACTCCGGTGCGGAGATCACCGATCGCTGGGAGGCGCTCTTCCGCTTCCTGGAGCGATGAACGCGAGGTCCTGAACGTGCGTACGAGAGGCGGGGTGCCCTTCCGAAAGGGGCACCCCGCCTCTCGTACGCGGGCCGGAAGACCTCTGGCCGCCCCTTCGTACCGCGTGCTAGCGTCCGCCTCACCAGGGCGGATTCCCCTGCCGGACCCCCAGCCAAGCCGAGAGGGAATCGCATGGCATCCCGAATATCAGTGATCGTTCCGGTGCACAACACGGAGCGATACCTGGAGCGCTGCTTCGGGTCCGTCGCCGACCAGTCGTTGTCGCAGGAACTCATCGAGGTCATCGCCGTCGACGACGGCTCATCCGACGGCAGCGGGGCCTGGCTGGACGCCTGGGCCGACACCCACGACAACGTGCGGGTGATCCACCAGCCGCCGTCCGGAGGCGCCGGCCGGCCTCGCAACGTCGGCATCGAGCAGGCGAAGGGCGACTTCCTCTTCTTCCTCGACTCCGACGACTACCTCGGCGTCGAGGCGCTGGAGCGCCTGCTGCGGATGGCGGACGAGCAGGACTCGGACATCGTGTACGGCAGGATCGTCGGCATCGGCGGCCGCCCGGCCCCCGTCGACCTGCGGACCACCAGTCCCGAGGTGAGCATCTTCCACTCCCCCGTGTACTGGACGCTCGCCGCCTACAAGCTGTGGCGCCGCACCCTGGTCGAGGAGTACGAGCTGCGGTTCACCGAGGCCAGGCTGCTGGGCGAGGACGTGCCCTTCGCCGTCCACGGCCTGCTGCACGCCCGCAAGGTCTCGGTCGTCGCCGACTACGACTGCTACTACCTGGAGGGCCGCGGCGACGGGACCAACGCCAGCCAGCAGGATGTCGACTGGGTCGCCCAGCTGGAGTACGTGGGCGGCATCCTCCGGATGGTCGCCGACCACGTGCCCGCCGGTCCCGAGCGGGACAAGCTCATGGAGCGGCACTTCCACGGCGAGGTGCTCGGCATGTTCGGCGCCCCGTATCTCGCGCGCGACGACGAGGGCCGAAGAGCCATGGCCGAGGCGGCCCGCCCGCTGTGCCGGGAGTGGCTCACCGACGGCGTCTCCCAGGCCCTGCCGCCCCGGCTGCGACTGCGCGCGCACTGTCTGCGCGAGGGAATGACCGACCGGCTCACCGCGATCATCGAGGCGGACGTCGAGCGGGAACTCGGCCCCGCCGTGATCGAAGGCGACACGGCATACGCCGCCTACCCGTTCTTCCGCGACCCGAACGCCGGAATCCCGGACGCCTGCTACGACGTCACCTCGCGGGTCGTGCTGCGTCAGGAACTCACCGCGTACGCCTGGGACGGCCCGGTGCTCCGGCTCTCCGGCAAGGCCCGGCTCGACGGCCTCGGAGACCCGTCCGGCCAGGAGATCGCCCTGGTGCTGGGCCGCCAGGGCGTGACGTACGAGGTGCCCGCGACGCACGAGAACGGCGTCTACACCGCCGCCCTCGACGTCGGCCGGATCGCCGACGGCGGTCCCCTCGCCGAGGGCGTCTGGACCTTGCGGGTCGCCGTGGCCTCCGGAACGCTGCGCAAGCAGGCCTGGCTGCCCCGCCCCGCCGACGCCGCCTACGACGCCGCCCCGCGATCGGAGATCGTGCGCGCTCAGGACGGGCCGATCGCCGTGGCGGTCTTCCACTCGGAAGCCCACCAGCACGTCAACCTCGACATCGGCGCCACCCGCTTCCCGCTCGGCGGTGACGCGCGCGGTGCCGTGAACAGCGGCTTCTTCGGCCGGGCCGACCTGGAGTTCGCGGTGACGGTGCCGGGCTGGTCCGCCCCCTCGGCGCGGCTGCTGCTCACGGCGCCGAACCGGGAGCCGCTGCTGGTCGCCGGCGCGGAGAGCGTCGACGGCGACGGCCGCATACAGGCGCGGATCCCGCTCCAGCGGGTGCCGGCCGGAAACTGGAACGCACGCATTCACCTGGAGGACGGCGCGTTCGCCCGGGACCTGCCGATCGCCGACCCGGAGGGCGAGCCGCTGCGCCTGTCGATTCCGCAGCAGCCGCTGCGGCGACTGGGCTCCAAGGCCAAGAAGGTGGCCGCCAAGGCGCTGCGCAACCGCTGACGCGCGGCGGACACCGGTCCGCCGCGAAACGGCCGAGGGGCGGGGGGGCACACCCCCCCCCCCCGGGGGGGGGGCGGGGGGGGAGGGGGGGCCCCCGCGGCGGGGCCCCCCCCCGGCCCCGACGGCACGTGGCACCGCATTAAACCAAGCCCCAAAAAAC
>NZ_JBEZNW010000060.1:0-32371 GCF_040653355.1 Streptomyces sp. NPDC047971 | reverse complement strand
GGGTGGGGGTGGGGGTGGGGGTGGGGGTGGGGGTGGGCGTCGGAGAAGGTGGCAGGTCGAGCGTCACCGTGCCCGTGACGTGGTGACCGAGGCCGTTCGCACCGATCACCCGCACCTTCAGCGAGCCCCCGTCGACCTCCGTGACCGTCCCCGTCAACGTCATCGTGTCCCCCGGGTAGTTGGGCGCCCCGAGCCGTATCGCCACCTTCCGGAGCACGGCGCCCGGGCCGAAGTGGTCGGTGATGTACCGGCCCACCAGGCCGTTGGTCGTCAGGATGTTCATGAAGATGTCCGGCGAGCCCTTCTCCCTCGCCAGCTCCGCGTCGTGGTGGACGTCCTGGTAGTCCCGCGAGGCGACCGCCCCGGCGACGATCAGCGTGCGCGTGATCGGGATGGTCAACGGCGGCAGTGTGTCCCCGGCCTTCACGACAGTTCTCCGTTCGCGATCAGGTCGCCGAGCTCGGCGAGGAGTTCGGTGCCGCAGCCGAGATAGGCGTCCAGCTGCCTGCCCCACAGGAAGTGCCGGTGCACGGGGTGGTCGAGATCGGCGCCCATGCCGCCGTGCAGATGCTGTCCCGTGTGGACGACCCGCTTTCCCGCCTCGGAGGCCCACCAGGCGGCGGTCAGCGCGTGTTCGGCCACCGGCAGGTCCTGGTCGTACCGCCAGGCCGCCTCGTAGCAGGTGACCCGGATCGCCTCGGTGTCCATATGGGCGTCGGCCGCCCGGAGTTGGACCGCCTGGCGGGTGGCGAGCGGGCGCCCGAACTGCTCCCGTGTCGAGGTGTGGGCGACAGCCCGGGCCAGCGATCCCGCGCAGACACCGGCCTGGAGCCCGGCGAACGCGATCCGGGCCGCCGCCAGCACGTCCGCGGGGGCGCCGGCGGCGCCGATCCGCTCGCCAAGGGCGCCGTCGAGGACGAGCCGCCCGGCGGCCCAGGGCGCGGTGAGCTCGACGGGTGTCACGGCGGCCTCCGCCGTCGGGACGAGCCGCAGGACGCCGTCCTCTGCGGCGACGAGGACGTGCGTGGCGTCCCTGAGCCAGGGCACCCACTCCACGGCGCCGGTGAGTGAGCCGTCCCCCGCGACACGGACGTGCCCGGCGGGCGGGAAGGCGCCCGTCACGACCGTCGTGCCGTCCCGGAGCCCCGGCAGCAGCCGCTCGCGCTGCTCGTCCGTGCCGTGCCGGGAGACGGCGAGGATGCCGTACACGCAGCTCGCGGTGAACGGCGCCTGCGCCGTCGTCCGCCCCTGTTCCTCGGCGACCAGCACCAGGCCGAGGAGTCCGGTCTCCTCGACCGCACCCGGCAGCCCGGCGGCGCACAGGGCCTTCCACAGCTCGGCGTCCGTGTCCGTGCCCGCCGCCGACAGCCGCTCGTGCGTGGCGAGATCGCCGTAGATCCGCGCCGCCAGCTCCTGGGCGGCGGCCTGCTCCTCCGTGGGCGTGAAGTCCATCTCAGCCCTCACCCCCGTCCAGCGCCCGGAACACCGGAAGCTCCAGTTCCTCGTCCACCCGGAGGAACTCCAGCCGGACCGGCATCCCGATCCGCACCTTGTCGTACGGCACCCCGACCACGTTGCTGACGATCCGGACGCCCTCGGCCAGTTCGATCAGTCCGACCGCGTACGGAGGGTCGAAGGCGGGGAACGGCGGGTGGTGCATCACCACGTACGAGAAGACGGTCCCCGACCCGCTCGCCTCGACGGTGTCCCACTCGCGCGAGCCACAGGCGTTGCACCCCGGCAGCCAGGGGAGGCGGAGCGTCGCGCACTCCCCGCAGCGCTGGACCAGGAGACGGTGCGCGGCGACTCCCTCCCAGAATCCGGCGTTGTCACGGTTGATGACGGGGCGGGGCCGCCTCGCCGCAGGGCCTGCGGCTCCTCGGGGCTTCCGCGCCGCCGGCGCGTACTTGAGGATGCGGAAGCGGTGGGTGCCCGCCGGCTCGCCGTCCGCCCGGACGTCCATGCGGGTCGTGACGAAGTACCCCGTCCCGAGCTTGGTGGTCTTGCGCTCCGACACCGATTCGATCACCGCGTCGAAGGTGATCGCGTCGCCGGGCCGCAGCGGCCGCAGATACTCCTGCTCGCAGTCGGTGGCGACGACCGAGGTGTATCCGGCGCCGTCGAGGAGCGCGAGCAGTTCGTCGTACGCCTCGGAGCGGCCGGTGTGCCCGGAGAGTCCGCCCATCGTCCACGCCTGGAGCATGGTCGGCGGCGCGACCGCCCCCGGTCCCGTGTACGCCGGGTTGGTGTCGCCCATGGCCTCGCACCAGTGTCTGATCATGGGTTCGTTGACCAGGTCCTTGCCGGTGCCCGCGGTGGCGGCGACCCGCCCCTCGTACGCCTTCAGCCCGTCGTGGATGTCCGTCATCCCGTCCTGGACGTCCTTCACCGCCGCCCCCCTTCCCGCTTCGTACCGCTCATGCCGAGCCGCATCGTCGCGACGATCTCGCGCTGCACCTCGCTCACCCCTCCCCCGAAGGTGTTGATCTGCGCGGCGCGGTTCATCCGCTCCAGCTCACCGCCGTCGAACTCCCCCGGCGACCCCGCCCGCACCGTCCCCGCACCGCCCGCGATCTCCTGACATATTCGGTACACCTCCACCGCGGATTCGGTTCCCGCGAACTTCACACCGCTCGCGTCCCCCGGAGCCAGCCGGCCCGCCCCCACGTCCCCCACCAAACGCCAGTTGAGCAGGCGTGTCGCCGCGAGCCGGGCATGTGCCTCGGCCGCCCGGATCCGTATCCACGGCTCGTCAATGCGGCGCCTCCCCGTCACCCGATCGGGGGTGGCGGCCCGGCGGAGCGCCGCCCGGTAGAAGTCCTCGGCCTGCATCCCGATCGCCGCGAGCGCGACCCGTTCGTGGTTGAGCTGGTTGGTGATCAGCCCCCAGCCGCCGTTCTCCTCCCCGACCAGGTTCGTCGCCGGGACGCGGATCCCGTCGTAGTACGTCACCGTCGTCGTCAGCCCGCCGACCGTCTCGATCGGCGTCCAGGAGAAGCCCGGGGTGTTCGTCGGGACGAGGATGATGGAGATGCCGCGATGTTTGGGGGCCTCGGGGTCCGTCCGGCAGGCCAGCCAGATCCAGTCGGCGTTCTGGGCGTTCGAGGTGAAGATCTTCTGCCCGTCTATCCGCCACGAGTCCCCGTCCCGCACCGCCTTCGTGCGGAGCGAGGCCAGGTCGGTGCCGGCCTCCGGCTCGCTGTACCCGATGGCGAAGACGGTCTCTCCGCGCAGGATGCGAGGGAGGAAGTACGCCTTCTGCTCCTCGGTGCCGTACCGCATCAAGGTCGGGCCGACGGTGTTGAGCGTGACCATGGAGACCGGCGCGCCGGCCCGGTACGCCTCGTCGAAGAAGACGAACTGCTCGTCGGGTCCGCGCCCCTGCCCGCCGTACTCCCGGGGCCAGCCGAGCCCGAGGCGGCCGTCGCCGCCGATCCGGCGGAGAAGCCGGCGCTGGGCCGCGGTGTCGTGGGACGAGGGCGGGCCGTCGGGCATCACGTCACGGAAGTACGCGCGGAGTTCGGCGCGCAGCAGGAGCTGCCGCTCGGTCGGGGCGAGGTGCACGACGACGGCCTCCCGGGGGAACGACTGAGGTTTCTGACTGTCCGTCAGATCCCGTGCCGGTGTCAAGGTCACGGAGACGCCCGGGTGCCGCACGGGCCCCGCGCCCCACGGACGGAGCGCCCCGAAGCGGCCGGCACACGCGTGAGCGGCCCGCGCGTGGCACCGAAGTGCCGCCGCGCGGGCCGCCGTTCACCCCTCAGTCGTCCCCCCGTCGGGCCGGCCCCAGCTGCTGGGCCCGGCTAGTACCACCAGGGATGGAAGTCGACGGTCGTGTTCGACTGGCCGATGGAGGTGAACCCGGAGCCGTTCACACTCGCGGTGTTGTTCTGATTGGAGGCACCGGATCCGGTGGCCACCTGCTGCGTGGTGGTCGAGTTGCCGAAGTTGTCGCCGCCCACGCCGCTTCCGATGATGGTGGCGACGCCGGTGTTCGATCCGTCGTCCGCGAAGCCGCCGTTGTCGGCGTACGCCACGCCGCCGAAGAGCGCGGCGGCCAGGGGCAGGGCGGCGGCAGCGGCGAGAACGCGGGCGGTACGGATGCTTGCCATGAAATTCCTCCAGAAACGGAACTGCGGCAGAAGTTCTGCGGTGCAGAAGTGCTCATATACGGCTTGCTCCAAGGCAGTTGGCCGACCGCCTCGGTCGTTGTGCTCGACGTCGCGACTCCAGAGTTGCCCACGCAATCCCCGGCGAACCACCCCCCAGCGGCTGATTCCCCCTCAAGCGTGAGGACAAGTCGATAAACCCCCTTCCCACGCTCAAAAGCCCAGCTCACCGCCGCTATGGCGAGGTCACGCCACCGGGAACCGAGCCACGGCAAGGGAGGAAGCGTTCCGGCAGATTTTCAGCCAATCCTCCCCCCTTTCTTTCTTCGAACGCCTGTACGAAACTGGATCCATGGCCACTCCAGACCGGCGCTCCGCCACCCTGGCCCTGGCCCACGCCCTGTCTGCGGCAGAGCGCGGGCTTCCCGTCATCCCCCTGTCCGCCACGAAGCTCCCAGCCCTGCGCTCGCCCCACAGGGACGACCCGCACCCGGTCTCCTGCCACGGGGAATGCGGCCGCCCGGGGCACGGAGTGCACGACGCGACCACCGACCCCGCCGCCGTACGGGCGCTGTTCGCCGCGGCGCCCTGGGCGACCGGCTACGGCATCGCCTGCGGGCGACCGCCGCACCACCTCATCGGCGTCGACCTCGACGTGCCCCACTCCGACGCCCCCGCGGACGCCACGGCCGAGCTGCGCCATCTGGCGCTCCAGCACCTGTTCACCCTTCCGCCCACGGTCACGGTCCTCACCCCGAGCGGCGGCCGCCATCTGTGGCTGACCGGCCCGCCGGACGTCGTGGTCCCCAACTCGGCGAGCCGCCTCGCGCCCGGTGTCGACATCCGCGGCGCCGGCGGCTACCTCGTGGGACCGGGCTCCGTCACGGCCAGGGGCGCGTACCGCCTCGCGCCGGGCAGCGCGGACCTCGACCCCGCCCCCTGCCCGCGCGCCCTCCTGAGCCTGATCGCTCCCCCCGCACCACCCCCGCGCCCCCGCCCCGACCCCACCGGCCCACGCCAGGGCCGGGGCCTGGTGCACTTCGTCCTGACGGCCCACGAGGGCCAGCGCAACACGCGCCTCTTCTGGGCGGCCTGCCGGGCGTACGAGAACGGTCTCGGCGACGCCCTCACGGACGAGCTGACCACGGCGGCGATCCGCACGGGCCTGACCGAACGCGAGGCCCGCGCCACGATCATGTCGGCGGCCCGCCTGACGGCTCACTGACCGCCTCGAACACCCACCGGCCCCTTCGGATGGCGCATCGGGCGGGCCGCCGAGATGTCCGCCACGATGTCTGGCAGCAGACTTGGTTGCACCCACTGTTTCTGCCGACCGGAGTCACCATGACGGACCTCAAGCTGGAGCAGAAGCGCTCACTGTCGCGCCTCGAAGCGGCCGACCAGCTCACCACGCTCGCGAACGCACTGCGGAAGGGCGGGGAGGCCGAACTGGAACTCGGCTTCGGAAGCCTGAAGCTACGGATCCCCGACGACCTCGAGAGCGAGGTGGAGATCGAGGTCGAGGAAGGGGAGATCGAGCTGGAGATCGAGCTCAAGTGGTCGACCGGCCGGCCCCGGACCACCCCCGCCCCGGCAGCGCCCGCCCGCAAGCAGGCCGCCCGGAAGCCGAAGAGCACCCCCGCCAAGCCGGCACGGACCGCGGGCACCACCAAGCCCAGGACCACCAAGCGGGCCGCCAAGAAGACGGCCTGATCCACGGCGCACGGCCCGGCCGTGGCGACGAACGCCCACCGGCGGTTCGCCGCCGCGGCCGCGACGTTCGGGCGGGACGGGACGGGACGGCGGCCGGTCGCAGAGTCCTGCGGCACCGCAGGCCGCAGGTGGGGATACGTCGCCCGGTGTCCCCACCGTGCGTGCTGTCCACGGCTCTGACCAGGTAATCAGGGCCGAACAGGATGAGTAGGCGTACTCAGGTGGCGGTCCTCGGCGGCTTCGAGACTGTGCGCAGGTCGAACGAAGCGGAACGAGGACGGGGAACGCCATGGTGCAGCGCTGGTCGAAGGCTGAGATGTGGGTGCCCAGTGCGTACCTGGCACTGGTCGTCGCGCTGCTGGTCTCCTTCGTGGTCGGCCAGCGGAACGGGGACAGCGGGTTCTTCGCGGCCTGGCCGATCATGGCCACGGCGCCGGTCAGTGTGTTGCTGCTGACGTCCTTCGGCCCCGCGGCGGACGCCCTGGACTCGGCCCCGCCCGTCGACCCCCATCCCCAGGACGGCCCTCAGCCGCCGGCGAAGCTGCCCACGGACTACCCCTCGGAGTCCGACCCGCGCCCCGCGGACTGGGTGCCGGACACGTCCGTGGCCGCCGACCCCGGCATCTGGGCCGAACTCGGCTTCTGCGCCGCGATCCTGGCCGGCGCCCTGGCCAACGCCACGGCGATCTGGGCCCTGCTCCACCACGCGGCGCGACGTCGCCACACCAGGAGGGCCCAGGTCTAGCGCGATGATCCTGGCCCACGGATGGCCATACGCACTGGTCAGCACCGGGATGCAGCCGATCCGGGGTGAGACGGGGTGAGCAAAGAGGGCGGGCCCCGGAATCCGGGGCCCGCCCTCTGACCTGCTACTTCTCTGACCTGCAAGCGGTGGGTGTGGGATTTGAACCCACGGTGACTCGCGCCACGACGGTTTTCAAGACCGTTCCCTTAGGCCGCTCGGGCAACCCACCCCGCGCCGGATCCCGTTCGGGGTGGCGCGGGGGACAGCCTAGCCGGTCAGTTGTCGCCCGTGCGTTCGCCGAGGGTGACCGTCGTCGTCGCCGTCCTGCCGTCGCGCTCGTACGTGATCTCGACCGAGTCGCCCGGCTGGTGGGTCCAGATCTCGCTGATCAGCGTCGGACCACTGTCGATCTGGCGGTCGCCGAAGCCGGTGATCACGTCGCCCGCCTTCAGGCCGGCCTTCGCCGCCGGGCCGTCCGCGACGACGGACGGGGTGCCGCCCGCGCCCTCGTCCGCGATCGTGGCGCCCTCGCCCTTGTCGGTCATGTTCACCGTCGCGCCGATCACCGGGTAGACCGGCTTGCCCGTCTTGATCAGCTGCTCGGCCACGTTCTTCGCCTGGTTGACCGGGATCGCGAAGCCGAGGCCGATCGAGCCCGCCTGGGTCTGGCCGAAGCCGTTGCCGGTCGACTGGATCGCCGAGTTGATGCCGATCACGGCGCCGCTCGCGTTCAGCAGCGGGCCGCCGGAGTTGCCCGGGTTGATCGAGGCGTCCGTCTGCAGGGCGCTCATGTACGAGTTGCTGCCGCCGGAGCCGTCGCCCGAGGCCACCGGACGGTTCTTGGCGCTGATGATGCCGGTCGTGACCGTGTTGGACAGGCCGAACGGCGCGCCGATCGCGATCGTCGAGTCGCCGACCGCCACCTTGTCGGAGTCGCCGAGCGGGAGCGGGGCCAGCCCGTCCGGCGCCTTCTTCAGCTTCAGGACCGCCACGTCGTAGCCCTCGGCCCGGCCCACGACCTCCGCGTCGTACGTCTTGCCGTTGGAGAAGGTCGCGGAGAGCGTGCCGCCGTCCGCCGCCGACGCCACCACGTGGTTGTTGGTGACGATGTGGCCTTCCTTGTCGTAGACGAAGCCGGTGCCCGTACCGCCCTCGCCCTCGCTGTCGCCGGTGCCGCTGCCGCCGGACTTCGCCTGGATGGTCACGACGCTCGGCAGCGCCTTGCCCGCCACCGCCGCGACCGTGCCCGGATCACGCTTGAAGGCCGCCTGCGAGTCACCGGCGGACACCGTCGTCGAGCTGACTTCGTCGTCACCGCGCTCGGCCGCCCAGTAGCCGATCCCGCCACCCACGCCGCCGGCCACCAGCGCGGCCACGAGGACCGCCGCCACGAGACCGCCGGTCCTCTTCCGCGGGGCCGCGGGGGCGGGAGGCACGGGCTCACCCCAGGACGGCACGCTCGGCGGGGGCGGCGGCCAGCCACCGGCGCCCCCGGGGGCGGCCGCACCGGCCGGAACCTCGGCCGGAGGAGTCACCGGCAGCGGCGCGGTGGCGGGCTCGGACGCCTCCGTGGCAGGGGGTGCGGACGCAGGAGGGGTCGGAGGGGCGGGAGGGACGGACGGGGCATTCGGGTCCGCCGGAACCGCGTTGCCCTCGTTGTCGGTGCTCACAGCTCTCTCCTCGTTCACTGCACGGGTGGGTGCCCTCACTAGGGTGCTGCGAACAGCTTTTCCCACAGGACGTCAGGCCACTGTAAGCCGGAGCTGTGCATCGGCACCCGATTCTTTATATAAGGACAGAACGGACACGATCCGATACGGCCGCCCCGCCAATGGCACCATGACGCGGTGACCCACGCACGGCAGCACACCAACCGCGTCCCTGTTCAGGTGGTCGCCCACCGCGGAGCGTCCGAGGACGCCCCGGAGCACACTCTGGCCGCCTATGTGAAGGCCATCGAGGACGGCGCCGACGCGCTCGAGTGCGATGTCCGGCTCACGGCCGACGGCCACCTCGTCTGCGTCCACGACCGCCGGGTCGACCGCACCTCCAACGGCCGCGGCGCCGTCTCCGCCCTGGAGCTCGCGGACCTCGCCGCGCTCGACTTCGGCACCTGGAAGGGGCGTGAGGAGGCGGGCGAGAGCCCGGACTGGAAGGACCCCGAGCTCACCTCCGTACTCACCCTGGAGCGCCTCCTCGAGCTGGTCTCCGACGCCGGGCGGCGGATAGAGCTCGCCGTCGAGACCAAGCACCCCACCCGCTGGGCGGGGCAGGTGGAGGAGCGGCTGCTGACCCTCCTCAAGCGGTTCGGCCTCGCGGAGCCGGCGGCTCCGGAGGATTCCCCGGTGCGCGTCATGAGCTTCTCCCCGCGCTCCCTCAGCCGGATCGCGGCTGCCGCGCCGACCCTCCCCACCGTCTCGCTGTCGCAGTTCGTCACCCCGCGGCTGCGGGACGGACGGCTGCCGTCGGGCGCGCGGATCGCCGGTCCGTCGATCCGGATCGTCCGCCACCACCCCACCGTGATCCTTCGGCTCCAGAAGGCCGGGCACCAGGTCCATGTGTGGACCGTGGACGATCCGGAGGATGTCGAGCTGTGCGAGCGGCTCGGCGTCGACGCGATCATCACCAATCGCCCCAAGCAGGTGCTGTCCCAGTTGGGCCGCGTTTGACCCGTTCTCCCCACCCGTATCGCGGCTTACGGGGAGTGCACCGGCGCGTTCGGCCCGTACTCGATCGTCACGAGTGCGTCACCGGAGGTCCCTTGGCCGGTTTCCGGTCCAGGCCATTGGGGCATCCACACCGTGGCGTGGGGCAAAGGAGGTCTCGGGGGTGGCGTTGGTGGTGGCACAGGAGGTGCCCACGTCGTCGAGCATGGCCGTACCCCATGGCCCTGCGGGCGTGGGTGAGGCGCGACACCGTATGCGGGAGCAGTTGAGCCGCAGCGGGATGTCCGAATCGGTCGTCGACGATGCGGTACTGATCCTTTCCGAGCTCCTCAGCAATGCCTGTCGGCACGGCAGGCCGCTGGGGCGGGCCGAGGTGGGTGACGGGGACGTCAGAGCCGCGTGGCGCATCGACGCGTCGGGGGGCCTGACGGTCGAGGTGACGGACGGCGGTGGTCCCACACGCCCTGTTCCTTCGACGCCCTCGGTCACCGCGCGCGGCGGCCGTGGGCTGAACATCATCGGCGCGCTGGCTCAGGACTGGGGCGTACGGGACAGCGCGACCGGCGAGGTCACGGTCTGGGTGATCGTCACCGAGGGCCATCGACGCGAGGACTTCGCGGCGAGGGTCGGCGGCGGCTCGGGCTTCGACTTCCTGGACGCGTACGACGACCTGGACTGACGGCGGGGCGAATCGACCGAGCCACGACGACCGAGCCGCGACGACCGGCCCGAAGACCCGCACGGCGAACCGGGCGGCCGGGTCGGGCACGGGGCCGGGCGGCAAAGGGCGGTCCGACAGGCGCGCGGCGCCCCGAGGACTGGCGAGCGACGGGCGACGGACGGCACCCGGCCGGCCCCGGGCGACGGACGGCACCCCGCCGACCCCGGGCGACGGGCGACCTCGCAACGGGCGGCGGCCGCGGGCGGCGGGCAGCGGGCGGCGACAGACGGACACCGACCTTCCCGCCCTGAGCCCCGCATCGCCTCCGTACGGCTAGGCTCGCCCGACACAGTGCTGTGCGCCACTGCACGGCCCTGCACCACCGCACTGCCGCTATCGGGAGAAGCCACACCATGGCCAAGAAGCGCCCCCAGTCGAAGGCCGCCAAGGCACAGGTCACGAACGGGGAGATCCCGGTCGTCGGTGCGCGCGAGCCGTGCCCGTGCGGTTCGGGCCGCCGCTACAAGGCGTGTCACGGCCGGGCCGCCGCGCACGCCGTGACCGAGCTCGTCCAGCGCCCCTTCGAGGGACTGCCCGGCGAGTGCGACTGGGTCGCGCTGCGCGAACTGGTGCCCGCCGCCACCGTCCCGCTCACCCTCAAGGACGGGCTGCCCGAGGGCGTGCCCTCCGTGACGCTCGCGACCGTCCTGCCGATGGCGTGGCCGGCGCTGCGCCGCGACGACGGCTCCGTGCTGCTCGCGCTGCAGAACGACTCGTCCTCCGGCGACCTCGCCCGCGACCTCGCCGACACCCTCCAGCGCGCGCTGGAAGCGGAGCCCGGCACCCCGGTCGCGCCCCGTCGTGTGTCTGCCGAGGGCCCGCGTCTGCAAGACCTCCTCGACCCGAACAGCGATTTTGCGCCGGTCGTGCACGAGGGCTTCGAATTCTGGATTCCGGAGTCCGCCGAGAACTCCAACCCCGAGGTCACCGCCTCCCTGGAGCGCGCCAACGCGGCCGCCATCCCCACCGTCAAGCTGACCGGTGTGGACGCGGCGTACTGGTGCGAGACCCCGGAGAAGAACCACCTCCGCTGGGTCATGCCGCACCCCGAGGAGAAGCTCCTCGACGCACTCGCCCGCCTGCACGCCGCCGGCACCTCCGCCCTCGTCGAGGACACCCGCCTCGTCGGCTCCTTCCGGGCGCACGGCCTCATGGTCCCCGTGTGGGACCTGCCCACCTCGATGCGTGCCGAGGACTGCGAGAAGCCGGCCGCCGAGTTCGCCGAGCGGCTCGCCGCCGCGCTCGCCTCGGACGCCCCGCTGACGCCGGAGGAGCGCCGGGCCCGCGGCGGTCTCACCAACCGTCAGGTCACTCTCAGCTGACACACGAGGTGGCTGCCGTCACTGACAGACCGATCAGTCGGTGACTTCCGCCACAACTCCGCCGCACGACCTGATAAATCCCTGTCCGAATAACCGAGATCGAATTTGCGAACCGCAGATCTCTTGTTACGGTTCTAGAAGCCCGGTCGCTGGTGCATCCCCCGTCGCCAGCGATCGGGCCTTCTCATGCCCGGACGGATCCCGTCCCGCGCTCAACTACCGCCCGTGCCCGCCGCGTTGCTCCCCGACCGCAACAGCAGGGGCGTGCTGTCACCCTCTCCCGCGCCCGCGAATTCCGCCACGGCCGAATATGCCGAAGCCGCACCCCGCGCGCGCTCACGGGGCGTCTCACAAGCCCCTGGTTCGTCCTGTGCCGGGATGGCACAACGCACTTGTACGGTTCGCATCGCGGGGCCCATGAGCGTGAGTACGGAGTCCAGTCGCTGGCCCGTGGCGTTGCGGTAGTACGTGCGCGCCCAGGTGTCGGGCCCCTCGGTGAGGACGCAGGTCTGTGCCTCGATCCCGTCGGGGGAGGTCAGTTCGGGTCCGCAGTGCGAGGCGTGACCGGGGAGGTCCGCGGTCGCCGGCTGCTTCGGCCCGGTCGGAGTCGTGGGCGGGGTCTTCGGCCGCTCCTCGGAGGCGCCGAGTCCGAGGCCGGACAGGAGGCCGCCGTCGGCCTTCGACTTCGCGTCGTCGCCGGGCACGGGACCGGCCGCCGGGCCCGCGAGTGCGGCCAGCGGCAGCAGCGTGGCACACAGCACGACGGCCCCGAGCCCGATCATGCGGAGATTCATGGGACCCACCTGCCCGGCTGGCTGCGACTCGTGAACGGTGGGCCGAAGATATCGGCGGATCGGGGGCGCGCAGCGCGTCGCGCGCCCGTTTCCCGTACAAGTCGGGCCGCCTCACACCCGTTCGGGTGACGCGGATGCCGACGGCGGCCCCGAGGCCGCCGCCTGCCGGATGGGCGTGCGCCGCCGGCCCGGATCGCCCGGCGGACGCCGAGCGGCTCCCCGCGCCTCAGCACGAGAGCCTCAGTAGGCGAGCCTGCTGCCGCCCTCAGGGGCGCCCGTGCTCGCCTCCACCAGCGCGTCCACGACGGCCTCCACGTCCGGCAGCCATGGCCTGGCCGAGCCCTCCAACGGCGCGCGTTCCCAGCGCACCTGCCCCGTCCCCGCGGTCGACGGCGGCAGCAGCAGGTAGCCGCCCTCGCCGTGGAAGCGCAGCGAGCTGGGCACGCTGTCCTTCGCGTAGAGCAGTTCGCCGAGCTGTTCCAGGCCGTACGGGGCGACCAGCAGGGACCAGCGGGTCGGGGTCGCCACGACGGGGCCGAGCCGCATGCCCATCACGTCGAGGGCGGCCAGGGCGCGCGCGCCCGCGACGGCCGGCAGGCTCACCGCGCAGGGCGCCCTGCCGCCGGTGGCCAGGACGATCGGGGCCTCCGGCCGACGGGTCCACCACCAGCGGATCATGCGCTCGTCGGTGGTGGCCGCGAGCAGGCCGGGGTCGAAGGGGTGTGCGCCGGGAACGACGCACTGCGGGTCGGGGCAGGCGCAGCCCACTCCTCCGGACGTACGCGTCGTCGTCTTCAGCCCCACGCCGGGCAGTACGGGCCAGTCCCACTCGGTGGCGCACACGAGCGCCGCGTCGAGCTGGACAGTCCTCTCCTTGCGCCGGAACCGGAGCCTGCGTCGCCTTCCGAGGATCTCGCGCATGAGCGCTCGTTCCTTTCCGTTGAACGCCGAATCCACATCACACCATGTGCAGATCACTTCACTGTGCGTATCAGCGCGTACAAGGTCGGCGGTTCACCGCCCCGTCGTGGGGCGGGAGGGGCCGAGCTGAGGCTCGTCGTCCACTCGAGGGGCGCGGCCTGCGGCGGTGAGGACGCCCAGGCACCCTGCCAGGTTCCGGGGCTGCTTCGACTGCCCCTGGCCATCACCGTCTACGTACCCATCACGTTCAAATCAACGCGCTTTCAAACGACGCCAGTCGACCGCAAAAGGTGCACGGTGGGGGTAATTTTCAGCCAACTTGGCCTTCACTTCAACCCTTCTGCCAAACCCCACAGACACCACAAGTCCCGTGGGGACAATGCTGGACATCGCTCCTGTTGTGCGTGTACATGTGGATGCACTGCTAGCGGCGCAGATTGACATGGGGGTTTGCGATGCTATTGAGCGAAACGCGCCGGTCGGAAGGCCGGTGGACATGAGCGCCCCGCACCTGCCGAAAGTGGCCGGAATCGATTCCACTGTTCCGTCGCCCGCGCACACTACCGCGCCCGCCCCGCCCGTCGTCCCCTCCGACGCGCCCCTCCCCGACATCCCCGGCGAGCTGATCCAGGACCGGCTCGCCGGCTGGGTCTCCGACCTCACCACCCTCCACGAACTCACCGAACGCCTGGTCAGGACCGGCACGCTCGACGAAGCGCTGCGTGAGGTACTGCGCGCCGGCGCCGCCCTCGTCGGCGCCCGCCGCGGCATGGCCGTCCTCGAACCCGCCGACGGACTCGGTCCGGCCTCCACCGTCGGCCTCGGTCTCGCCCACGCGGAGCTCGGCACCATCGAGACCGTGCCGCGCAGTGCCACGTCCTACGGCCGCATCC
This sequence comes from Streptomyces sp. NPDC047971, assembly GCF_040653355.1. Lineage (NCBI taxonomy): Bacteria > Bacillati > Actinomycetota > Actinomycetes > Kitasatosporales > Streptomycetaceae > Streptomyces > Streptomyces sp. NPDC047971. Next base: position 18,487 of record NZ_JBEZNW010000060.1, on the reverse strand, counting down.
TCGACGGTCTTCCCGAACCGACCGGCTCCGGATCCGGCCGCGATCCGCACAACGCCCCCGACTCCGCCGCCGTCCCCGATCCGGTCGCGGTCCCCGACCTCCTCGGCGAGGCGGGCCTCGACCCCCGCCACCGCGAGGTCGCCGCCCGGCTCGGCTACGCCGCCAGTTACGCCCTGCCGCTCGCCACCGAGGCCGGAAAGCTCGGCGCCGTGGTCTGGCTGTACGACGAGCCCGCCGAACCGGTCGAGCGTCAGCGCCATCTGATCGGCCTCTACTGCCGCTACGCCACCGAACACCTCGCCCGCCTCCTGGAGCTGGAGCGCGCCCGCGTCCAGGTCGCCACCGTCGCCGAGGAGTTGCTGCCCAGCCGCCTTCCCCGCGTCCCCGGCGTCCAGCTCGCCGCCCGCCACCGCACCGGCCCCCGGGGCGGCGGCGACTGGTACGACGCGCTGCCGCTGCCCGAGGGCGCCCTCGGGCTCGCCGTCGGCTCCGTGTCAGGGACCGGTCCCAGCGCGCTCGCCGCCATGGGACGGCTGCGCGCCTCCCTGCGGGCGTACGCGGTCATGGAGGGCGAGGACCCCGTCGCCGTCCTGTCCGATCTGGAACTCCTGCTCCGGCTGACCGAGCCCGCCCGCTCGGCCACCGCGCTCTTCGCCTACTCCGAGCCGAAGCAGCGCAAGCTCGTCCTCGCCGGGGCCGGGCACACCCCGCCACTGATCATCGGCGACCACCGCACCGAGTACGTCGAGACCTCGCTGTCCGCGCCGCTCGGGATGCTCGCCTGCTGGGAGGCGCCGAGCGTCGAGATCGTCCCCGCACCCGGAGAAACGGTGCTGCTGTACACCGACGGGCTGCTGCGCCGGACCGGCGACCCCATGGACCGGGCCTTCGCACGGCTCCACGCGGCCGCCGCGAGCGTGCCGAAGGCGGCCCGTACCGACCCCGGGGCCATCGCCGACCACGTGCTGCGGACCCTGCTGCCCGAAGGGCTCGACCACGATGCCGACGGGGAGGACGTCGTCCTGCTCGCGGCCCGCTTCGAATGAGCGGGGAGCGCCGGGACAGCCGCGCGTAGACCACAGGTGACTCAGCGGTAATGGGTCTTCCGGCCCTGGGCCCCCTTCCGTACGACCGTACGATGGAGGGGGTTCAGTGTCGTACCAAAGGAGACCCCCCGTGGCAGACGAGCTCACCCCGGAAACCCCGGACGAGTCCGAAGAACCGATCAAGCAGCGCAAGAACGGCCTGTACCAGGGCGTCTCCGACGAGCTCGCCGAGAACATGAAGTCCGGCTGGGCCGACACCGAGCTGCACGACCTGCGGCCGATCGCGCAGGCCGGGCACACCGCGGCCCGCCGCGCCGCGCTCTCCGCCCGCTTCCCGGGCGAGCGCCTGGTGATCCCCGCCGGCAACCTGAAGACGCGCTCGAACGACACCGAGTACAGCTTCCGCGCCTCCACCGAGTACGCCTACCTCACCGGCGACCAGACCGAGGACGGCGTCCTCGTCCTGGAGCCCACCAAGGACGGCCACCGGGCGACGATCTACCTCCTGCCCCGCTCCGACCGCGAGAACGGCGAGTTCTGGCTCGACGGCCAGGGCGAGCTGTGGGTCGGCCGCCGGCACTCCCTGACCGAGGCCGAGCAGCTCCTCGGCATCCCGGCCAAGGACGTGCGCGAACTGGCCGCCGCCCTCAAGGAGGCCACCGGACCGGTCCGCGCCGTCCGCGGCCACGACGCCGGCATCGAGGCGGCCCTGACCGACAAGGTCACCGCCGAGCGCGACGAGGAGCTGCGCGTCTTCCTCTCCGAGGCCCGCCTCGTCAAGGACGCCTTCGAGATCGCCGAGCTCCAGAAGGCGTGCGACTCCACCGCCCGCGGCTTCGAGGACGTCGTCAAGGTCCTCGACAAGGCCGAGGCGACCAGCGAGCGCTACATCGAGGGGACGTTCTTCCTGCGTGCCCGCGTCGAGGGCAACGACGTCGGCTACGGCTCCATCTGCGCCGCGGGACCGCACGCCACCACCCTCCACTGGGTGCGCAACAACGGCCCGGTCCGCTCCGGTGACCTGCTGCTCCTCGACGCCGGCGTCGAGACCACCGAGCTGTACACCGCCGACGTGACCCGCACGCTGCCGATCAACGGCCGCTACACCGAGCTCCAGCGCAAGATCTACGACGCCGTGTACGAGGCGCAGGAGGCCGGCATCGCCGCGGTGAAGCCCGGCGCCGCCTACCGCGACTTCCACGACGCGGCCCAGCGGGTGCTCGCCGAGAAGCTCGTCGAGTGGGGTCTCGTCGAGGGCCCGGCCGACCGCGTCCTGGAGCTGGGTCTCCAGCGCCGCTGGACCCTCCACGGCACCGGTCACATGCTCGGCATGGACGTCCACGACTGTGCCGCCGCGCGCACCGAGTCGTACGTGGACACCACCCTCGAACCGGGCATGTGCCTGACGGTCGAGCCCGGGCTCTACTTCCAGGCCGACGACCTGACCGTGCCGGAGGAGTACCGCGGCATCGGCGTCCGTATCGAGGACGACATCCTCGTCACCGAGGACGGCAACCGGAACCTCTCCGAGTCGCTCCCGCGCCGCTCGGACGAGGTCGAGGCATGGATGGCCGGCCTGAAGGGCTGACCACGCCGTCCGTACCGGAAGGGCCCCCGCCGATCACGTCGGCGGGGGCCCTTCCGTCGTACGTCGACGGATCGGGCCGTCACGGGTCACCGGATTCAGGTCAGCGCGAGGGGGGCGTCCGCCCGCCATTTGACGATCTTGTCGAAGCTCACGAGCGCCCCGCCCCGGCCCGTGCGGCCGAAGTGGACGTGGTCGGCGAGCTCCTCGATCAGCCGCAGACCACGACCGTTCTCGGCGTCCTCGGCGGCGGGCAGCGGACACCCCGAGAAGCCGGGCCCCGAATCCGCCACCTCGATCCGACAGGTCTCGCCGTCGAGATAGGCCGTGACCCGGTACGCCTCGGAGGCCATGCCGGATCCGGTGTCGCCACCGTGCTCGACGGCGTTGGCGCACGCCTCGGTCAGGGCCACCGACAACTCGTAGGACACGTCCGGGTCGACGCCCGCGGTCTCCATCGTGCCGAGAAGGAGCCGCCGGGCGAGCGGCACGCTCGCGGCCTCGCGCCTCAGCTGGAAGGACCACCAGATGCTCATGCTTCAGCCTCCTGGCTGCGGCTCGACATGCTGCGGCGCGACATACCGATACGTATTGCCGCCCTCGGGGGTCCGTAAGCCCCCGGGGAAGACAAGAGCCCTCATTCGGCGGATGTGGGCACGCCGGACGCCGGTGTATGTCCGGCCCGAAGCAGCCAAACGGTGATCTTCCGGACCTGCCGTATGGCAGGTGGGGGGCTGGTGCGATGATGGCCCCGCCATGTCTGCCCCCGCGCTCGCACCGCGTCTGCTGAGGGCCGCGGTGTTCACCGCGGTCTGCGTCGTGCTGTCCGGGCTCGGACACGCCGTCGCCGCGTGCGCGGGCATCGCGCCGTGGGCCGTCGTCGCCGGATTCCTCGGCGTCTTCGGCATCACCGTGCTCTTCGCCGGGCGGGAGCGCTCGCTGCCCGTCATCGTCACGGCGCTGGCCGGCGGACAGCTCGGACTGCACGTGCTGTTCGGACTCGGACAGCGTCCGCTCACGGCCGGAGCACTCGGCCCGGCCTCCGACGACGCGCTGATCCGCATGGCCGCCAAGCTGGTCTGCGGCGCGGGCGCCGCGTCGCTCAGCCCCGCCGACGCGACCCGGATCATCACCGACGCCGGTCTCGACCCGGCCGCCGCGGCCGGCCGGCCGCACGCCGCCCACGTGGCGACCGGCGCCGCGCACAACGCCGAGCTGCTGCCCGACCTGCCCATGGTGCTCGGCCATCTGCTGGCCGCGCTCGCCACCGGCTGGCTGCTGCGCCGCGGCGACCTCGCCCTCGGCCGGCTCGTCAGGCTCTCCGCCCAGGGAGCGACCGAGCTCGCGGAAGGCGCCCTCGTCCGCTCCCTGCGCGCCGCACTCGCTCTCGTACGGGCGCTCCTCTCCGGTCTGCCCGGGCTGCCGACGGCCGGTCCGCGCCGCCCCGCCCGTACCGCGGCCGACGCCTCCGCGCCGCCTGTCGCGGCAGCACTCCAGCACACGGTGATCCGTCGCGGCCCGCCGACCGCCGACTGCGTCCTCGCAGCCTGACGCGGACCGCTCACAGGGAGCGGGCCGCGATGTTCCGCATCCACGCGCCCGTGACCGGTCGTTCGCGTCGACTCGCGTCGTTCCCGGCCGTCGGCGCGGCGGTCCTTCCCCTTCTCTCCCGAGCTGGAGTGTCCTCTGCCATGAACGTCTCCCGTATCGCCCTCGCCGGTGGCATCGCCGTCTCCTCCGTCGTCCTGCTCTCCGGAACCGCCTTCGCGCACGTCAGCGTGCAGCCGCAGGGCGAGGCCGCGAAGGGCGGCTACGCGACCGTCAACATCAAGGTCCCCAACGAGCGCGACAACGCCTCCACCGTCAAGGTCGAGGTCAACTTCCCCACCGACCACCCGCTCGCGTCCGTGATGCCGCAGCCGGTGCCGGGCTGGAAGGCCGAGGTCACCAAGTCCAAGCTCGCCAAGCCGCTGGAGCTGCACGGCAAGAAGATCAACGAGGCCGTCTCCAAGGTCACCTGGACCGCCGACGGTTCGAAGATCGGCCCGGGGCAGTTCCAGCAGTTCCCGCTCTCGCTCGGCCAGCTGCCGGAGGACGCCGACCAGCTCGTCCTCAAGGCCATCCAGACCTACGACAACAACGAGGTCGTCCGCTGGATCGAGGAGACCAAGGAGGGCGCGGCCGAGCCGCAGAACCCCGCCCCGGTGCTGAAGCTCTCCGCGGCCACCGAGGACCACCACGGCGGCGCCGCGAAGACGGACGACAAGGCCGGTCACGACGACAAGGCCGGGTCCGAGAAGTCCCACACCGAGGCCGCCGGCTCCGACACCAGTGACACCACCGCCCGTGTGCTCGGTGTCGTCGGCATCCTCGTGGGCGTCGCCGGTGTCGCCTTCGGTCTGCTCGCGGGCCGTCGCCGCTCGGCCTGAACCCCTTTCGTCAGAGAGAACACGATCCATGTCAGTCCAGAAGTCGACCGATCCGAAGACCGATGAGGGGGCGCGGCCGAGCCGTCGCGTCCCGCTCGTCGCCGCGGCCGTCGCGATCGTCGCCGCCCTCGCGGTGACGGCCGTCGTCGGCCTCGGCGGAGGCGACGACAAGGCGACGGGCTCCGGAAACGGGGCCGTCGCCGAGGTCTCCTCCGACGGCAGCTCCACCAAGGCGGCGACGGTCCTCGACCGGCCGTTCACCAAGCCCGACCTCGTCCTCACGGACACCAAGGGCCAGAAGTTCGACCTCCGCGAGCGGACCAAGGGCAAGCCCACGCTGATCTACTTCGGCTACACGCACTGCCCCGACGTCTGCCCGCTGACGATGAGCAACATCGCCATCGCCAAGAAGCAGCTCCCCAAGGCGGACCAGGACAAGCTCCAGGTCGTCTTCGTCACCACCGACCCCGAGCGGGACACCTCGGCCGAACTGGCCAAGTGGCTCCCGGCCGCGGGTGACCCCTCCTTCACCGGTCTCACCGGCGACTTCTCCACGATCCAGGCGGGCGCCCGTCAGATCGGCATCGGCATCGACCCGCCGAAGAAGGGGAAGGACGGCTCGGTCGTCTCCATGCACGGAGCCCAGGTGATCGCCTTCTCGCCCACGACCGACCAGGGCTACGTCCTGTACGGCGAGGACACGACCGTCGAGGACTACGCCAAGGACCTGCCGAAGATCATCAAGGGGGAGAACCCGTGAACCGCCGCACCACCACCCTGATCGCCGCCGTCGCCCTCACCGGGAGCCTGGCGCTGACGGGGTGCTCCTCCGACAGCTCCTCCGACAAGGCGGACGGCAAGCCCGAACTGAAGGTCAGCGGCGCGTTCATGCCGCAGCCCGTGATGGACATGGCGGGCGGCTTCCTGACCATCACCAACGACAGCGGAACGGCCGACAAGCTGACCTCCGTCACCAGCCCGATCTCGGACGACGTACAGATCCACGAGACGAAGAACCAGAAGATGCAGCAGGTGAAGTCCTTCGACATCCCTGCCAACGGTGAGCTGAAGCTCGAACGCGGTGGCAGCCACATCATGTTCATGGGGCTGAAGACGCAGCCGAAGCAGGGCGAGAAGGTCGGTATCGAGCTGCACTTCGAGAAGGCCGCGCCCATCAAGGTGGAGCTGCCCGTCGAGGCGGCCACCCACAACCCGAAGCAGCACTGAGCTAGTTGAGGGACTGACACACAGATGACAGCCACCGCCCCGCGCCTCGGCACCGCCCTGACCCGGCTGCTGCTCGTCACGGCCGCGCTCCTCGGCGCGCTGCTCGCCGGCGCCGGCCCCGCGGCCGCGCACGCCGCGCTCACCGGCAGCGACCCCGAGGACGGGGCGGTGGTCGCCACCGCCCCCAAGGACGTCAACCTCACCTTCTCCGAGCAGGTCGCCATGAGCACCGACTCGATCCGGGTCCTCGACCCGGCGGGGAAGCGGGTGGACACCGGAGAGATCCGCGACCTGTGCAGCGGATCGATCGTCAAGTACGGGGTGGGGCTCCGCTCCGGCCTGCCCGAGGGCACGTACACCGTCGCCTGGCAGACCGTCTCGGCGGACAGCCACCCCATCGCGGGCGCCTTCACCTTCTCCGTCGGCGCCCCCTCCCAGACCTCCGTCGCCCTGCCCGAACAGGCGGCCGGCGGCGGGCTCGTCGGCACGCTGTACGGCATCGCCCGCTACGTCTCCTACGCCGGCTTCGTCGTCCTCGTCGGCGGCGGCGCCTTCGTGCTGGCCTGCTGGCCGCGCGGCGCCGGTGTGCGTCCCGTGCAGCGGCTCGTCGTCAGGGGCTGGCTGACACTGACCGCGGCCACCCTGGTCATGCTGCTGCTGCGCAACCCGTACACCGGCTCCGGCGAACTCGCCGACGCCTTCGACCTCGGCGGACTGAAGTCCGTCCTGGAGACGAAGACCGGAGCCGCGCTCATCTCCCGGCTGATGCTGCTGGGCGCGGCGGCGCTCTTCGTCGCCGTGCTCTTCGGCGCCTACACGAAGCGGACCGACGAGAAGGAGAAGAAGGACCTCACCTTCGGACTCGCGATCGGCGGCGGCGTGGTGGCGACCGGCGTCGCGGGAACCTGGGCGCTCGCCGAGCATGCCTCCACCGGCCTTCAGCCCGGCATCGCCATGCCCGTCGACATCCTGCACCTGCTGGCGGTCGCGGCCTGGCTGGGCGGCCTGACCACGCTGCTCGTCGCGCTCTACCGGGCGCCCGACATCGAGCGCGCGGCCGTCGAGCGCTTCTCGAAGGTCGCCTTCGGTTCGGTGGTCGTCCTGGCCGCGACCGGGCTCTACCAGTCCTGGCGGCAGGTCGGCTCCTGGTCGGCCCTGACCGGCACGTCGTACGGACAGCTGCTGCTGGTCAAGGTCGGGCTCGTGGCCGTGCTGGTGGGGATCGCGTGGATCTCCCGCCGCTGGACCCAGCGGCTCGGCGCCCCGGCGAGGGCCGGAGCCGACGAGGACACCGACGGGGAGACCACCGCGTCCGACGAGACCGGCGCCACCGGCGATGACGGCGGCACGCAGGCCGACGGGCCCGGAACGAACGCGGGCACCGACGACGACGCGGGTCACGACGCCGACACGGGGGCCGGCACGGACGACGGCCCGGGCGCCGACACGGAGGAGGAGGCGGACGAGGCGGACGACGAGGCCGTCGGCACCGATGACGGCTCCTCCGCGGCGACCGCCCCGGACGAGCCCGTCGACCCCGAGCGGGCTGCCCAGCTCGCCCGGCAGCGGGTCGCCGTCGCCACCGCCCGGAAGAAGCGCGACCGCGATGCCGACCCCGAGCGCACCGGCCTGCGCCGCTCCGTCCTGACGGAGACCGTCGTCGCCGTGGTCCTGCTCGCCGTGACCACCGTCCTCACCTCGACCGAACCCGGTCGTACGGAGGAGGAGGCGGGGCGCTCCCAGGCCGCGTCCGGCTCGACCGCCGTGCCCGAGCGCCCCGTGGACATCCGGCTGCCCTTCGACACCGGGGGCGTGGACGGCAAGGGGACGGTACGGCTCAGCCTCGACCCCGGTCGTACGGGGGCCAACGCCCTCCACATCTATGTCGACCGGCCCAACGGGCGCCCGCTGGACGTGCCCGAGATCAAGGTGGCGTTCACCTTGAAGGAGAAGAACGTCGGCCCGCTGCCGGTCGTGCCCGACCGGATCCAGACCGGACACTGGAGCGCGAGCGGCGTCCAGATCCCGATGGCCGGCGAATGGCAGATCCAGGTGACGGTCCGTACGTCCGACATCGACCAGACCACCATCGACAAGAACGTGAAGATCGGCTGAGCCACGTGAGCGACGACGACAAGCTTGAGATCTCCCGCCGGCGCGTGCTCGGTACGGTCGGCGCCGCGGGTGCCGCGGGCATCGTCCTCGGCGCCGGCGGCGGCGCCGGGGTGTACGCGGCGGTCACCGGCTCCGGCTCCTCGGCGACCACGGACGCGAAGGCGCTGACGACGGTCGGGGCGACGCGGGCGATGTTTCACGGGAAACATCAAGCGGGGATCACCACTCCGCTTCAGTCGCGGGGCCATCTGATCGCCTTCGACCTCGCGCCGGGCGCGGGCCGGAAGGAGGCGGCCGCACTGCTGCGCCGCTGGTCGGCGACGGCGAAGGCGCTGATGGCGGGCGAGCCGTCGACCGACGACACCGGTATCGCCCTGGACGCGGGCCCCTCCTCGCTGACGGTCACCTTCGGCTTCGGGCACTCCTTCTTCGGCCGTACGGGACTCACCGCGCGCCGCCCGGCCCAGCTCGATCCGCTGCCCGCCTTCTCCGCCGACGCGCTCGACCCGAAGCGGTCGGAGGGCGACCTGTGGGTGCAGATCGGAGCGGACGACGCCCTGGTCGCCTTCCACGCCCTGCGCGCGCTCCAGAAGGACGCGGGCGCGGCGGCCGGGGTCCGCTGGCAGATGAACGGCTTCAACCGCTCCGCCGGCGCCACCGCCACACCGATGACGGCGCGGAACCTGATGGGTCAGGTCGACGGCACCGGCAACCCCAAGCCCTCCGAGCCCGACTTCGACCGGCGGATCTTCGTCCCGGAGACCACGGGCGGCGCCGCCGGGGCCCAGGAGTGGATGGCCGGAGGTTCGTACGCCGTCGTCCGTCGCATCCGGATGCTGCTCGACGACTGGGAGGCGCTCCCCCTCGACAAGCAGGAGAAGGTCATCGGCCGACGGAAGTCGGACGGTGCCCCGCTCACCGGCGGGAGCGAGACGACCGAACTCGATCTCGACAAGATCGGACCGGACGGCGAACTCGTCATCCCGGACAACGCCCACTCCCGGATCTCCGCCCCCGAACAGAACGGCGGAGCGGCGATGCTCCGCAGGCCCTTCTCCTTCCACGACGGCATCGGCCCGGACGGCACACCCGACGCGGGGCTGCTCTTCGTCTGCTGGCAGGCCGATCCGCTGAGGGGCTTCGTGCCCGTGCAGCGCAAGCTCGACCGGGGCGACGCGCTGTCCCCGTTCCTCCGGCACGAGGCGAGCGGTCTGTTCGCCGTGCCGGGCGGGGCGGCCGAGGGCGAGTACGTGGGCCAGCGGCTGCTGGAGTCCTGAGCCGGGGCGGGCGGGGCCGGTACGTCCCGCTGTCCCGGCGGGCAGGGCCGGTAGGTCCCGCTGTCCCGGCGGGCAGGGCCGGTAGGTCCCGCCGCCCGGGCGGCCAGGGGGTCGGCACGTCCCGCGCCTATTAGGGTGACCGTATGTCAGCCACCCGGTATACGTATCTCGGTCCCGAAGGCACTTTCACGGAGGCCGCGCTGCGTACGCTGCCCGAGGCCGCGACCCGGGAGCTCGCCCCGATGGTCTCCGTGCCGGCCGCGCTGGACGCCGTACGCAACGGAGAGGCCGCCGCCGCCCTCGTCCCGATCGAGAACTCGGTGGAGGGCGGGGTCACCGCGACCCTGGACGAGCTGGCTTCCGGCGAGCCGCTGATGATCTACCGCGAGGTGGTCCTGCCGATCGCCTTCGCCCTGCTCGTACGGCCGGGCACCAGCCTGTCGGAGATCAAGACGGTCACCGGGCACCCGGTCGCCCAGCCCCAGGTCCGGAACTGGATGCGGGCCCACCTGCCCGACGCCCTGTGGGAGTCGGCCGCGTCGAACGCGGACGGCGCGCGACTCGTCCAGGAGGGGCGTTTCGACGCGGCCTTCGCCGGCGAGTTCGCCGCGGCGACCTACGGGCTGGAGGCCCTGGTCACCGAGATCCACGACGCGGAGAACGCCGAGACCCGATTCGTGCTGGTGGGCCGACCCGCACGACCGGCGGCTCCGACGGGCGCGGACAAGACCTCGGTCGTGCTCTGGCTGGGCGAGGACCACCCCGGCGCGCTCCTCGAACTGCTCCAGGAGTTCGCGGTCCGCGGGGTCAACCTGATGCTGATCCAGTCCCGTCCGACGGGCGCGGGCATCGGGAACTACTGCTTCGCCGTGGACGCCGAGGGTCATATCTCCGAGCGCCGGGTGGGCGAGGCGCTGATGGGCCTCAAGCGGATCTGCCCGAAGGTGCGCTTCCTCGGTTCGTACCCGAGGGCCGGCGTCTCGCGGGAGGACGTGCGGGGACTGCGGCGCGGGACGTCGGACGAGGAGTTCACGGCGGCCTCCGATTGGCTGGCGAGGGCCCAGGACGGTCGGGCCTGATCCGAGGGTGCCCCACCGCCCCCGATGCCGGGGGCGGTCGTCCACAGGTGTGAACCACTAGTCCTACCTGCATACTTTTCGGTTACCCACAGAAGTTATCCACAGGGCCGCTTCTCGACCTGGGGACAAGTCGACAACACATGCAGACATGGTCGACAAATCGCCCTAGTCACTCCACAAGCGTCCACAGTGCGTCGAGTCGGCCGCTGTCACCTCAATTCCATTGATCAACTCTTTAGGGCGAGGAATTCCCACCCGAATGAGTGTGTGAGGGGGGTTTGATCAGGGAATCCTGAGGCCCTCGGAGTCGATTCGGAACGATCTCTTCCGCAATCCACAGATCTTCCGCACAGCCTGTGGATAACCACCGGGAGGGGGATTCCCCTGTGGAGAAGCCCCTTGATCCACAGGGCGGTTCGGTCAAGTCGCGCAAGCCGATCCGCCCCTTTTCGGGGGGCTCGCGGCCGCTTTATTGACGAATAGGGCGAGCATTTCCTAACTCCGGCAATTCGGGCAAAGCGACACGCAAGGCTATATCCGGTTGAGGTGCCACGAGCCCGCACCGGTAGCCTGGTGGGGTGATTGACCTTCGCCTGCTCCGTGAGGACCCCGACCGTGTTCGCGCCTCCCAGCGCGCCCGTGGAGAGGACGTCGCCCTCGTCGACGCCCTGCTCTCCGCCGATGAGCGGCGCAGGTCGTCCGGCGTCCGCTTCGACGAGCTCCGTTCCGAGCAGAAGTCGCTCGGCAAGCTGATCCCCAAGGCCACCCCCGAGGAGCGTGCCGAGCTCCTGCAGCGGGCCGAGCAGCTCAAGACCGACGTCAAGGCCGCCGAGGCCGAGCAGAACGAGGCCGACGAGACGGCCCGCGCGCTCCTGCTCAAGCTCGGGAACATCGTCCACGCGGACGTGCCCGTCGGCGGCGAGGAGGACTTCGTCGTCCTCGAGACGCACGGCACCATCCGCGACTTCGCGGCCGAGGGCTTCGAGCCCAAGGACCACCTGGAGCTGGGCGAGGCGCTGGGCGCCATCGACGTCGAGCGGGGCGCCAAGGTCTCCGGCTCGCGCTTCTACTACCTCACGGGTGTCGGCGCCCTGCTGGAGCTGGCCCTCGTCAACGCGGCGATCGCGCAGGCGACCGAGGCCGGGTTCATCCCGATGCTGACGCCGGCGCTGGTCCGCCCGCGCGCCATGGAGGGCACCGGCTTCCTCGGCCAGGCCGCGGAGAACGTGTACCACCTGGAGAAGGACGACTTCTACCTCGTCGGTACGTCCGAGGTGCCGCTCGCCGCGTACCACATGGACGAGATCATCGACGCGGACAAGCTCCCGCTGCGCTACGCCGGCTTCTCGCCGTGCTTCCGCCGCGAGGCGGGCACCTACGGCAAGGACACCCGGGGCATCTTCCGGGTCCACCAGTTCGACAAGGTCGAGATGTTCTCGTACGTCGCTCCCGAGGACGCCGAGAACGAGCACAAGCGGCTCCTGGAATGGGAGAAGCAGTGGCTGACCAGCCTGGAGCTGCCCTTCCAGGTGATCGACGTGGCCACCGGCGACCTGGGCTCCTCCGCCTCCCGCAAGTTCGACTGCGAGGCGTGGATCCCGACGCAGGGCAAGTACCGCGAGCTGACCTCGGCGTCGAACTGCGACGGCTTCCAGGCGCGCCGCCTGTCCGTGCGGATGCGCGACGAGCGGAACGGCAAGAAGGTCGTCCAGCCGCTGGCGACGCTGAACGGCACGCTGTGCGCCGTACCGCGCACGATCGTGGCGATCCTGGAGAACCACCAGCTGCCGGACGGTTCGGTGCGGGTGCCGGAGGTGCTGCGGCCGTACCTCGGTGGCCGTGAGGTCCTGGAGCCGATCTCCAAGTGAGCCCGTTCCCGTACAAGCTCGTCGCGACCGATCTCGACGGCACGCTGCTGCGCGCCGACGAGTCGGTCTCGGACCGTACGCGTGACGCCCTCGCCGCCGCGGTGGCGGCGGGGGCCGCGCACATCGTCGTCACGGGCCGCTCCGTCCCCTGGACGCGGCACATCCTGGACGACCTCGGCTACGAGGGGCTCGCGGTCTGCGGTCAGGGAGCGCAGGTCTACCACGCGGGCGAGCACCGCCTGCTGACCTCCGTCACCCTCGACCGGCAGCTCGCCGGTCTCGCGCTGTCCAAGATCGAGGCCGAGGTCGGGCCGCTGGCGCTGGCCGCCAGCCGCGACGGCCTCGACGGCGAGGTGCTGGTCAGCCCCGGCTACCGGGTCCAGGAAGGCCCGCTGCCGGTGGTCCCCTTCGAGGACCCGACCGAGCTGTGGTCCGCTCCGCTGAACAAGCTCTACATCCAGCACCCGACGCTGTCGGACGACGAGCTGGCGAGTGCCGCCCGCCGGACGGTCGGCAGCCTGGTGGACGTGGTCATGGCCGGCCCCGGCATCGTGGAGATCCTCCCGCTGGGCCTGACCAAGGCGACGGGCCTGTCGCTCGCGGCGCGCCGACTGGGTGTGAAGGCCGCCGAGACGATCGCCTTCGGCGACATGCCGAACGACGTCCCGATGTTCGGCTGGGCGGCGCACGGCGTGGCGATGGCCAACGCCCACGACGACCTGAAGTCGGTCGCGGACGAGGTGACGGCCTCGAACGAGGAGGACGGCATCGCGGTGGTCCTGGAGCGCCTGCTCGCGGGCTAGGCGTGTGGTCCCGGGACAACGGTTGTCCTGACGAGCCCGGCCTGATCGACAGGACGCCCCTGGGGCGTTCCTTCCGGATCGCGCCGGGCTCTCCGCCCCTGTCGCTCGGCGGGTGCGGCTCTCCGCCCCCGTCGCCCGGCGGGTGCGGCTCTCCGCCCTTGGCGCCCGGCGGGTGCGCACGCTGGTCGCCGCCCGTCCAGGTGCCATGCGGAGGATGCGCGGATCGAACGCGCGCGGGGGTGACCCCGACGACGGCTTAGCAAGCCGCTGCCTTACCACTCGGCCAATCCTCCGGGTGGGCGGCCCGCGCGGCTGACCCGCGCGCTCGAAGCGGCCGCCCCGGCGGCGCTAGGGGGCGCCGCCCTGCAGGGAGCTCGACGGACTCGAACTCCGGCTCGAACTGGTGTCGGTCATCGTCGCGCTCCTCCCCGGTCTCACGGCGGGTGTCTCCCGCACAACTAGTGTGCGCGCGGCGGAGGTTCGGCGGCCACCGAATTACCGGGCGGTTCGACGCCCCGGGTGAGCGGCCGGCACGCGAGACCGATCACCAGCGAGATCGCGTGCCCCAGATCCGTGTACGTGTGGCTGGTGAAGAGCGGTACGGCGAAGACGGTCACCGCCGCCGCCAGGTAGAGCCACCGCCAGGGCCGTGGGATCCGGTACGTGAGGATGCCGATCGACGCCGCGATCCCGTAACTCACTCCGATGTCCACGACATGCGCCATGCTGCGCGGCACGTCGTGGTCCCGGATCGCCTCCAGGACGACCTGCTGGCTGATGAGGGTCGCCGCGACGTGTGCGGTGGCCACCGTGAGGAACCATCGCAGCGTCCCGAGCCAGCGCTCGACCGGCGCGTGGAAGAGCTCGAACAGCACCGCGTACAGGACGAAGTCGGAGGGGTCCTCGATCCAGAACGCGCTGCCGAGCAGGGCCTGCAGCGGATGGTGGGACAGCTGGTGCAGATTGCTGGAGTTGCGGTGCAGGAGGTAGTGCTCCAGGCCGTCCGACGAGACCGCGATGACGACGCTGGTGATCGCGATGACGAGCAGCCAGAGATGCGTACCGGGTGACGACCGCACCCACGACCTGATCGGTCGGGACGGTTCGCCACCCGGTGCACCACCAGGGAGGGTTTCACTCGGCACGCGTCCGTGCCTATCACCCTGGACCAGGAGAATCCCTAGAAATTGATCATGTGTCCGGCAAGACCGTGGACGGCCTCCTTGACGGCCTCGCCCAGCGTCGGGTGCGCGTGGACGTTCCGGGCGACCTCGTTGACCGTCAGGTCCCACTGCTGCGCCAGGGTCAGCTCGGGCAGCAGCTCCGTGACGTCGGGGCCGATCAGGTGGGCGCCGATGATCTCGCCGTACTGCGCGTCGGCGATGATCTTCACGAAGCCGGTGGCGTCACCGAGGCCGTGCGCCTTGCCGTTGGCGGTGAAGGGGAACTTGGCGACCTTGACGTCGTAGCCCTTCTCCCGCGCCTGCGCCTCGGTCCAGCCGAAGCTGGCGATCTGCGGCTGGCAGTACGTGGCGCGCGGGATCATCGGGTAGTCGAGCTCCATGGTCTCGGCGTCCCCGATGGTCTCGGCGGCGACGACACCCATGGACTCGGCGGTGTGCGCGAGCATCAGCTTCGCGGTCACGTCGCCGATGGCGTAGATGTGCGGCACGTTGGTGCGGCAGCGGCCGTCGACCTCGATCGCGCCGCGCTCGGTGAGCGCCACACCGGTGTTCTCCAGGCCGAAGCCGGAGACGTTGGGGGCGAAGCCGATGGCCTGGAGCACCTTGTCGGCCTCCAGGACCTTCTGCGCGCCGTCCTTGCCGGTGACGGTGACGCGGACCTGCGGGCCGGACTCGTCGATCGCCTCGACGCGGGTCGAGGTCAGCACGTCGATGCCGAGCTTGCGGTACTGCTTCGCCAGCTCCTTGGAGACGTCGGCGTCCTCCAGCGGCGCGACCCGGTCCAGGAACTCGACGATGGTGACCTTCACGCCGTAGTTGTGGAGCACGTACGCGAACTCGATGCCGATCGCGCCGGCGCCGGCGATGATGATCGACTGCGGCACGTCCTCGGCGAGGATCTGCTCCTCGTACGTCACCACACGCTCGCTGCGGGCCGTGCCCGGGAGCAGCCGCGGAGTGGCGCCGGTGGCGATGATGCAGTTGTCGAAGGTGATCGTCTGCGTGGTGCCGTCGGACTTGGCGACCTGCATCGTGTTCGCGTCGACGAAGGTGCCCCGGCCGTCGAACTCCGTGATCCCGTTCTTCTTCATCAGGAAGTGGACGCCCTTGACCCGGCCGTCCGCGACCGTGCGGCTACGGCTGAACGCGTCGCCGTAGTCGAAGGTGACCGTGCCGTCGACCTTGATGCCGAAGGTCTTCGCCTCGTGGTTGAAGATGTGGGCGAGCTCCGCGTTGCGCAGGAGCGCCTTCGTGGGGATGCAGCCGACGTTCAGGCAGACACCGCCCCAGTACTTCTCTTCGACGACCGCGACCCGCTTGCCCAGCTGGGCGGCGCGGATGGCGGCGACGTAGCCGCCGGGGCCAGCTCCGAGTACGACGACGTCGAAGCGGTCTGACATGACTGACTCCCGAAGGTGGTGAGGGTGTTCGGTCCACGTACGGGCCCACAGTAGTCCGGCGTCCACCACGGACGTCAGTTGTAGGATGACTGGGCAACCGGGCGAATATCGCGCGTGATCTCGTGTGGAGTGGTGATGGGGCTGAAGGCGGCGGGGCGGACCTCTTTGGTGGACTCCGTGGTGGAGCAGTTGCGCGACCAGCTGGCACAGGGCGAATGGGGGGTCGGGGACCGCATCCCGACCGAGCACACGCTCGCCGAGCAGCTGGGCGTCGGACGCAACACGGTCCGCGAGGCGGTGCGCGTCCTGGTCCACGCGGGCCTGCTGGAGTCCCGTCAGGGCAACGGCACCTTTGTCAGGTCGACCGCCGATCCGGCGGCCGTCCTGCGCGGGGTGCGGCACGCGGGCGCGCGGGACGTCATGGAGCTGCGGATGGCGCTGGAGGCGGAGGCGGCACGCCTCGCGGCGGTACGACGGGACAGCCACGACCTGCTGCGGCTGCGGGCGGTGCTGACGACCCTCCGCGAGGAGGGCGACCGTGCCGCGGACGCGGACATGGCGTTCCACCTGGCCGTCGTCGAGGCCACGCACAACGCGGCCTTCACCGAGGTGTACCGCTTCTTCTCCACACAGGTGCACGAGGTGCTGGTGGAGGCGCTCGGCGACCGGGACATGCCACCGGTCGACATCGACGCGCACGAGGCCCTGGTCTCGGCTATCGAGGCGGGGGACGCGGAGGCGGCGGAGGCCGGGGCGCGGGAGCTGCTGCGGGTTCCGATCGAGACGATCACGGCGCTGACGGGCGGGACGGGGCCCGAGCGGGCACCGACGGTCCGGACGGGGGAGGCACGGGCAGCGGGCGAGCCACGGGAGACGCGCGCGGGGGAGGCACGGGCGGCGGGCGAGCCACGGGAGATGCGCGGGACGGACGCCCCGCGTGAGCCGCGCGCACCGGAACCCGTGACCTCGCAGGGGACGCGCGCACCGGAACCCGTGACCTCGCGTGAGGAACGGGCGGGTGAGGCGCTGTGAGGGCCGAGTCCCGGCCGCCGGTCCTCGACGCGAGGGCCGACGCCCTGCCCTCGGCCCCGGCTGCCGCGGGGCAGCGGGGCGTCCTCTCGCACCCGGTCCTGCTACTGGCCGCGATCGTCCTGGCCTCGCTCAACATGCGCGCGGCGCTCGCGAGCGTGTCACCGCTCGCGGGTGAGATCGCGGCCTCCTTCGGCCTGTCGTCGACCGCCGGCTCGCTGGTGACGTCCGTACCCGTCCTCTTCCTCGGCGTCGGCGCGCTGGTCGCGCCCCGGCTGGGGCGGCGCTTCGGCGCGGAGCGGGTGCTGTCCGCGGCGCTGGTACTGCTCGCCGTCGGCATCCTGGTGCGCGTCCTGCCGTCGGTGTACGCGCTGTACGGCGGCGGGGTCCTGGTCGGCACGGCGATCGCCCTGCTCAACGTGCTGATGCCGGGCCTGATCAAGCGGGACTTCGCCGACCGGGCCGCCTCGATGACCTCGCTCTACACGGGCGCGATGATCGCCGGCGCCACGGTCGCGGCGGCGGCCTCCGTGCCGCTGGAGCAGGCGCTCGGCCGCGGCTGGGAAGGGTCCCTCGGGTTCTGGTCGCTGCTCGCCGGCCTCGCCGCGCTCGCCTGGCTGCCGCAGGTCCTGGTCTCCCGGGGCCGTACGGGACACGAGGTGCGGACCGTCCCCGCGGCGCCGGCCGGGAGCGTCTGGCGCTCGGCGCTGGCGTGGCAGGTCACGCTCTTCATGGGCCTGCAGTCGCTCTGGTCGTACGTCCTGATCGCCTGGATGCCGACGATCCTCACCGACCACGGGATGAGCCGCTCGACGGCCGGCGTGGTCTTCGCCTTCAACAATCTGATCCAGGTGGCCGGGGCGTTCGCCGTGCCCCTGCTGGCGGGGCGGATGCGGAGCCAGCGTCGTCTGGTCGTCCTCGTCACGACGTTGGTCGCGGCGGGGTACGCGGGGCTGATGGTCGCTCCCGTGCAGGGTGCCTGGTTGTGGTCCGCACTGCTCGGCGTCGGCCAGGGCGGGGCGGTGGGGCTCGCCCTGACCCTGATCGTGCTGCGGACGGGCGACGCGGCCACCGCTTCCCGGCTCTCCGGCATGGCCCAGACCGTCGGCTATCTGCTGGCCGCGGCGGGGCCGCTCGCCGCCGGCGCCGTCCACCAGGCGACCGGCTCCTGGACGGTGCCGATCGCGCTGGTGCTGGGAGTCTGCGGCGCGGCCCTCGGGGTCGGGCTGTCGGCCGCCAGGGACGCCAAGGTCTGAGTCCTGGAAGCCCGTTCGCGGGCGCCCGGGACTCGACGGGCCCCCCGGAGGCCGCTGAGGCCCCGGAGGCCGCTGAGCCCCCCGGAGCGCCGGACGCCCCGGATCCCGGAGCCCGGCCCGGGCGGGGCGGGGCCGACGCCGTGAACCCGTGGCCGGGGGGCCGGCGGGGGCCCCCCCCCGGGGGGCCGC
>NZ_JBEZNW010000059.1:0-32690 GCF_040653355.1 Streptomyces sp. NPDC047971 | reverse complement strand
TGGGGGGACCGCGCAATGCCCCCAAAACACCACCCCCCACCCACCCCGCCCCCAAACAACCCCCACCCGCCCCCCACACACCACCCCCGCCCCCCCCGCCCCGCGGGGGGGGGCCCGTCGGAGGGACGACCGGACGCGGGGCGCGCGTCCTCCCCGCGCCCCGCGTCCCGGCTGCCGGAACCCCGGCGCCGAGTCAGTGGAAGGTGTGCTCCTCGGCGGGGAACGCCCCGCCGGTGACGTCCTCCGCGAAGGCGCGGGCGGCGTCGCCGAGCGTCTCGCGGAGGTTGGCGTACTGCTTGGTGAAGCGCGGGACCTTGCCGCCGGTGAGACCGGCCATGTCGGTCCACACGAGGACCTGGGCGTCGGTGTGCGGGCCGGCGCCGATGCCGATGGTCGGGATGTGCAGCGAGCGCGTGACCTCGGCGGCCAGCTCCGCCGGGACGAGCTCCAGGACGACGGCGAAGGCGCCCGCGTCCTGGGCCGCCTTGGCGTCGCTGAGCAGCCGGTGCGCGGCCTCGTCGCTGCGGCCCTGGACCCGGTAGCCCATGGTGTTGACGGACTGCGGGGTCAGGCCCAGGTGGGACATGACGGGGATCCCGGCCTGGACGAGCAGCTCGGTCTGCGGCAGCGAACGCTCGCCGCCCTCCAGCTTGACCGCGCCGACGCCCGCGTCCTTGACGAGCCGGGTGGCGTTGCGCAGGGCCTGGACGGGCCCTTCCTGGTACGAGCCGAAGGGGAGGTCGCCGACGACGAGGGCACGCTTGGTGCCCCGGACGACGGCGGCCGACAGGAGGGTCATCTCGTCCATCGTGACGGGCACGGTGGTGTCGTAACCGAGGTGACAGTTGCCCATGGAGTCGCCGACGAGCACGACCGGGATGCCGGCCTCGTCGAAGACGGACGCGGTCATCGCGTCGTAGGCGGTGAGCATGGGCCACTTCTCGCCACGGGTCTTGGCCGCGGCGATGTCGTGGACGGAGATACGGCGCGTGCCCTTGCCTCCGTACAGCGCCTTGCTGCTGTCGGGGGACTGCTTCGGGGCAGGCTGAAGCGTCATGGTGAACGGCTCCTTCGTCATCTCGAGGCGCCCTGACGGCGTCCCCGGACCACATCCATGGTGGCACCTCGCGCGGCGGCGCGGAAAGAGGGCCGGAGTGGTGCTGTTCACACCGCCGTGACGGTCGGGGCGGGCCGCCGACGGGCCGTACCGCGGGGCGTTCGGCCGGGTACGTGCGAATGTGCGCGTTCTGTCACAGCCGCCCGCCCCCGCCCACCTGCAGGAACCCGCCGCGCCGCTGTGTCGTCCCCCGTGGCAGTACGGCAGGGCCGGCATCACCTAGTGTCGACGTCGGGTCACAGAGCAAGGCAGTGAGGACTGAGCAATGGCGCGGGTGGACATGGCGGAGACCGAGAACGGCGGCGCGGGGGACGAGCGCTCCCGGCCCCGGTTCCGGGCGGCGCTCGACCGCTGGCGTGGTGACCGGGGCATCTGGCGCCGCGGGATCCTGCTGGCCGCCTGCGCGGTCCTGCTCGCCCTGCTGATGGTCTTCCACGCCGAGATCCCCAACCGGATCGGCAACCTGGGCAGCCTGACCGAGACCTTCCTGCCGTGGCTGGGCGTGCTCGTGCCGGTACTGCTCGTGGCGGCGCTGCTGCGGCGCTCGGCCACCGCGCTGATCGCCCTGCTCCTGCCGACGGTGGTCTGGCTCAACCTCTTCGGGGGGCTCATCACCGACAAGGCCGGTGCCGGCGGCGACCTCACCGTCGCCACCCACAACGTCAACGCCGACAACCCCGACCCGGAGGGCACCGCCCGGCAGATCGCCGAGTCCGGCGCGGACGTGGTGGCCCTGGAGGAGCTCAAGGGCGACATGGTGCCGGTCTACGAGAGCGGCCTGGCCGGCACGTACAAGTACCACTCCGTGCAGGGCACGGTCGGGCTGTGGAGCAAGTACCCGCTGAGCGATCCGCAGCCGGTGGACATCGGCATGGGCTGGACGCGTGCCATGCGGGCCACCGTCGCCACGCCGAAGGGCGACGCGCGCGTGTACGTGGCCCACCTCCCGTCCGTGCGGGTCAAGATGAACGCCGGCTTCACCGCCAACCAGCGGGACAACAGCGCGAACCTGCTGGGGGAGGCCATCGCCTCCGACCGGCTGGAGCGGATCATCCTGCTCGGCGACCTCAACGGCACCATGAACGACCGCGCCCTCAACGCCGTGACCGCGCAGATGCGCTCCACCCAGGGCGCGTCGGGCGACGGCTTCGGCTTCAGCTGGCCGGCCTCGTTCCCGATGGCCCGGATCGACCAGATCCTGGTGAAGGGCGTGGAGCCGGTCTCCTCGTGGACGCTCCCGGAGACCAGGAGCGACCACCTGCCGATCGCGGCGCGCGTACGGCTCTGACACGCGTACGGCTCTGAACCGGGGGCCGGCCGAAACCCGCTCGTCACCCGGGGGTGGCCGACGGGAACATTTCACCTGAGAGCATTTGTTCAGTCGACGAACTATCTTCTGAAAGGCTCTCCCCATGCCCCTGGCGCTGCTCGCGCTCGCCGTCTCCGCCTTCGGCATCGGCACCACCGAGTTCGTGATGATGGGCCTGCTGCCCAATGTCGCCGACGATCTCGGCACCTCCGTCCCCACCGCGGGACACCTCGTCTCCGCCTACGCGATCGGCGTCGTCGTGGGCGCCCCGCTGCTCACCGCGCTCGGCTCGCGCGTCCCGCGCAAGAAGATGCTGCTCCTGCTGATGGCGCTGTTCGTCGTCGGCAACCTGGCGTCCGCGCTCGCCCCCGGCTTCGGCTGGCTGATCGGCGGCCGCTTCCTGGCCGGGCTCCCGCACGGCGCGTTCTTCGGCGTCGGCGCCGTCGTCGCCGCGCGGCTCGTGCGCGAGGACCGGCAGGCGCGGGCGGTGGCCACGATGTTCCTCGGGCTCACGGTCGCCAACATCCTCGGCGTACCGGCCGCGACCCTGCTCGGCCAGCACCTCGGGTGGCGGGCCACGTTCCTCGTCGTCACCGTCATCGGCCTGCTGGCCATGGTGGCGCTCGCCCGGCTCGTGCCGTACGTCCCCGTCGACGAGCGGCAGAGCCTCGGGCGCGAGGTGCGGGCGCTGGGCCGCCCGCAGGTGCTGCTCGGTCTGCTCACGGCGGTCTTCGGCTTCGCCGGCGTCTTCGCCGTCTACTCCTACCTCGCCTCGATGACCACCGAGGTGATGGGCTTCGGGGAATCCTCCGTCACCCTCGTCCTCGCGCTCTTCGGCATCGGCATGACGGCCGGCGCGCTCGCCGCCGGTCCGCTGACCGACCGGGCGCTGCGGCCGACGCTGTACGGCTCCCTCGGCGCCCTCGCCCTCGTCCTGGTCGCCTTCCGCTTCACGATCCAGGTCCCCTGGCTGGCGCTCGTGACCGTCGTCGTCCTCGGCGCCGTCGGGTTCATGACCACCACCCCGCTCCAGATGCTGGTCATGAACAAGGCCGCGGAGGCGCCGACCCTGGCCTCCGCCTCCAACCACTCCGCCTTCAACCTCGCCAACGCGGGCGGCGCCTGGGCGGGCGGCGCGGCCGTCGCCGCCGGCTGGGGCTGGAGCTCCCCGACGCTCGTCGGCGCGGTCCTCGCCGTCGTCGGCCTGGCGATCGCGGCGGTGGCGGGTCTGCTGGACCGTCCCCGTACGCACGCGGGCGCCTCCCGCGTCGTCGCGGGAGGCGCCCCGGTCGCCGAGGCGGCCGTCAGCGGCTCGGCGTCTCCCGCCAGCGGTTCGTGATCGGCAGCCGGCGGTCCTTGCCGAAGCCCTTCGCCGAGATCTTGGTGCCCGGCGGGTACTGGCGCCGCTTGTACTCCGCCGTGTCGACCATCCGCAGCGTCCGCGTCACCAGCTCCTCGTCGAAGCCGGCCGCGACGATGGCGTCCTTGCCCTGGTCGCGGTCGACGTACATCGCGAGGATCCGGTCCAGGACGTCGTAGTCCGGCAGCGAGTCGGTGTCGACCTGTCCCGGGCGCAGCTCGGCGCTCGGCGGCTTGCTGATCGAGCTCTCCGGGATCGGCGGGGTCATGCCGCGCTCCTCGGCCGCCCGGTTGCGCCAGCGCGCGAGCCGGAACACGGCCGACTTGTACACGTCCTTGATGGGCCCGTACGCACCGACCGAGTCGCCGTAGAGCGTCGAGTACCCCACCGCCAGCTCGGACTTGTTGCCGGGGGCGAGGACGATGTGGCCCTCCTGGTTGGAGATCGCCATCAGCATCGTGCCGCGCAGCCGGGACTGCAGGTTCTCCTCCGCCAGACCCGTGAGCCCGAGCGCGCCCATGTACGCGTCGAACATCGGCTCGATCGACACCGTACGGAAGTTGAGGCCCGTACGCCGGGCCAGCTCGGCGGCGTCGCCGCGCGAGTGGTCCGAGGAGTACTTGGACGGCATCGAGACGCCGTACACGTTCTGCGCGCCCACCGCGTCGCAGGCGATCGCGGCGACCAGCGCCGAGTCGATGCCGCCGGAGAGGCCGACGAGGACCGAGCGGAAGCCGTTCTTCGCGGCGTACGCGCGCAGGCCCACGACCAGCGCCGAGTACACCTCCTCGTCGTCGTCGAGCCGGTCCGCGTAGCCCCCGGTCAGCTCCGGCTCGTACGCCGGCAGCGGCTCCCGCGAGAGCACCACGCGGTCGATCCGCAGCCCGTCGTCCACCACGCCCGTGGGCGCGTCGGGAGAGGCGGCGGGCAGTTCGAGGTCCACGATCACCGTGCCCTCGGAGAACTGCGGGGCGCGCGCGACGACTTCGCCGCTCGCGTCGACGACGATCGAGTCGCCGTCGAAGACCAGCTCGTCCTGGCCGCCGATCATCGCGAGGTAGGCCGTGGTGCAGCCCGCCTCCTGGGCGCGCTTGCGGACCAGTTCGAGCCGGGTGTCGTCCTTCTCCCGTTCGTACGGCGAGGCGTTGATCGACACGAGCAGTCCGGCGCCCGCGCTGCGCGCGGCGGGCACCCGGCCGCCCTCCTGCCACAGGTCCTCGCAGATCGCGAGCGCCACGTCGACGCCGTGCACCCGGACGACGGGCATGGTGTCGCCCTGGACGAAGTAGCGGAACTCGTCGAAGACGCCGTAGTTGGGGAGGTGGTGCTTGGCGAAGCGGAGCACCACCTCGCCGCGGTGCAGCACCGCGGCGGCGTTCTCGGGGGATCCGGCGGGCCGGCCGAGCCGGGGCTCGGCACGGTCCGAACGGTCGAGATAGCCGACGATCACCGGCAGCTCTCCGAAGCCCTCGGCGTCGAGACGCAGGGCCAGCGCCCGCAGCGTCTCCCGTGACGCCTCGACGAAGGACGAGCGCAGCGCCAGGTCCTCGACGGGGTAGCCGGTCAGCACCATCTCGGGGAACGCGACCAGATGCGCGCCCTGCTCGGCGGAGTGCCGGGTCCAGCGGACGACGGCCTCGGCGTTCCCGGCGAGATCGCCGACGGTCGAGTCGATCTGATTCAGAGCGAGGCGTAGTTGAGGCACGCGCCCAGTGTAATCGTCAGACCGACGCTATGTCCTGGTGGCGGCCGGGTCGCCGACGTGTCCCCGGCCACTCCGGGCGGCGCGCCGGCGTCCCCGGGCCCGCGCGCTCCGGTGATCCGGTGGTCCGGGCGCGCCGGCGTCCCCGGGCGTCTCCCGGCGTCCTGTGTGCGCGGAGGCCGGGACCGGCCGCCGCCGACTACTTCGTCGGGCCGACCCAGATCGCTTCCTCGTGGTCGAGGATCGTCGGGCTCAGCTCGACCTGCAGCTCCCCGTCCGCCTTCGCCGGGACCGAGAAGGCGAACTTGGCCTTGGCCTGCTTGCCGGGGAGCACGTTGCCCTGGAACATCTCCGTCGCGTTGCTGCCGTCGAAGACCGGCTCGGCCCGCGAGCCCTCCGCGTCGCTCGCGTCCACCAGGGCGCCGGAGACGTCGAGGGTCTTCTTGCTGCCGTTGACGATCGTGACCGTCACCTGGAAGGCGCTGTTGCCCTTGGTGTGCCCGGCGGCGAACTGGTCGGGCTCGTACGCGCGCGGCGCGGAGACGGTCACCTTGATCCCGTCCTCGTACGCGAAGGTCTGACCGAACTTCAGCGCCGCCGGCGCGGTCTCGGTGGGCTCGGGCTCCGGCGCGTCCCCGGGGGCGGTGTCGGGCGCGGCGGTGGCCTTCTCCTGCTTCTGGATCTCCTTGTCGATCTCGTCCGCGATGTCCTTCACCGCCGTGACGGTGATGATCAGCGACACGACCGAGAGGACGATGGCGATCGCGCCGAGGATGAGGCCCGACAGGGCCACTCCCTTGTTCGTCGCCTCGCCCTTGCGGGCGCGGCCGTGGCCGATGATGCCGAATATCAGGCCCAGGATGCCGAGGATCGCGCCGAGCCAGAAGAAGAACGGGATGACGGCGAAGAGCACACCGACGATGCCGACGACCAGACCGGCGACCCCGAGGCCGTTGCGCGGCTGCTGGAACGGGGGCTGCGGAGGCATCCCGGGCATCCCCGTCGGCGGCGGGCCCCAGGAGTTCTGGCCGGGGGCGTTCGTGGGCGTGGTCATGCGTGTCCTCCGAGTCGACTGAGGGGATGACAGTAAGTCAGCCGATTATGGAGGAGCCACGGATTTTGTGATCAATCGGTGTCCATGAAGCGGACGCCGTCGGCGCGCGCGGCGCCCACGCCCCGCCCACCATGGGGTCATGACGACCAGTGAGCGCCGCGCGAGCGGCACGGACCCACCCCGGCCACCGGGTCGGAGCGGCAGCCGCATAGCATCTCGTACCACTATGTCCACGAGCCGTACGCGACCGGTCGCCGCCGTCCTGCTGGCGCTGGGCGCGCTCGCGTACACGGCCTGGGTACTCGAAGTCGTCGTCCAGACCGGGCTCGACCCCATACAGACCTACGTCTCCGAACTCGCCGCGGCCGACCAGCCGCTCGGCGGGCTGTTCCGGGCCACCGACCTCGTCGCCGGCCTCCTCGTCCTCGCCGGCGCCCTCACCGCCCTCGCGCTCCCCGGCCGCCGCCCCTGGACCGTCACCGGCTGGCTCGCCCTCGCCCTCTTCGGCGCGGCCACCGCCGTCGACTCCCGGCTGCCGCTCAGCTGTACACCCACCGCCGACCCGGAGTGCGCCGCCCGCGAGACCGCAGGACTCGTACCGGCCACCCACACGGCGCACGCCGTCAGCTCCGGTCTCGCCATGACCGGCGCCCTGGCCGCCATGCTCGCCCTGACGTTCGCCGCCCGCCGCCACCGGATCTGGCGGCCCCTCGCCCGCACCGGGCCCCTCGTCGTCGCCCTCGAACTGGCCGCCACCGTCTGGACCCTGGCCGCCGTCGCCGCCTTCGAGGCGGGCAAGGGCACCTTCTCCCTCGGCGCCGGCCAGCGGCTGCAGGTCCTGCTCGTGGCAGTCTGGCTCGCGATACTCGCCGTCTCCGTGTCCAGGGAGAGAGCGTGACCATGTTCGTACGGGTCGGGGGCGTGGCCCACCACGTCGTCGTCGAGGGCGGCGGACCCGTCTGCGTGCTGAGCGCCGGCCTCGGCATGAGCTGGTTCGACTGGGACCCCGTCGTCCCTCTGCTGGCACCGCACCGCACGGTCGTCCGCTTCGACCGCCCCGGTCACGGCCTCTCCGCCCCGGCCGCGGTCCCGCCGAGCGCCGCGGGCGAGGCCCACCGCATCGCGGGGCTGCTCGACGCGCTCGGCCACCCGGAGCCCGTCACCGTCGTCGGCCACTCCATCGCCGGGTTCCACGCGGAGGCGTTCGCCCGGCTCCACCCGGACCGCGCCGCGGGGATCGTGCTCGTCGACTCCTCCGTCGAGGAGCACGCCCGCACCCCCGCCGCGCCCGCCGTGCGCACCGCCGCCGCCCGCGGGTTGGGCACGCTGCTCGCCGCCGTCGGAGCCCCGGCCGCCCTCGGCCCGGCCGTCCGCCGCGCCACCGTACGGCTCTCCCGCGCCACCGGCGGGGACCCGGCGGACGCCGCACTCGTCCGCCGCGTCTACGCCACCTCACGCGTCATGCGCGGCACGCTCCTGGAGAACACCCACTACCGCGCCGTCGCCGCCGAACTCCTCGCGCTGCGCGAGGAGCGGCCGCTGCCGCCGGGCCTCGCCGTCACCGTCCTGGCGGCCCCGGACGGCTCCGCCCGCTGGGCCGGCCGGCAACGCGCGCTGGCCCGGCGGCTCGACGCCCACTACGAGGCGGTCGAGCCGTCGGGCCACCTGATGATGTCGGACCGCCCCGACGTGGTGGCACGGGCGGTGCTGCGCCACGGACCCGGTCAGCGGGACGCGTAGACGCTCGCGCAGAACTCCTTGATCTGCTCGTCGTCCAGGTGCTGCGCCAGATCCGCCTCGCTGATCATGCCCACCAGGCGCTTGTTCTCGATGACCGGGAGCCGTCTGATCTGGTGGCCCGTCATCTCGTGCAGTACCTCGCCCACGTCCGAACCCGCCTCGATCCAGCGCGGGGTGCCGTGCGCCATCTCTCCGCAGGTGACCTTCGACGGGTCGTGGCCCATGGCCACACAGCCGACGACGATGTCGCGGTCCGTGATGATGCCGCACAGCCGCTCGTTCTCGTCGGCGATGGGCAGAGCGCCCACATTGAGGTCGCGCATCAGCTGTGCCGCGCGGTCGAGAGTTTCGTGCCGGGGGATCCACTGGGCCCCGGAGTGCATGATGTCCTTCGCCGTGGTCATGGGGTGCGTACCTCCGTGTGAACGTCGTCGTACGTACGTCCCCGAGCGTCAACCATTGTCCGCGCACGCGGCGGCCCCCGCGACCGCTGGGGTCACGGGGGCCGCCGGGGCCGTGCTCAGTCGCGGGGCTTCGCGCCCCGTGCCTTCAGCAGGTCGACCATGAGCGCGATCTCGGACTCCTGGGCGTCGACCATGCCCTGCGCGAGGTTCCGCTCGATCTCCACGGAGCACTTGTCCACGCAGCCCCGGGCCATGTGGACGCCGCCCTTGTGGTGGTCGGTCATCAGCTGGAGGTAGAGGATCTCGGCGTCCTTGCCGGTGGCCTTCCGCAGCCGGTCCAGCTCGGTCTTCGTCGCCATGCCCGGCATGAGCGCCCCGTCGAGGGGTCCGGTGTCGCCGTGCGCCTCCATGCCCATCCAGGTCATCGGCTCGGTGCCCGACTCGACCTTGGGCAGGCCCCACATGTCCAGCCAGCCCAGCATCATGCCGCGCTGGTTGGCCTGGGTGTTGGCGATGTCGTACGCCAGCCGGCGCACCTCCTCGTCCTGGGTGCGGTCCCGGACGATGAACGACATCTCGACGGCCTGCTGGTGGTGGACCGACATGTCACGGGCGAAGCCCGCGTCCGCCGAGTCCGACACGGGGGTCGCCGGCGCCTCCTCCCGCTCGGCGGAGGCGACCGTGACGGCGCCCCCGGCGAAGAGCAGCGCGAGGACGACGGCGGCGATCGACGCCCCGTGCGTACGGGTCAGCCTCACTGGGTCGCCCCGACACCGCCGGTGCAGGCCGCGCCCGGCTCGGGGGTCTGCGGGCCCTGCACGTACTTGGTGAAGAAGGCGTCGATCCGCGGGTCGCTCGCGCTGTCCACGGCGACCTGCTTGCCCCAGGCGCTGAGCATGATGGCGCCGGCCTGGTCGTCGACCGGGCTCATCAGCGAGTACGGGGTCTTGCCGACCTTCTCGGCCAGCTTCTTCACGTCGGCCTCGGACGCCTTCTTGTTGTACGTGACCCAGACCGCGCCGTGCTCCAGCGAGTGCACGGCGTTCATGTCGGCGATCTTCGACGTGTAGACGTCGCCGTCGCAGTTCTGCCAGACCTGGTCGTGGTCACCGCCGACCGGCGGCTTCATCTCGTAGGCGACCGGGGTGGTCACGTGGTTGCGGCCGAGCTTCTTGGCGTCCCAGCTCTTCTCGTCCTTGATGGGGGCCTTGGCTGCGGCCTCCTGCTGCTCCTTCTTCTCGGACTGCTGGTTGAGCACATAGCCGCCGAAGCCGACGAGGCTGAGGACGACCACGGCGGAGACGCCGATGGTGATGAAGCGGTTGCGGCGCTCGCGGGCCTGCTCGGCGCGGCGCATCTCCTCTATTCGGGCGCGGCGGTCGGCGTTGGCGGAGCGGTTGGCGGCCATGGTGATGTCGTCCTTCTCGGATGTGGGGTGGTGTGGCGGCGTGAGCCGTGCGGAGCGGATGCGGCCCGTCGGCTATGTCCGCAGTACTTGAAGGACGTGCAGGTCCGGCGCGCGGGGCCGCGCGTCGGCGTGGGGCGCCCGGACGGGGTCGTACGACGGTCCGGGGCGCGCGAACCGGCCCTCCGCCTGGGGCGGGGGGTCGAGCGGCGGCGCGGTGAGCACCGCCGGGCTGAGCGAGGGGAACAGGGAGCAGTCGCCGCGGCCGTACGGGCAGACGTACTCGTCGGCACTCGTGGTCCGCTGGTGGTGGGCCTGCGCGCGCTCGTCGTGGGGCACGGCGTCACCGGAACCCGAACAGACGAAGAGCGCGGCGAGGAGCGTCGCCACGGCACTCACCAGTGCCATGGGACGCGCGCGCCGGGACAGGCGTACGAGTGGAGTGCCCCCCATGGGCGGAGATCGTAGTGGCCGGAGCGCCAGGAGGGGACAGGCGGGGGGAACGGACGCGCGGAAACGGGCGGTGCCCCGTTACCTGTGTCACAGCCGAACAGGCACTATGGGTGTGCAACGTGCGCGAAACGATGTGGTGGGATGCTCAGGTGCCCTCCGATGTGCCCGAGGCGGTGGGAACAGGCGGCCTGACCAGCAAAGATGGGTGTGGAAATGGACAAGCAGCAGGAATTCGTGCTCCGGACGCTCGAGGAGCGCGACATCCGGTTCGTGCGGCTGTGGTTCACCGACGTCCTCGGCTTCCTGAAGTCGGTGGCCGTGGCGCCCGCCGAGCTTGAGCAGGCGTTCGACGAGGGCATCGGCTTCGACGGCTCCGCCATCGAGGGCTTCGCCCGCGTATACGAATCCGACATGATCGCCAAGCCGGATCCGGGCACCTTCCAGATCCTGCCGTGGCGCGCGGAGGCCCCGGGCACCGCCCGGATGTTCTGCGACATCCTCATGCCGGACGGCTCCCCGTCCTTCGCGGACCCGCGGTACGTCCTGAAGCGCATCCTGGCCAAGACCTCGGACCTCGGCTTCACCTTCTACACGCACCCCGAGATCGAGTTCTTCCTGCTGAAGGACAAGCCGCTGGACGGCACGAAGCCGACCCCCGCCGACAACTCCGGCTACTTCGACCACACTCCGCAGAACGTGGGCATGGACTTCCGCCGCCAGGCCATCACGATGCTGGAGTCGATGGGCATCTCGGTCGAGTTCTCCCACCACGAGGGCGCCCCGGGCCAGCAGGAGATCGACCTCCGCTACGCCGACGCGCTCTCCACGGCCGACAACATCATGACCTTCCGCCTGGTCATGAAGCAGGTCGCGCTGGAGCAGGGTGTGCAGGCCACCTTCATGCCGAAGCCGTTCTCGGAGTACCCGGGCTCGGGCATGCACACCCACCTCTCCCTCTTCGAGGGCGACCGCAACGCCTTCTACGAGTCGGGCGCGGAGTACCAGCTCTCCAAGGTGGGCCGCTCCTTCATCGCCGGCCTGCTCAGGCACGCCGCCGAGATCTCGGCCGTCACCAACCAGTGGGTCAACTCCTACAAGCGCATCTGGGGCGGCTCGGCCCGCAGCGCGGGCGCGGGCGGCGAGGCCCCCTCGTACATCTGCTGGGGCCACAACAACCGCTCGGCCCTGATCCGCGTCCCGATGTACAAGCCGGGCAAGACGGGCTCGTCCCGCGTCGAGGTCCGCTCGATCGACTCGGGCGCCAACCCCTACCTGACCTACGCGGTCCTGCTCGCGGCGGGCCTCAAGGGCATCGAGGAGGGCTACGAACTCCCGGCCGGAGCGGACGACGACGTCTGGGCGCTCTCGGACGCGGAACGCCGCGCGATGGGGATCGAGCCGCTGCCGCAGAACCTGGGCGAGGCGATCGCCCTGATGGAGAAGAGCGAGCTGGTCGCGGAGACGCTGGGCGAGCACGTCTTCGACTTCTTCCTGCGCAACAAGAAGCAGGAGTGGGAGGAGTACCGCTCCGAGGTCACCGCCTTCGAGCTCCGGAAGAACCTGCCGGTGCTGTAGGCGCAGGTCGGAGGGGGTTTCTCCCCGAAACGACGATCAGGGCCGACGGGTGCGAACCGTCGGCCCTGAGTCGTCTCACCCGGTCCTGGGCCGTCTCTGGGCCGTCGGACGTGGAAACGGTGCCCTCGTACAGGCCATCCACGGCCCGGCGAGTCCGTCCGTCGCTGTTCGGCATGAGGTGCGTGGAGACCCGGAGCGTGAAGCCGGGGTCGCCGTGGCCCGCGTACGTGCTGAGCGCTTTGACGTTCTCGCCGGCGTGACTCCGACGGCCTCGGCTTCGGCTGTGATCGGAAGCTTGGTCAGGCGTCACTGGGACCGGGAGCCCAGCCGGTGTGCTGGGCCCAGGCGTCGGCGCGTCGGATGATGTCCCATACGAAGGCATCTTTTGCCTGGACGTAGCCGGGACGGTCGTTGCGGAATCTGGCTGCGCAGTGCTTCTTGGCTGCCGCGTACTCGTTCGCGGCAGCCGTGTGGCACCGGAGGTAGTCGCGAAACAGTAGGGGGAACTGCTCGGAGAAGCTGCCCGCTTGCCGCACGTGCACGTGGGTCCGGCGCTGACCTGGAGGTTCCCGGAAGTATCGTTTGGTCCGTTCGGGATTGTCCGCCCGGTACACGAGCCCCATCTCTGTCAGCGGGCGCAGGAATGCATCCGTCGCTTCCAACGATGCCACTGAGATCTGGATGTCG
This sequence comes from Streptomyces sp. NPDC047971, assembly GCF_040653355.1. Lineage (NCBI taxonomy): Bacteria > Bacillati > Actinomycetota > Actinomycetes > Kitasatosporales > Streptomycetaceae > Streptomyces > Streptomyces sp. NPDC047971. The sequence goes on along the minus strand of NZ_JBEZNW010000059.1, from coordinate 19,884 downwards.
ATCACCGGCTTGGCCACCAGTCCTGGCACCGAGGTGGACCCGATGTGGTCGATACGAGCCACAGCATCACCGAGGGCGACACGCAGGCACGTGCCCCACTTGGCGAACATGGCTGGCCACGCAGGGTCGTAAGGCACGATCTCGACTGGCTCTCCCATGCTGAGAAGTGTTGCAGGGCTTGCCACAACCGTGATGGGCGGCTGCCGCCGCCTGCACCGCCGCTACGAGCGCAAGGCCGAGCGCTTCCGGGCCTTCGCCGGCATCGCAGTCGCTCTCATCTGCAATCGCAAGCTGGTGGCCTGACGGGCAGCGCCCGGAAATGGGACGATCCACGGCGTGATCGGATGGATGTGCCACACCCCGCGCTGGGTGGTCATTTCGGTTTGTGTGATCGCGGCCGTGCTGCTCTTCGTCGGCGCTTCCGCGCATGTAGCCGACCTTCTCAGCCACGGTCTGCACCCCTACGCCTGGGCGCCAAGCTGGCTCAACCTCTACTGGTCGTCGCTGGCGCTCTTCGACACGCTTGCCGCTGTGTTCCTGATCAGGGGCGAACGCCGAGGAACCGACCTCGCCTGCGCCATCGTGGCGACCGACCTCGCCGCCAACTGGTACGTGGTCTACGGCATCCAGCACAGCAGCTTCGCCGCCCAGCCTGGCCTTCAACGACTGACCGTCTTCGCCGCACTCGTCCTGGGAACGGCACCGTTTGTCCGGCGACACCTCGCCAAATGAGATGACGTCTTAGAGCCCCTAACGGAAACAGAATGCGGTCCTTCAGAAGACTTCACCCATGACCTACGAGTGGCGCCGCTGAACGGCCGCAAGCCGACGCCAGCAGATCAGCGCGCATCCCAGCGTGAGGAAGGCTTCGTGGATGTCGTCGCGTATCTCCCAGCGGATCCGCAGACGGTGGAACCAATGCAGGTGAGCAAACGCGCGCTCCACGACCCACCTTTGGGCACCCAGGCCGGAGCCGTGCCCGGTACCGCGCCGGGCGATCAGCGGCTTGACGCCGAGGCTCCAGACCAGGCGGCGTACGTGTCGTGGTCGTAGCCGCGATCGGCCAACACCACGTCCGGGCCGCGCCGGGGCCGGCCGCGCTTGCCGCGCACAGGCGGCTCGGGTCCGCCCCGTCGGCGGATGGATCAGGAAGGGGCTCAACCTCTCGACGGTGGCGGCGCTCAGGGACGGGTGACGTACGGATCCACTGATCACCGCCCCGAAGGGACCGACCAACCGATGAGGCGCCTACCGCCCGCCCTGACCTGCGGCCTCGCCGCCATGACCCTTGCCTTCGGGCCCGCGCCGGGCCCTTGGGTCACCGAGGAGTTCCCGGCCGGGACCGCCCGGCTGCTCGACGCCGAGCGCATCGACGCCGACACCACCTGGACGGCGGGCTTCCGCAGCTCCGACGAGGGCAAGCAGCGGCTCTTCCGCCCCGTCCTGTTCAGCCGGGAGGACTCCTCGCACCGCTGGAAGCGGATACCCACCCCGCTGGACGACACCCGGACCCGCATCAACGCGATCGGCGCGAGCCCCGAGGGCGACGCGTGGCTGGTGGGCGATGCCGACGAGGGCACACGCACGATCCACACCGCGCACCGAGACGACACCGGCTGGAAGCTCGCGCCCGCGCCCCTCCCCGAGTCCGCGCTGAGCGGCGGCTTCCTGGGGGTGGACGCCGTGGACCGGGACGATGCGTGGGCGGTCGGCTGGACCCAGCCCGAGGGCCCGCTCTTCACCTTCCACGGGCTGATCGAGCGCTGGGACGGCGTGGCATGGCGGCAGGTGGCGCCACCCGCGCTCGGCACCGACTACTGGTCGCTGTGGGACATCACGGCGATCGCCCCGGACGACGTGTGGGCCGCCGGCGCCATCGGCACGCCGGAAGGACTCCGCCCTCTGCTGCTGCACTACGACGGCACGTCCTGGTCCCGGCGGTCCGCACCCGAACTCGATTCCCTGGCAGCGGAGTTCACCGCGCTCGCCTCGAACGGACCGAGCGACGTATGGGCCGTCGGCCGCGTCGAGCGCGGAGCGGACGGCAGGGACCACGGGCTGGTCGCACACTTCGACGGCACCCGGTGGAGCGTGGTCGACGCCCCCGTCGGTCAGGGGCGGCTCTACGGCGTGACCGTCGCACGCGACGCGGTCGCCGTGGTGGGGGACCAGAACGGAACCAAGCCCATCGGGGCGCGACTGCGGCACGGCCGCTGGCAGGCGCTGCGTCTCCCTGTGGTGGGCACCCAGGGCACGGCGGCCGCCGACGTCGTCACCACGGGCCGTGCCCTCACCGTCGTCGGCGTGGCAACGGACGCTCCGGCCGCCGGGGAGGGGGACTCCGAGACGCGCCCCTTCGCGATCAGGGGATTCTGAGCCACCGCCCCGTTCCCGGGCGACAGCCGACGAACGGCCCGGGACGAGTGTCGGCGCCGGACCCCGGGGCTGTGCGATGGTGGTCGGGTGACCAGCTTGGAGGATCTCGTTCGGCTGCGCCGGGCCCGTGACCTGATGGATCGCGACTACGCGGAGCCGTTGGACGTGGAGGCGTTGGCGCGGGTCGCGCTCATGTCGGCGGGGCACTTCTCCCGGAGCTTCCGGGCCGCCTTCGGGGAGACCCCGTACAGCTACCTCATGACCCGCCGGATCGAGCGCGCCAAGGCGCTGCTGCGGCGCGGGGACCTGTCCGTGACGGAGGTCTGCTTCGAGGTCGGCTGTACGTCGCTGGGGTCGTTCAGCTCGCGGTTCACCGAGCTCGTCGGCGAGAGCCCCAGCGCCTACCGGGCCCGCGACCACGGGGACGGCGCCGCCATCCCCGCCTGCATCGCCAAGATCCACACGCGACCGGTCAGGAACGGAGAAGCGAAAGCCGACCCCCGCTCGTAGCGTGAACGCATGGACATCACACTCTCGCAGTGCTTCATCGCCGTCGACGACCACGACAAGGCGCTCGCCTTCTACCGGGACGCCCTCGGTCTGGAGGTGCGCAACGACGTCGGGTTCGAGGGGATGCGCTGGGTGACGCTCGGCGCCCCCTCGCAGCCCGACGTGGACATCGTCCTCGAACCGCCCCTCGCCGACCCGAACGCCTCGCCCGCCGACCGGGAGGCCATGGCGGAACTCCTCGCCAAGGGCCTGCTGCGCGGCGTCATCTTCCGCACCGCCGACGTCGACGCCACCTTCGAACGCGTCCGCGCCGCGGGCGGCGAGGTCCTCCAGGAGCCGGTCGACCAGCCGTACGGCGTCCGCGACTGCGCCTTCCGCGACCCCTCGGGGAACATGCTGCGCTTCAGCCAGCCCCGCGGGCGGTGACCCCGTCCGCGCGGTGTCCTGATTCGCGCTGTTGACGGTCCGTCGGGGACGGCCGGACACTGCCCCGATGAAGATCACCTCGTTCGTCACAGGACGTCTGGTGCTGCACCCGCTCACCGTCGCCGAGGCCGAGCGGATCGCCGCACTGGCGCCCGCCCCGGAGGACCACTGGGCGCCCGGGTACCCGGCCGAAGGCGACGTCGCCGGGGCACGCGGATTCCTCGGTGTGTGCGCCGCTCAGGGGGATCCGGGCGTGTTCGGGGCGTACGAGATACGGCGGCGGACGGACGGGGCCGCCGTGGGCGGGATCGGCTTCCACGGCCGGCCGGACGACGAGCGTTTCGTGACCGTCGGGTACGGGCTGGTCCCGGCGGTACGGGGGCTCGGGTACGCCACCGAGGCGCTGCGGGCCCTGCTCGAACTGGCCCGGGAGCAGGGCGTCGCCGGCGCGAGGGGAGACGCCGATCTCGCGAACGTCGCCTCCCAGCGGGTGATGGAGGCGGCCGGGATGCGGTACGCGGGGGAGGACGAGCGGGTGCGGTACTACCGGATGGACTTCACGCCGGTGGCCTGAGTGCGGGGCCGTGGAGTCCTCCGGCGGTCGACGGACCGACCAGCCGTGGTCGCGCCCGCACGGACCGGCCGTGCCCGTCCTTCACGGCGCGCCCGCACGGACCCGCCGTGCCCGTCCCTCTCGGCGCGCCTGCACGGACCGACCGTGCCCGTCCCTCTCGGCGCGCCCGCAGGACTCGCCGTGCCCGTCCCTCTCAGCGTTCCGACAGCTCCGACGGGGCCTCCTGGACCACCCAGCCGTTGCCGTCCGGGTCCTGGAACGACATGAACGAGTTCCACGTCTCGCCCTTGCCCTCCTCCCAGCCCGTCCCGCCGACGTGCCGGACCGGGCTGACGTCCACGCCCCGGTCGACGAGTTCCTTGCGGGCCGCCTCGATGTCGGTGACGCAGAGCTGCAGGCCGTGCAGGGTGCCGGGGGCCATGTTCGTGGTCCCGGGCATCGACGGCATCCCGCTGAGCATCGCGATCGAACAGCGTGAGCCCGGCGGCGTCGCCTGGATGATGCGCATCCCGGGCGCGACCTCGTCGTCGAGGTCGATCTTGAAGCCGCACTTCTCGCCGTAGAACTCCTTCGCACGGTCCATGTCGGTGACCGGGACGGGGACGACTTCGAGCGTCAGGTTCATGCAGCTCTCCTCAGAAACGCCAGCGGGTCTGGCCGAAGGGGTCGCCCTTGGCGAAGCCGAACACCGTGCGCGGCGCCACGGCGAACACCAGGGCCGTCCCACCGTCGCCCACGAACGCGCCGTCGCGCACGTCGAATCGCCAATCGTCGCCGTACTTCTCGACGTACGCCCTGGTCAGCGCCTGTAGCCGGGCCTCGTCCGTCACCCGGACGGCCGTACCCTCGACCACCAGATCGAAGCCGTCGGCGAGCGAGGGGTTCCCGGTGGTGAGGACCACCTCCCGGTTCTCCGCCAGATTGCGCGCCTTGCGCTCCTCGGGGCCCGTGCAGAAGTGCAGCGCGCCCTCCGACCACACCGCGATCAGCGGGGTGACGTGCGGGCGGCCGTCCGGGCGGACGGTGGTCAGCCAGAACACCTCGGCCTCCGCCAGCCGCGCCGCGGCCTCGGACCACTCGGCGGCGCGGGCCTTCGGGTCGCTGAAGCGGGGGTCCAGGGTGGTCTCCGGCGCCATGATGTCCTCCAGTCGGTGAGTCTTCCTTCAGGGAAGACCGTGCACCGGCCCGGAACTCATCGCACGGCGGGTGTCCAGTGCAGCTTGCCGTCCAGCCCCATCGCCGCGACTCCGTCCACGACCCCGCCGGGGGCGCCGGAGAACAGGAACTTCTCCAGCGTCCACAGGGGCCGGGTGCCCGCGCTCGCCGCCGGGGCCGTCGCCAGCTCGCCGGTACGGGAGCGGACCGCCAGCAGGCCCTGACCGCCGCCCACCGGACCGAAGCCGGCGACCCCGCCGGCCAGCTCGGTCACCGGAGAGGCGAGGGCGCCGCCGGAGAGGTCGGCCGTGCGCAGGTCGCCCGAGGCGGGCTTGCGGAACCAGAGGCGGACGCCCTGCCCGTCCGGGACGGGACTCGCGCTCAGCGCCAGCGTCGTCGCCGGCAGCCCGGTCGGCAGCGGCCCCGAGAGCGGCGCGCCGGGTCGCTGCTGCGACCAGGTGAGGACGGTCTTCGTCGTCCCGGCGAAGGCGTGGATCCGGCCCGCGCCGTCCGTCGTGGCCACGGGGTCGCCGAACAGACCCTCGCCGCCCAGGGCGCGCCAGGGGCCCCACGCGCCGTCGGCGCCCTGGTCCCGCGCGGTCAGCCGGTGCCGGCTGTCGCGCAGCAGCACCGTCGCCCGGCCGCTGCCGTCCACGGCCACGGCCGGGGCGCTGATGTCGGAGGTGCCGCGGGCGTCGTTCTTCTCCGGTGTGCCGAGCGACCGCCACGGTCCGAAGGCGCCGCCGGGCGCGGACTGCTCGGTCGTCACCACCTCGCGGCCGTACGCCTGCGCCGAGGAGAGCGTCGTACGGGTGCCGAACACCGCGATCCGGCCGTCCTTGAGCCGTACGGAGGTGACCCCGCTGTCCAGGCCGTCGCCCGCGAGCAGGACCGGCCCCCGCCAGTCGCCGGCCCCGCCCGCGGGCTTCTTCCACACCGCGAGGCGGCCGTCGAGCACCGAGAAGGCGTGCAGGCCCCCGTCGGTGTCGCGTTGCACCCAGGAGGTGGAGGTGCCGCGGGCGTACCGGATGGTCTCGGTCCAGCCCCAGCCGCCGGGGCGCCCGGCCACCTTGAGGTCGCCGCAGCCGGCCGCGTCGGCGCAGTCGTTGACCTCGTCGACCCAGGCGTAGGTCTTCAGGGTGCTGAGCTTGGCGCCGGCCGACGCCGGGTCGAGGGTGCGCGGCAGCGTGCCGGTGGGGTAGCCGAGGTAGTTCTGGACGCCGAAGTGGGGGCGGCCGGTGGTCGTCGCGTACTGAGCCAGGGCGGCCTGCGCGAACCGGGCGCCGTACAGGTGGTCCTGGTGGTCGGTGTACGTCCCGGTCCTGGCATTGCGGCCCGGGGTCGGGTCCTGCATCCGGACGAAGGTGGGCCGGAACCGCGCGAGGAGTCCGGCGAGGGTGTCGATCACCTGTTCCCTCGTGTACGAGAAGTCGGTGTCGACGGGGCTTCCGGCGGCGCGCTGCGAGGCCAGCGACTCGACCCGGCCGTTCCACAGGCCGTTCAGGCTGTGCGGGCGGTCGCCGTTGATGGAGCCCGCCTCGCGCATCTGCAGCCACACCAGGCTTATCTGCGGCTGGGCGCGCAGGACGTCCAGCTCGGCGCGGGCGCCGCCGGCGGTGGGGATGACGACCCGGTCCCAGGGGCTGGTGCGGTTGCCGGTGGCCATCTCGGCGTACGCCGCGCGTATCCCGTTCTGCCGGGCCTCGGCGAAGGCCGCCTTGTCGGGTGCGGGCCGATGGGGGGCGCGCGGCCGGGCGTTGACGCCGTCCGACTCCCCGGAGGTCATGTATATGGAGGTCAGGGCCGAGCCCGAGCGTATGGACTGGGCCGTGTCCGGGTTCATGAAGTACAGGTCGTCGTCCGGGTGGGCCACGATCTGGGCCACGGCGACGTCGGAGGTGCGGACCGGCTTCGTCTCGCGTGCGGGGGCCGCCGCCTGACGCGAGGGGCCGTCGGCCGCCTTCGCCTCCTGGCTCGTCGGGGCTCCGGAGACGGTGCCGGAGGTGAGGTGGACGAACCCCGCCAGCGAACCGCCCGCGAGCGCGGTCGCCGTCAGGGCGGAGACGAGCCGGGCGCGGGGCGTGAGGGAGGGGCGACGGAGACGGACACGCATCGACGGTATGCACTTTCGAAGGACGAACAGGGCCGGGGCAGCGCTTCGGCCAGGAAGAGGGACTTTCAAGGAGTACGGTTCATCGGCCGCGAATAGTGAGCAATGTGCGTGACATCACGTGTGATCCTCTGCGAAACGAAGGCGCAGAGTGGGATGTTATGCCCCATTTCGACATTTCCGTCCTTCGAGGCGACCGCGTCGGCCGCTCCGGATAGGCTCGATCAAGGCCCCTCGGAAGAGCGGCATCGACGCCCTCGGAAGAGCGGCCTCGCGGACGGGTGGAGGGAGTCGCGGAATGACGGTGCCGGGGCGCAGGGGCAGCATCTTCACCCGGCTGCTGCGGCACGGGTTCACCGATCCGTCCGCCGCCGAACGCCTGCTCGACGTCCCGGACCTCGCCGCCCTGCGCGACGACCCGGTGCTCCTCGACGCGCTCGGCGCCACCGCCGACCCCGACCTCGCCCTGCGCGGCCTGGTCCGCCTCGTCGAGGCGCAGCCCGACGAGGAGCGCCAGACCCTCAGCTCCACCCTGCTCTCGGCCAAGCCCTTCCGGGACCGGCTCCTCGGGGTGCTCGGCGCCTCCGAGGCGCTCGCCGACCACCTGGCCCGGCACCCCAAGGACTGGCAGGCCCTCGTCACCTACGAGGCCGCCGATCTGCACCCCGGGGTCGCCGACTTCGAGCGGGGCCTCGCCGAGGCCGTCGACCCGGTCACCCTCCGCGTCGCCTACCGCCGCTGCCTCCTGGCGATCGCCGCCCGGGACGTCTGCGGCACCACCGACGTCGCCCAGGCCGCCGCCGAGCTGGCCGACCTCGCCACCGCGACGCTGCGCGCCGCGCTCGCCATCGCCCGCACGGCCGCCCCCGCCGACGCGGCCCACTGCCGGCTCGCCGTCATCGCCATGGGCAAGTGCGGCGGCCACGAGCTGAACTACGTCTCCGACGTGGACGTGATCTTCGTCGGTGAGCCCGTCGAGGGCGCCGACGAGGGCAAGGCGATCCAGGCCGCGACCCGGCTCGCCTCCCACCTCATGCGGATCTGCTCCGAGACGACCGTCGAGGGCACCATCTGGCCCGTCGACGCCAATCTCCGCCCCGAGGGCCGCAACGGCCCGCTGGTGCGGACCCTGTCGAGCCATCTCGCCTACTACCAGCGCTGGGCCAAGACCTGGGAGTTCCAGGCCCTGCTCAAGGCGCGGGCGGTGGCGGGCGACCCCGAGCTGGGCGCCGAGTACATCGACGCCGTCTCCCCGCTGGTCTGGCAGGCCGCCGAGCGCGAGAACTTCGTCCCCGACGTGCAGAAGATGCGGCGCAGGGTCGTCGACAACATCCCGGCCGCCCAGATCGACCGCGAGCTGAAGCTCGGGCCAGGGGGCCTCAGGGACGTCGAGTTCGCCGTTCAGCTCCTCCAGTTGGTGCACGGCCGCGGCGACGCGACGCTGCAGAGCGGCACCACGCTGGTCGCCCTCGCGGCGCTCGCCGCCGGCGGCTACGTCGGCCGCGCGGACGCGGCCCAGCTCGACGAGGCGTACCGCTTCCTGCGCGCCATGGAGCACCGCATCCAGCTGTACCGGCTGCGCCGCACCCATCTCGTCCCCGAGGGCGAGAGCGATCTGCGCCGCCTCGGCCGCTCCCTCGGCCTGCGCACCGACCCGGTCGCCGAGCTCAACAAGGAGTGGAAGCGGCACGCCTCGGTGGTCCGCCGGCTGCACGAGAAGCTCTTCTACCGGCCGCTGCTCGACGCCGTCGCCCAGCTCACCCCCGGCGAGGCCCGGCTCAGCTCGAAGGCCGCAGGTCAGCGTCTTGAGGCCCTCGGATACGCCGATCCCGTCGCCGCCCTGCGCCATCTGGAGGCGCTCGCCTCCGGGGTCACCCGCAAGGCCGCGATCCAGCGGACGCTGCTGCCGGTCCTGCTCGGCTGGTTCGCGGACTCCGCCGACCCCGACGCCGGGCTGCTGGGCTTCCGCAAGGTCTCCGACGCGCTCGGCAAGACCCCCTGGTACCTGCGGCTGCTGCGGGACGAGGGCGCGGCCGCCGAGAACCTCGCGCGCGTGCTCTCCGCCGGACGGCTCGCCCCCGACCTGCTGCTGCGCGCCCCCGAGGCGGTGGCGATCCTCGGCGACCCGGAGGGGCTGAAGCCGCGCGGGCGCGAGCACCTGGAGCAGGAGATCCTCGCGGCGGTCGGCCGCGCCGACGGCGCCGAACAGGCGGTCGCGGCGGCCCGTGGCGTACGACGCCGGGAGCTGTTCCGTACCGCGGCGGCCGATCTCATCGGCTCGTACGGGACGGAGGACAACCCCCGCGAGGCGGATCCGGGCGCGTTGGTCGACCAGGTCGGCCAGGCCCTGACCAGCCTCAACGCGGCGACGATCGCGGGCGCGCTGCGGGCCGCGGTGCGGGAGGGGTGGGGCGACACGCTGCCGACGCGGTTCGCGGTCATCGGCATGGGCCGCTTCGGCGGGAACGAGCTGGGATACGGCTCCGACGCCGACGTGCTGTTCGTGCACGAGCCGCGCGAGGGCGTCGACGAGCAGGAGGCGGCCCGGGCGGCGAACCAGATCGTCACCGAGATGCGCCGACTGCTCCAGGTCCCCACGGCAGACCCGCCGTTGCTCATCGACGCGGACCTGCGGCCGGAGGGCAAGAGCGGCCCGATGGTCCGCACCCTGAAGTCGTACGAGGCCTACTACCGCCGCTGGTCCCTGGTCTGGGAGAGCCAGGCGCTGCTGCGCGCCGCCCCCATGGCGGGCGACGCGGACCTCGCGGAGCGCTTCATCGACCTGATCGACCCGCTGCGCTACCCGGCCGAGGGTCTGGGCGAGGACGCGGTGCGCGAGATACGGCGTCTGAAGGCCCGCATGGAGACCGAGCGGCTGCCGCGCGGCGCGGACCCGACGCTCCACGCCAAGCTCGGCCGGGGCGGGCTGAGCGACGTGGAGTGGACGGTCCAGCTGTTCCAGATGCGGCACGGCTGGGCCGAGCCGGGCCTGCGCACCACCCGCACCCGGGAGGCCCTGGCCGCCGCCCACGCGGCCGGGCTCCTCCCCACGGAGGAGGCCCAGATCCTCGACGAGGCATGGGTCCTGGCGACCCGCGTCCGCAACGCGGTGATGCTGGTACGCGGCCGCCCGGGGGACACCTTCCCCTCGGACGGACGCGAACTCGCCGCGGTCGGACGGTACCTGGGCTACACCCCCGGCCACGTCGGCGAGATGGTGGAGGACTACCGCCGCATCACCCGCCGCGCCCGCGCCGTCGTCGAGGAGCTGTTCTACGGGGCGTAGGGGGCCTCCCGCCGGCCCGACCGGCGGACGCCCGCCCGGTGCCGCCCGGGCACCTACCGGTTGTCCAGCAGCTCCCGGCAGTGCGCGAGGAACGCCCCGAGCGCCAGCTCGAACGCCGCGTCCGCCCGTGCCGGTCCGACCGCCGCCAGCGCCTCGGCCAGCCGGGGGGTCGTCGCGTCGTCCGGGAGTTCCCACATCGCCTCGGGCGCGGCCAGGTCCAGGGCCGAGCCGAGGACCAGGTTCTCCAGGGCCACGATGACCGTCATGACCTCGGCGTTCCCGAAGCCGGACGCCAGCAGCCTGACGACCGCGTGCTCGTACTGTGCGAGCACCTTCGGGGCGCGCACCGGCGAGGTCATCAGCAGCGGGATCACCCGGGGGTGGGCGGCGAACGCCGAGCGGTAGGAGCGGGCCCAGTCCGCCAGCGCGGTGTCCCACGGCTCCCGGTCGAGGACCGAGCCGTCGATCGCCTCGCAGACCCGCTCCCGCATCAGCTCGACGACCCCGGCCCGGCCGTCCACGTGGTGATACACCGACGCGGTCTGCACCCCGAGCTTCCGCGCGATCTGCGGAACGCTGAACTCGCCCTGCTCATCGACGAGTTCGAGCGCCGTCGTGGTGATGCGCTGCCGGTCGAGCAAAGGGGTCCGCGGCCGTCCCATGTACCCGCTCTCTCTGTGAGGTCTTCCCGTACGCCGTGACGGAGGCTACATTGCCGCAAACCGAAAGCCTTTAGGTTTCCTTTCGCGGAAGGGTTTCCCCTCCCATGTCCTCATCCACCTCCGACGCGCCCCAGGGGCTGAGAACCGGCACCCTCTCCACCGCCGACATCTCCTTCTTCGTCGTCTCGGCCGCCGCCCCGCTCACGGTCATGGCCGGCGTCGCCCCCATCGCCGTCGTCCTCGGCGGCATCGGCGCCCCCGCCGGCTATCTCCTCGCCGGCATCACCCTGACGGTCTTCGCCGTCGGCTTCACCACCATGAGCCGCCACGTCCGGAGCGGCGGGGCCTTCTACGCCTACATCACCCGCGGCCTCGGCAAGCCCGTCGGCATCGCCGCCGCCCTGCTCGCCATGCTCGGCTACAACGGCATGGAGATCGGCGTCTACGGACTGCTCGGCACCGCCACCGCCGACACCGCGCAGGCCCTCTGGGGCGTCGACATCCCCTGGCTGCCCGTCTCCCTCGCCGGTCTCCTGCTCATCTGGTACGGCGGCTTCCGCTCCATCGACTTCGGCGCCAAGGTCCTCGGCGTCCTGCTCGTCGCCGAGACCGGAATCCTCGTCCTGCTCGCCGGCGGCGTGCTCCTCGACGGCGGCGCGGACGGGCTCTCCCTCGCCTCGTTCACGCCCGACAACGTCCTCGTCCCCGGCAGCGCGGCCGTCCTCGCCTTCGCCTTCGCCGCCTTCACCGGCTTCGAGTCGACCGTCATCTACCGCCGCGAGGCCCGCGACCCGAACCGGACCGTGCCCCGCGCCACGTACATCGCCGTCACCTTCCTCGGCCTGTTCTACGCCTTCGTCGTCTGGACCGTCATCCAGGCGTTCGGCGACGACCAGGTGGTCCGGGCCGCGACCGACGACCCCGGCGGCCTCTTCTTCGCCGCCATCACCACCTATGTGGGGGCCTGGGCGGCCGACCTGATGCACATCCTCATCGTCACCAGCGTCCTCGCCTCGCTCCTCGCCTTCCACAACGCGATCAACCGCTACGGCCTCGCGCTCGCCGAGGAGGGCGTCCTGCCCAAGGCCCTCGGCCGCGTCCACCCCCGCCACCGCTCCCCGTACCTCGCCGGCATCCTGCAGACCGTCCTCGGCGCGGCCGTCGTCCTCGCCTTCGCCGCCGCGGGAGCCGACCCGTACCAGCAGCTGCTGCTCTGGGTGAACACCCCCGGCATGATCGGCCTGATGGTCCTGCAACTGCTGGCCGCACTGGCCGTGCCGCTGTTCTTCCGCCGGATCAGCCACGACGAGGGCCTCCTGCGCACGGTGGTCGCCCCCGTCACCGCCTTCGTCCTGCTCGCCGGGGCGATCACGCTCGTCGCCCTGAACGTCGAGCTGTTCACCGGCGCCTCCGCCACCGTCAACACCGTCCTGCTCGCGCTCGTCCCCGCCGTCTTCGTCCTCGGCCTCCTGCTCGCCCTCCGGCTGCGCCGCACCCGCCCCGAGGTCTACGCGAACTTCGCCGCGGAGCCCGAGACGGCGGAGCCCGAGACGGCGGAGCCCGAGACAGAGGGGCCCGAGACGGAGGGGCCCGAGACGGAGGGGCCCGAGACCTCGGAATCCGGCGCCGCCGCGTACACCACCGCCGCGTACGACACCGCGGCGACCGCAACCGAGAACCCCGCAGAAGGAGCACCGTCCTCGTGTCCGCACCCGACCTCGTCCTCGTCAACGCCCGTGTCCGCGACCCCGGGCTCACCGGCGCCACAGCCGTCGCCGTCCGTGACGGACTGATCACCGCCGTCGGGGACGACGCCGAGGCCCGCTCCTGGCGCGGGCCCGGCACCGAGACGGTCGACCTCGGCGGCGCCACCCTCACCCCCGGCCTCACCGACGCCCACAGCCACCCCGTCTGGGGCCTGGAGATGTTCACCGGCACCGACCTCTCCGGCGTGCGCGACCTCGACGAGCTGCGCGCGGTCCTCGCCACCGCCGAGCGCCGCGACGGCTGGATCATCGGCTTCGCCCTCGACCACAACGTCTTCGGCGGCCGGCCGATCCACCGCGAGCTCATCGAGGACGTCCTCGGCGGCGCCCCCGCCTTCCTGCGGCTCTACGACGGCCACTCCGCCCTCGCCGACGGACGGGCGTTGAAGGCCGCGGGCATCGACGGCCCGCGCGCGTTCGCCCAGCGTTCCGAGATCGTCTGCGACGGCGAAGGACGGCCCACCGGCCATCTCGTCGAGCACGCCGCCATGGACCTCATGACGCCCGTGCTGCCCGCCCGGCCCTACGCCGAGCGGCGGGACCGGCTGGTCGAGCTGCTGACCTCCATGGCCGCCACCGGACTGACCGGCGCCCACGTCATGGACCTCGGCGGCCAGGACGTCCCCGGGCTTCTCACCGCCCTGGAGGCCGACGGCGACCTGCCGCTACGACTCCGGCTCGCGCCCTGGTGCATGCCCGGCGCGACCCCGGAGGAGCTGGACGAGCTGGTACGGCTCCAGGAGAGCTCCGGGCGGCTGTGGCGGGTCGGCGGGGTGAAGTTCTTCATGGACGGCACCGTCGAGGGCGGCACCGCGTGGCTGGAGCATGCCGACTGCCACGGCCAGGGCACCGACGCCTTCTGGCCCGACCCGGCCGCGTACGCCGCCGCCGTACGCCACCTCCACGCGTCGGGGGTCGGCACCGCCACCCACGCCATCGGAGACGCGGCGGTCCGGCACGTCCTCGACACGGTGGCGGCACTGGGTGCCGGCGGCCCGCGGCACCGGATCGAGCACATCGAGACGGTCCCCGACGGCGAACTCGCCCGGTTCGCCGCCCTCGGCGTCGTCGCCTCCATGCAGCCCCCGCACACCGCGTACACCCGCGCCGACCACACGGACGAGTGGTCCAGGCGGCTCGGCGACGAGCGGGCGGACCGGGCCTGGCGCTGCCGTGACCTGCGGGACGCGGGCGCGTACCTCGCACTCGGCTCGGACTGGCCGATCGCCCACCACGACGCCCGTCAGGTCCTGGCCACCGCCCAGGCCCCGCGCGGGGCGGCCTCAGCCCGCCCCGGGCTGACCGGTCTCATGGCGCTGGAGGGCATGACCACGCATGCGGCGGTCGCGGCGGGCGAGGAGCGGGTCGCGGGGCGGATAGCCCCGGGATACCGGGCGGATCTGACCGCGTTCACGGTCGACCCGGTGACGGCGCCCGCCGACGAGACCGCGCAGGCGCCGATCCGGCTGACGACGGCCGGCGGCAGGATCACCTACCGGAGCTGACCTTCGACGAGGCCCGCGCACGGTCCGTCTCCGACTCCGTGAGGGAGCCCGGGGGCGGACCGCCCTGCGCCACCGGTTCGGGTGTCTCCACCAACTTGGGGAGCCGCTGGGGCAGCGCGCCGTACCAGAAGTAGGAGACGGCGAAGCCGAAGGCCAGACAGATCATGCCGCCCACCGCGTCCAGCCAGAAGTGGTTGGCGGTGGCGACGATCACGACCAGGGTCGCGGCCGGGTAGAGCAGGCCGAGGATGCGCGCCCAGGGCGCCGAGGCCAGTGCGAAGATGATCAGACCGCACCACAGCGACCAGCCGATGTGCATCGACGGCATCGCCGCGTACTGGTTCGACATGTGCTTGAGGTTGCCCGAGGCCATCGAACCCCAAGTGTGGTGCACCAGGACCGTGTCGACGAAGTTCTGGCCGTTCATCAGCCGGGGCGGCGCGAGCGGATACAGGTAGTAACCGACCAGTGCCACACCGGTGGTGGCGAACAGGACCGTACGGGACGCGGCGTAACGGCCCGGCTGCCATCGGTACAGCCACACGAGCACACCGATCGTCACGACGAAGTGCAGGGTGGCGTAGTAGTAGTTCATCGACACGATCAGCCATGTCACCGAATTGACGGCATGGTTGACCGACTGCTCGAAGGCCAGCCCGAGGGACTTCTCCACGTCCCAGATCCAGTCGGCGTTCTTCAGCGCCTGGGCCTTCTGCTCCGGGACCGCGTTGCGGATGAGGGAGTAGGTCCAGTAGCTGACACCGATCAGCAGGATCTCGAACCAGATCCTGGGACGCCGGGGCGCGCGAAGGCGTGCCCGCACCCCGCCACCGTCCGGCATGGGTGACGGGGCGGCCGCTGTCCGGCCTTCCAAACTCTTCACGGTCGATTCACCCATAGGAGGAGAGTCTGCCAGATCCACGCCCCCCGTCCGATCATCCCTCGGACGGGTTCGGGGCGCACACGCTCCACCCTGGGACGGAGTCCCGGCTCAGTGGTTGCCCTGATGCGGCGCGGAAGCGGTTGAACCGCGAACGACCAGCTCAGGCATGAAGACGAACTCGCTGTGCGGGGCCGGGGTTCCCCCGACCTCCTCCAGCAGGGCGCGGACCGCGGCCTGTCCCATCGCCTGCACCGGCTGCCGGATCGTGGTGAGCGGCGGATCGGTGAACGCTATGAGGGGCGAGTCGTCGAAGCCGACCACCGAGACGTCCTTGGGGACCTGGAGCCCCTGCTGCCGGGCCGCCCGGATGGCACCGAGTGCCATCATGTCGCTCGCGCAGACGACGGCCGTGCAGCCGGCGGAGATCAGGGCGCCCGCGGCGGCCTGCCCGCCCTCCAGGGTGTACAGCGAGTGCTGGATCAGCTTCTCGGACTCCTCGGGGGTGAGCCCGAGCCGCTCCTTCATCCCGCGCTGGAAGCCCTCGATCTTGCGCAGGACCGGCACGAAGCGCTTCGGCCCGACGGCGAGCCCGATCCGGGTGTGTCCGAGCGCCGCCAGATGCGTCACGGCCAGCTGCATCGCGGCCCGGTCGTCGGGCGAGACGAAGGGAGCCTGCACCTTCGGCGAGAAGCCGTTGATGAGGACGTACGGGACACCCTTGCCGCGCAGCTGGTCGTAGCGCGTCATGTCGGCGGTGGTGTCGGCGTGGAGCCCGGAGACGAAGATGATCCCGGAGACGCCCCGCTCGACCAGCATGTCGGTGAGTTCGTCCTCCGTGGACCCGCCGGGGGTCTGGGTGGCGAGGACGGGGGTGTAGCCCTGGCGTGTCAGGGCCTGCCCGATGACCTGCGCGAGCGCGGGGAAGATCGGGTTGTCCAGTTCGGGGGTTATCAGCCCGACGAGCCCGGCGCTGCGCTGGCGCAGCCTCACGGGCCGCTCGTATCCGAGGACGTCGAGTGCGGCAAGCACGGATTCACGGGTGGCCGCGGCCACACCGGGCTTGCCGTTGAGCACGCGGCTGACTGTGGCTTCACTGACCCCCGCCTGGGCTGCGATGTCGGCAAGCCGCGCGGTCATGGGATTGGACTGTACCGGTCGCACGTCAGATTGCCCACCAAACGCAGGAGTCGGCGGGAACCCGGACGTTGCGCCCATCGGCGGAGCGGTCCGTGAACTCGCCCGCGGGGGAGGGGAGTACGGGGCCGGAGTCCGCGCTTCCGTCACCGGCCCGGCCGCTTCCGGCCACCGGGTCGCCGCCCTGCGCGGCCGCCGCCGCGGTCCCTTCGCTGCTCAGGAGCGGCCTTCCGGCGAACGGCAGGACCACCTCCCGCTCCGTCGTGTTGAGGGTGACCACCACGTCTCCTTCCCGGGAGCGGCGGCGGAACGCCAGCACCCCCGAGGGAAGCGAGTCCAGCCACTCCACCGCGTCGCCCGCGCCCAGCGCGGGGTGCTCCCCGCGCAGCCGCAGCGCGCTCCGGTAGAGCTCCAGGGTCGAGGACGGGTCACCGGTCTGGGCCGCCGCGCTGAGAGCCGCCCACTCCGGCGGCTGCGGCAGCCACGAACCGGCCGGACCGAAGCCGTACGACGGGCCGTCGGGCGTCCAGGGCAGCGGGACCCGGCACCCGTCGCGCAGCCCGTCCTGGCCGTCGCCGCGCCAGAACGCCGGGTCCTGGCGGAGCTCGTCCGGCAGGTCGGCGACCTCGGGCAGGCCCAGCTCCTCACCCTGGTAGAGGTAGGCCGAGCCGGGCAGCGCCAGCATCAGCAGGGCGGCGGCCCGAGCGCGCTCCGGGCTGCCGTACCGGGTGGTGTGCCGCACGACGTCGTGGTTGGAGAGGACCCAGGTCGTCGGCGCCCCGACCGAGGCCGTCGCGCGCAGCGAGGCGTCGACGACCGACCGCAGCGCCTCCGCGTCCCAGGGGCAGTTCAGGAACTGGAAGTTGAACGCCTGGTGCAGTTCGTCGGGGCGTACGTACAGGGCGAGCCGCTCCGGGGTCGGGGCCCACGCCTCCGCCACCCCGATGCGGTCGGGGCCGTAGGACTCCAGGAGCCGCCGCCAGCCGCGGTGGATCTCATGGACCCCGTCCTGGTCGAAGAAGGGCAGCCGCTGGGTGCCGATCAGCTTCGCCTGCTGCCCGCGTCCGATGTCCGGAAGGCCCTCCGCCTTGACCATGCCGTGGGCGACGTCGATCCGGAAGCCGTCCACCCCCAGATCGAGCCAGAACCGGAGCACGGAGTCGAACTCGGCCCGTACCTCCTCGTTCGACCAGTTCAGATCCGGCTGCTCGGGCGCGAAGAGATGCAGGTACCAGGCGCCGTCCGCGACCCGCGTCCACGCGGGGCCGCCGAAGACGGACTCCCAGTCGTTGGGGGGCTGGGCGCCGTCCGGGCCCCGGCCGGGGCGGAAGACGTACCGGTCCCGGCCCGTCCCCGCGAGGGCCGCCTCGAACCAGGGGTGCCGCTCCGAGGTGTGGTTGGGGACGATGTCCACGATCACCCTCAGGCCCAGCGCGTGCGCGGCGCGCACCAGGTCGTCGGCGTCCGCCAGGTCCCCGAAGAGCGGGTCCACGGCCCGGTAGTCCGCCACGTCGTAGCCGCCGTCGGCCTGCGGGGAGGCGTAGAACGGCGTCAGCCACACCGCGTCCGCGCCGAGGCCGGCGATGTGCGGCAGCCGCTCCCGGACCCCGCGCAGGTCCCCGATCCCGTCGCCGTCGCTGTCCGCGAAGGAGCGGACGTACACCTGGTAGATGACGGCGTCCCGCCACCATTCGGTACGGCTGTCGCAAGGACTTGCAAGGTTCGACGGCGACGGTGAGGTGAGCTCGTGGGCCATGTGCGGTGCCCCTCTCGCGTGTTCCGGATGTGGGTCGTCTTCCTGCCCAACGAGGTCAAAGCGGACATGAAACGGTCCTGCAAGCGGTGATGAAAAGGTTTGCAGGCCGCCCGGCGCCCCGCAAGAGGCCCTCCCATCTCGCTGTCAAGCGACTCGTCGGCAACCTTCAGGACACGCCGATGTAACGATCCCCGCTCCTTGCAGAAAGTTCTCGCAAGCTCTTTCGGCTCGTTTTCATCCCTGTTACGTTCCTGGCAACCCGGCGCGCCGCGAGGGAGCGGTCGCATGAGGCAGGTTCCAGCCCCTCGTCACCCCGGGATCAGTTGAAGGAGTTCACATGCGGCGTGGCATAGCGGCCACCGCGCTGGTCGCGGCCCTGGGCGTGACCCTGGCGGCGTGCGGAAGCGATGACGGCAACGGCGGCGGCGGCTCGAAGGGCTCGGGCGAGCTCTCCGGCACCGTGACCTGGTGGGACACCTCCACGGTCGGCAGCGAGGACAAGGTCTTCAAGAAGCTGGCCGAGGACTTCACCAAGAAGCACCCCAAGGTCACCGTCAAGTACGTGAACGTGCCGTTCGGCGAGGCGCAGAACAAGTTCAAGAACGCCGCCCAGTCCGGCAGTGGCGCCCCCGACGTGATCCGCTCCGAGGTCGCCTGGACCCCGGACTTCGCGAACCTCGGCTACCTCGCGCCGCTCGACGGCACCGCCGCGCTGAAGGACGACAAGGACTTCCTCAAGCAGGCCGCCGCCTCCACCAAGTACGACGGCAAGACCTACGGCGTCCCGCAGGTCATCGACTCCATGGGCATCTTCTACAACAAGAAGATCTTCAAGGACGCCGGTGTCGAGGTCCCCAAGACCGTCGACGAGCTCAAGTCCGTCGCCACCAAGATCAAGGAGAAGACCGGCAAGACCGCTCTCTACCTGCGCGGCGACGACGCCTACTGGTTCCTCTCCTTCCTCTACGGCGAGGGCGGCGACATGGCCAGCGCCGAGCAGAAGAAGGTCACCATCGACAACGCCGCCGGCGTGAAGGCCTTCTCCACCGTGAAGGACCTGGTCGACTCGAAGGCCGCGATCACCGACGCGACCAACGGCTGGGACAACATGCAGGCCGCCTTCAAGGACGGCAAGGTCGCGATGATGATCAACGGCCCGTGGGCCGTCGCCGACACCTACGCGGGCAAGGAGTTCACCGACAAGGCGAACCTCGGCATCGCGCCGGTCCCCGCCGGCTCCGCCGGCCAGGGCGCCCCGCAGGGCGGCCACAACCTCGCCGTGTACGCGGGCTCCAAGAACCTGGACGCCTCCTACGCCTTCGTCGAGTACATGACCTCCGTCGAGGCGCAGACCACCGCCGCCAAGGAGCTCAGCCTGCTCCCGACCCGTGAGTCCGTCTACATCAAGCCGGACGTCGCGAGCAACGAGATGATCAGCTTCTTCAGGCCGGTCGTCGAGAAGGCCGTCGAGCGCCCCTGGATCCCCGAGGGCGGCAGCCTCTTCGCTCCGCTGCAGACCGAGTACACCAAGGTCCTCACCAACCAGGCCACCCCGGAGCAGGGCGCCAAGGCGACGGGTGACGCCTACCGCAAGCTCCTGAAGGACTGGAAGTAACAGGAAGGCAGGCCGGCTGATGGCTGTGGACACCAGCAGCCAGTCGGCGGTGAAGGCCGCGGGACGTCGAAGGACGGGGGCGCGCTCATGCGCGTGGCGACGGTGGACTCGGCGGCCACCGCGATC
>NZ_JBEZNW010000058.1:0-33083 GCF_040653355.1 Streptomyces sp. NPDC047971 | reverse complement strand
CAAACTCTTTCCCCACACCACGCTCTTCCTATGTGAATCCGCGAGCAAGAAGGCGGAGTAGCGAGGACGGACCGCTGGGGCCCCGGGCGCGCGCCGCTCGCCCGGGGCCCCGCGCTGTGGACCGGGCGCCCGGCAGACCACCGGCGCCGCGGCCCGGCCCGTGGCCACCCGGTCCGAGGCCCCGCGCTGTGGACCGGGCGCCCGCGTCGCCGATCCGGGGCCCGGTGTCCCGGCTCCGCGTCACCCGGTCCGAGGCCAGGCGCCAGTCCGGACGCCACGCACTGCCCGTGGGCCCCGGTTCGCGGCCCCGGGCGGGTCCGTCGAGGTGATGTCGCCCCGGTGCGCGGCACCGGGCGGGGCTGTCGAGGCAATGTCGGTGGCGGCCGTCACAATGGTGGGGTGAGTACGACCAGCCTGACCTCCCGCCTCCCCGTGCCCGCGCACGCCGCCCGCCTGCGCGAAGCGCTGCTCGCCGCCGACTTCACCGCCGACGGCCTGCTCGAACGGCTCGGCGCCCCCGCCTACGCCGCACTCGCCCGCAGCGAGACCGTGCCCGCGCTGCGGGCCACCCGGGGGGACTCCCCGCTGGAGACCCTCGTCCGGCTCTTCCTGCTCCAGGGGTCCGTCCCCGCCGAGCGGGCAGCCGCCGCGCTGCCGCTGGAGGAGTGCCTGGCGGACGGCTGGGTGGAGCACGAGGACGGCGAGGTCCGTGCCGCCGTCGACGTGCGGCCGTACGGCGGCCCCGAGGGCCAGGACTGGTTCATCGTCTCCGACCTCGGCTGCGCCGTGGGCGGGGCCGGCGGCATCGGGAAGAAGGACGAGGGCGTCGTCCTCGGTGTCGGCGGGGCCTCCACCACCCTCGCCGGCATCACCGTCCGTACGCCGGTGTCCTCCGCCCTCGACCTCGGCACCGGTTCCGGCATCCAGGCCCTGCACGCCGCCCAGCACGCCACCCTGGTCACCGCCACCGACCTCAACCCGCGCGCGCTGGACTTCACCCGCCTCACCCTCGCGCTCTCCGGCGCCCGCGAGGCCGAGCTGCTCCAGGGCTCCCTCTTCGAGCCCGTCGACGGCGACACGTACGACCTGATCGTCTCCAACCCGCCCTTCGTCATCTCGCCCGGCGCCCGGCTCACCTACCGCGACGGCGGGATGAGCGGCGACGACCTGTGCCGCACGCTCGTGCAGGAGGCCGGGGAGCGGCTCAACGACGGGGGCTACGCGCAGTTCCTCGCCAACTGGCAGCACGTCGAGGGCGAGGAGTGGCAGGACCGCCTGCGTTCCTGGGTCCCGCGCGGCTGCGACGCCTGGATCGTGCAGCGCGAGGTCCAGGACGTCACCCAGTACGCCGAGCTGTGGCTGCGCGACAGCGGGGACCACCGTGAGGAGCCGGGGGAGTACGCGACGCGGTACGAGGCGTGGCTGGACGAGTTCGAGAGCCGCGAGACCAAGGCGGTCGGCTTCGGCTGGATCACCGTGCGCAAGAACGCCGCGGTGGCCTCCGGCGAGGTCGAGCCGTCGATCGTGATCGAGGAGTGGCCGCACCCCGTCGAGCAGCCGCTCGGCGAGACCGTACGGGCCCACTTCGAGCGGCAGGACTATCTGCGTGCCCGCGACGACGCGGCGCTGCTCGCCGACCACTTCGCCCTCGCGCCCGAGGTGACGCAGGAGCAGGTCGGGCTGCCGGGCGCCGAGGACCCCGAGCATGTCGTGCTGCGGCAGAACCGCGGGATGCGGCGCGCCACCAAGGTGGACCACGTGGGGGCGGGCTTCGCGGGCGTGTGCGACGGCTCCCTCAGCGCCGGCCGGATCCTCGACGCGATCGGGCAGCTGATGGGCGAGGACCCCGTGCTGCTGCGCGACCGCACCCCGCAGGCGATCCGGCTCCTGGTGGAGGAGGGCTTCCTCCTTCCGGTCGGCGAGGAGGAGCGGCGGGGTTGATACGGATCGAACTGGACGAGGCGTCGCTCGGCGCGACCCGCATCGCGATCAGCCCGCTGCGGGACGCCTTCTGCGCCCTCCACCTGGCGCTGCCGTGGCGGCAACCCTCCTGGCCCTACCAGGAGTGGGTCGCCGGCGCCCGGCGGGTGTGGCGCGAGGACGAGCGGCTCGCGCCGCTGCGGGACCTGCTGGCCGAGGGGCGGTACGAGGTCTCCGACTTCCTGCTGCCCCGCCCCGTCGGCACGGTGAACGTCCACGAGGAGCTCGACCAACTGCGCTCCACCGATCCCGAGTTCGTCCGCGCACAGGCGGCGGTCTGCTACCCGGGGATGGCGGACGAGCCGTTCCTCAGGCCGTACCTGGAGGACCCGCGGGCCGCCTGCGCGGCGCTCGCAGACGCCTACGCGGCCTGGTGGGAGGGGGCGATCGAGCCGTACTGGCCCACCATGCGCCGACTCGTCGAGGACGAAGTCCTCGTCCGGGCGCGGACCTTCGCGACCGAGGGCGTCGACACGCTGTTCAGCGGGCTGGAGGCGCGCGGGCGCTGGGAGCGGCCGGTGCTCGAACTGACCAAGTACCACCAGGCGGAGTACGCGGCGGGGGAGCGGCGCCTGGTGCTGGTCCCGCTCGTCTTCGCCGAGGGCTGCCGGCTCTACTCGACGGACGACCCCGAGGTGGTCGCCGTCTCGTACCAGGCCCGCGGGGCAGCCGCCCTGCGGGACCCGGCCGAGCCCGCCGCCGACGACCGGCTCGGGCTGATGCTCGGCCGCGGCCGGGCGGCCGTCCTGCGGGAGCTGGCCGGCCCGCTGACCACGGCCGGTCTCGCCGACCGGCTGGGGCTCGCGCCCAGCACGGTCTCCGAGCATCTGTCGGTGCTCGCCGAAGCGGGGGTCGTGACCCGGCACCGGGTCGGCCGCTCCGTCTACTACCAGTTGACGGACACCGGCCGTTCGCTGCTCGCGCTCCTCGCCGGGGAAGGCGTGCTGCAGGCGGTCGCCTGACGATTCGGGGGCTCCCGAATCGATGGTCCGGGGCCGTACGGCGCTTCTAACGTCCCGCCCATGCTCGCAATCGAGGCGGACGCGCTGCGCCGCACCTACACCAGCAGGACCGGTTGGCCGCGGTCCCGCAGGACCGAGACCGAGGCCGTGCGCGGGGTCACCTTCGAGGTGGCGCCCGGCGAACTGTTCGGACTGCTCGGCCCGAACGGCGCCGGGAAGACCACCACCATCAAGATGCTCAACACCCTGCTGCTGCCGACCGCGGGGACCGCCCGCGTGTTCGGCCACGACGTGGCGCGTGACCCCGTCGCCGTACGCCGCCGCATCGGCTACGTCTTCGGCGGCGACCGAGGTCTGTACGACCGGCCGTCCGCGCTCGACAACCTCCGCTACTTCGCCGAGCTGTACGGCGTCGAGCCGCGCGCCCAGAAGCGGCGGATCGCCGAACTCCTCGATCTGGTGGGCCTCACGGGCCGCGAGCGGGAGCGGGTCGAGGGGTATTCGCGCGGCATGCGGCAACGCCTCCACATCGCCCGCGGGCTCCTCCACCGCCCCGACGTCCTCTTCCTCGACGAGCCGTCGATCGGCGTCGACCCGGTCGCCGCCCGCGACCTGCGCCGTACCGTCGCCGATCTCGCGGCGGCCGGCACCACGGTGCTGCTCACCACCCACTACATGGCCGAGGCGGACGAGCTCTGCGACCGCGTCGCCGTCATCGCCGGGGGACGGATCGAGGCGATCGGGACGCCCGAGAGCCTCAAGTCCCGCGTCCAGGAACGGGACGTGCTGGAGATCGAGGCGTACGGGGCGAGCGAGGCACACCTCGGCCGCATACGCGAGCTGCCGGGGGTGCGGGGCGCGTCGGCGGAGGACCGGGGCGCGGCGCAGACCGTGACCGTGCAGACGGACCGAGGGGCCGAGCCGCATGCCTCGATCCTGGCCGCGCTCGACGGCGTACGGCTCGGGCGGGTCGTCAGCCGTGAACCCTCCCTGGAGGACGCCTACATCGCGATCGTGTCGGAGTCGGTCCCGGGGGAGGTGCCGGCGTGACGCGCGTCCTGCGGCTGATCGGCGTGGGGGTGCGCACCCATGTCTCGTACATGTCCCGCTCGCCCATCGAGATCACCTTCGCCGTCCTGGTGCCGCTGGTGTACGCGACCCTCGCCGTCCATCTGTTCCGTGCGGCCGGGGACCCCGAGCGGCTGCTCACCGCGTCCGTCGGAGCCGGGCTCATGGGGATCTGGGGGTCGGTGCTGTTCGGTTCGGGGGGCGCCGTGCAGAACCAGCGCTGGCTCGGGACGCTGGAGACGCTGGTCGTGGCGCCCGCGCCGCTGGCGCTCGTCCTGCTGCCGATCACCCTCGCGACGGCCGTCATCGGTACGTACGCGATGGGGGCGACGGTGCTGTGGGGCGTGCTGCTCTTCGGTGTGCCCCTGGACTTCGCGCACCCGTTCCTCTTCCTCCTCGCCGTCCCCGTGTGCGTGCTCGCGCTCGGCATGATGGGGCTGCTGCTCGCCGCCACCTTCGTCCTGCTGCGCAACGCCAACGCGCTGGCCAACCCGCTCGACACGCCCGTCTGGCTGCTGTCCGGGCTGCTCGTGCCGATCAGCGTGCTGCCCGCCTGGACCCACCCCGTCTCCTGGGCGCTGCCGACGACCTGGGGCGCGCGGGCCGTACACGCCGCGACCTCCGGCGGGGACGTCCTCACCCCGCTGCTCGCGGCCGTCGCGCTCGGCGCCGGATACGCGCTGGCCGCCGTCCTCGTCCTCGGCCGGGTGGAGCGGCGGGCGCGTGCCGCGGCCACGCTCGCCCTCGCCTGAAAGGCCCCAGAGATGTTCCGTTTCCTCGCCTCCGCGCGGCTCGTGCTCGTCGGCGGATCGCTCTCCTACCGCGCCCTGTTCAACTGGACGACCCCGCCCATGTTCATCGGAACGCTGCTGGTCGGGCCCCTGCTCCAAGTCTTCTTCTTCGTCTTCCTCGGCAGAGAACTCGGTGTCGCCGACGACCGTTTCCACCTGGTCGGCAACGCCGTGCTCGCGGCTTCCGCCTCCTGCGTGTACGGCGGCACCATGGCGATCGCCAACGAGCGCCGGTTCGGCACCCTCGGGGCCGTCCTGCTCTCGCCGCGCCGCCGGGTTCCGCTGTGGGCCGGACGCGCCCTGCCGTACGTCCTGAACGGGCTGTTCGTCAGCGCCTTCGTCCTCACCGTCGCGGCGCTGGTGCTCCGGATGCCGGTGCCCGTCGGCGCGCTGCCCGGTCTGGCCGTGGTCCTGCTCGTCGCGGCCGGCTCCTGCTCGGCGTTCGGGCTCGCGCTGGGCGCGCTCGGGCTCCGCTTCCGGGACGTGTTCCTGGTGTCGAACGTGGCCAGTTCGGTGCTGCTCCTGCTCACCGGCGCCGCCGTCCCCCGGCACACGCTGCCGGAGTGGATGAGGACGGCGGGCGACCTGCTGCCGCTGACCCACGCGGCGGACGCGGCGCGCCGGCTCACCGCCGGTGACGGCTTCGACGGTGCGCTGCTCGCCGCCGAGACCGTGGTCGGCGTCGGGTACGCGTTCCTGGCCGTGGCGCTTCTCGCGCTCTTCGAGCGGGGCAGCAGGCGACGGGCCTCGCTCGATGTGATGTGACGTACCGGAGAGAGGAAAGAGGTGGGGGCACTACCGGCCATATTCGTGAACCCGGACGGGAGCGTCCGCGTCGTTCACCCGGAATTCGCGCCCACGACGCCGGGAGGTGCCAGCCTCGGCCTCCAGGGACCACGGGGGACCGTCACGGGAACGGGGTACGGGCATGGAGAGCGGGCCGGCGATCTTCGCGGGAACGGCGTTCGCGCTGTTCGGAGCGGCGCTGCTGTGGTGGACGGGGGTGCGGGTGAGGCACGGCCGGCCGGTCGCGCAGGGGGTCGCCACGCCGATGGCCGCCACGCTGACGACGATCTTCGGAATCGTCTTCCTTCTCCTTGGGGTGTGGTGCTTCGGGCGGCTGTGACGGGGTCGCGCCGAGCGGGCCCGCCCCACCGGACCGGGAGTCCGGGCGGCAGGAATGCCAGGACTCGGGTTACCGTTCGAGTGGCCGTTGCGGGCTTTCGCCGTTTGACACGGGGGCGGGTTGTACCGTCACACTCCGCAGCGACGGCAGCGTCACCGAGCGTGCCGCCGCCGTGCGTGCCATGCGGAGTGCCAGCGCCGTACGTGCCACCGAGCGTCGACCGGAGAGAAGAGCGAAGTTGTCCCCGACCAGCGAGACCGCACAGGGCGGCCGCCGACTCGTCATCGTCGAGTCGCCTGCCAAGGCGAAGACGATCAAGGGCTACCTCGGCCCCGGCTACGTCGTCGAGGCGAGCGTCGGGCACATCCGCGACCTCCCGAGCGGCGCCGCCGAGGTGCCCGAGAAGTACACCGGCGAGGTGCGCCGCCTCGGCGTCGACGTCGAGCACGACTTCCAGCCGATCTACGTCGTCAACGCCGACAAGAAGGCCCAGGTCAGGAAGCTCAAGGAGCAGCTGGCCGGGGTCGACGAACTCTTCCTCGCCACCGATGAGGACCGCGAGGGCGAAGCCATCGCGTGGCACCTCCTGGAGGTCCTGAAGCCCAAGGTCCCGGTCCACCGGATGGTCTTCCACGAGATCACCAAGGACGCGATCCAGGAGGCCGTCCGCAACCCGCGCGAGCTGAACAAGCGCATGGTGGACGCCCAGGAGACCCGCCGCATCCTCGACCGCCTGTACGGCTACGAGGTCTCGCCGGTCCTGTGGAAGAAGGTCATGCGCGGCCTCTCCGCGGGCCGTGTCCAGTCCGTGGCCACCCGGCTCGTCGTCGAGCGCGAGCGCGAGCGCATCGCCTTCCGCTCCGCCGAGTACTGGGACCTCACCGGCACCTTCGCCACCGGCCGCGCCGGAGACTCGTCCGACCCGTCGTCCCTGGTCGCGCGCCTGAACACGGTCGACGGCCGGCGCGTCGCCCAGGGCCGCGACTTCGGCTCCGACGGGCAGCTGAAGACCGCGAACATCCTCCACCTCGACGAGGAGAAGGCGCGGGCGCTGGCCGCCTCGCTCGCCGACACCTCGTTCAGCGTCCGGTCGGTCGAGTCGAAGCCGTACCGTCGCTCCCCGTACGCCCCGTTCCGTACGACCACCCTCCAGCAGGAGGCGAGCCGCAAGCTGGGCTTCGGCGCGAAGGCGACCATGCAGGTCGCCCAGAAGCTGTACGAGAACGGCTTCATCACCTACATGCGTACGGACTCGACGATCCTGTCCGACACCGCCGTCTCGGCGGCCCGGGCGCAGGTCACGCAGCTGTACGGCGCCGACTACCTGCCGGAGAAGCCCCGCGTCTACGCGGGCAAGGTCAAGAACGCGCAGGAGGCGCACGAGGCGATTCGCCCTTCGGGTGATCGTTTCCGCACCCCGGCGGAGACCGGCCTGACCGGCGACCAGTTCCGGCTCTACGAGCTGATCTGGAAGCGGACCGTCGCCTCCCAGATGAAGGACGCGACCGGAAACTCGGTCACCGTGAAGATCGGCGGCCGCTCCGCCGACGGCCGGGACGCCGAGTTCAGCGCCTCCGGCAAGACGATCACCTTCCACGGCTTCATGAAGGCGTACGTGGAGGGGGCCGACGACCCGAACGCCGAGCTGGACGACCGTGAGCGCCGGCTGCCGCAGGTCGCCGAGGGCGACGCGCTGTCCGCCGAGGAGATCACCGCCGACGGCCACGCGACCAAGCCCCCGGCCCGCTACACCGAGGCATCGCTGGTCAAGGAGCTGGAAGAGCGCGAGATCGGCCGCCCGTCGACCTACGCGTCGATCATCGGCACGATCCTGGACCGCGGCTACGTCTTCAAGAAGGGGACGGCGCTCGTGCCGTCCTTCCTCTCCTTCGCCGTGGTCAACCTGCTGGAGAAGCACTTCGGCCGGCTCGTCGACTACTCCTTCACCGCCAAGATGGAGGACGACCTCGACCGCATCGCGCGGGGCGAGGCCCAGGCCGTGCCGTGGCTGAAGCGTTTCTACTTCGGCGAGGGCGAGGGCGAGGGATCCGGCGCCGCGGCGGACGCCGGGAACGGCGACGGCGACCACCTCGGCGGGCTGAAGGAGCTGGTGACCGACCTCGGCGCGATCGACGCCCGGGAGATCTCCTCCTTCCCCGTCGGCGACGGCATCATGCTGCGCGTCGGGCGCTACGGCCCGTACGTCGAGCGCGGTGAGAAGGACGCCGAGGGCCACCAGCGCGCCGACGTCCCCGAGGACCTCGCCCCCGACGAGCTGACGGTCGCCTACGCCGAGGAGCTGCTGGCCAAGCCCAGCGGTGACTTCGAGCTGGGCGTCGACCCGGTCAGCGGCAACCAGATCGTCGCCAAGGCCGGCCGCTACGGCCCGTACGTCACCGAGATCCTGCCCGAGGACACCCCGAAGACCGGCAAGAACGCGGTGAAGCCGCGGACCGCCTCCCTCTTCAAGTCCATGGCGCTGGACACCATCACGCTGGACGACGCGCTCAAGCTGATGTCCCTGCCGCGTGTGGTGGGCGCCGACGCCGAGGGCGTCGAGATCACGGCGCAGAACGGCCGCTACGGCCCGTACCTGAAGAAGGGCACGGACTCGCGGTCGCTGACGGAGGAGGAGCAGCTCTTCACGATCACGCTGGAGGAGGCGCTCGCGATCTACGCGCAGCCCAAGCAGCGTGGCCGGGCGGCCGCCAAGCCGCCGCTGAAGGAGCTGGGTGTCGACCCGGTCAGCGAGAAGCCGGTGGTCGTCAAGGACGGCCGCTTCGGCCCGTACGTGACCGACGGCGAGACCAACGCGACCCTGCGGACCGGTGACAGCGTCGAGGAGATCACGCCGGAGCGCGGCTTCGAGCTGCTCGCCGAGAAGCGGGCCAAGGGGCCGGCGAAGAAGACGGCCAAGAAGACGGCGGCGAAGAAGACGGCGGCCAAGAAGGCGGCGCCGGCGAAGAAGACGGCCGCCAAGAAGACCGCCGCGAAGAAGACGACCACGGCCAAGTCGGCGGCGGCGAAGAAGACCGCGGCCGCGAAGAAGACGGCCGAACAGGCGTAAGCAGCGCACGTCGTCAGGGGCGGGGGCCATGGCCTCCGCCCCTTACGACGTTTGTTCGGGCGGGGCCACGGGGAGTGAGGGGGTCCGGATAGGGTGGACGGATGACGCGAGCAGAGCAGCCAGACTCCGACGTCGCACTCGTCGCAGACTCCAGGGAGCGTGCCGTACGGGCGCTTTTGCGCCATCAACCATTGCGACGGCTCTGGAGCGCCCAGTTCGTCGGCGGGACGGGGGACGCCCTCGCCCTGCTCGTCCTGGTCCTCCTCGGCCTCCAGGCCGCGGTCTCCGAGGGAGCCCTCGGCGGCGGCTATCGCGGGGCCGCGCTCGCCGTCGCCGCCGTGGTCGGTGCCCGGCTGCTGGCCTCGGTGCTGTTCGGCGCCGTACTCCTCGGCCCCCTCACCGCGCTGACCTCGCCCAGCGGCGCCCTCGACCGGCGCTGGACCATGATCGGGGCCGACGGCCTGCGGATCGCGCTCCTCGTGGTCGCGCCCCTGTGGATCGACTGGACCCCGGACAAGGCGCTCGGATTCCTGCTCGGCACCGTCTTCGTCGTCGGCGCCGCCGAGCGGGTGTGGACCGTGGCCAAGGAGGGCGCGGCCCCCGCGCTGCTGCCCGCGCCGCCGCTGGAGGGCGCCGCCGTCCGGCCGCTCCCGGACCACCTGGACGCGCTGCGCCGGCTGTCGCTGCGCACGGGATTCCTCGCCGTGCCGGCCGCCGCGGCCGTGCTCCTCGTCGCCACCCTCGTCGGCAACCTGCTCGGCACGGGCATCGAGTGGTTCTCGCTGCACCAGGCCGCCCTCGGCGCCTACGTCGCCGCCGGGCTGTTCGCCGCCTCGCTCTCCGTTCTCTACGCCGTCGAGCTGCCCGGCGGACAGACGCCCCGCCCCCGCTCGCCCCTGGAGGGCCTGCGCAGGGCGGAGAAGGGCCGCACGGGAGCCGTCCCGCTGCTCGTCCTCGCCTGCGCCACCGTCGCCGGAGCCGTCACGGCCGCGGCGGCGGTCTCCGTCCTGCACGCGTACGACCTCGGCGGCGGGCCCGTCACCTTCGCGCTGCTGATCCTCGCGCTGAGCGGGGCCACCGCCGTCGGCATCAGGACGGCCGGATCCGTCCTGACCGCCCTCTCCCGCCGCCGGCTGCTCGCCCTCGCGATCAGCCTCACCGGCATCGCCCTGCTGGCGATGGGCCTCGTCCCGGACACGGCCACGGTCCTGTTCCTCGCCGTGCTCGCCGGCTACGCGGCGGGAGTCGCCGCCAACACCGGCCACACCCTCATCGACCAGGAGACCGAGGAGTCCCGGCGCCCCCGGGTCACCGAACACCTCCAGGCCGTCGCCCGGGTCGCCATGGGAGTCGGCGCGCTCGGCGCTCCGCTGCTCGCCGCCGCCATCGGAGAGCACCGCCTGGCCTCCGGCAGCTTCGTCTTCGCGCACGGCGGTGCCGCGTTCACGCTGATGCTGACCGGTGCGCTGCTGCTGCCCGTCGCCGTGATCGTCCTCGCCAAGACCGACGACCGGTCCGGGGTGCCGCTCCGCCGCGACCTGCGCGACGCGCTGCGCGGCGCCGACCCCGTCCAGGCGCCCGCGCCGAACGGCTTCTTCATCGCCCTGGAGGGCGGCGACGGAGCCGGCAAGTCCACCCAGGCCGAGGCGCTCGCGGAGTGGATCCGCGCCAAGGGCCACGAGGTCGTCGTCACCCGCGAGCCGGGCGCCACGCCGATCGGCAAGCGCCTGCGCTCGATCCTGCTCGACGTCTCCTCGGCGGGTCTCTCGCACCGCGCCGAGGCCCTGCTGTACGCCGCCGACCGCGCCGAGCACGTGGACTCGCTGGTCAAGCCCGCCCTGGAGCGGGGGGCCGTGGTCATCTCCGACCGCTACATCGACTCCTCGGTCGCCTACCAGGGCGCCGGGCGCGACCTGTCGCCGACGGAGGTCGCCCGGATCAACCGCTGGGCGACGGGCGGACTCGTTCCGCATCTGACCGTGCTGCTCGACGTCTCCCCGGAGACCGCGCGGGAACGGTTCACCGAGGCGCCCGACCGGCTGGAGTCCGAGCCTCCGGAGTTCCACGCGCGCGTGCGGGCCGGTTTCCTGGCCCTGGCGGCCGGTGACCCCGGCCGCTACCTCGTCGTCGACGCCGGCCAGGAGCCGGAGGCGGTCACCACCGTCGTACGCCACCGGCTCGACCGGATGCTGCCGCTGTCCGAGGCCGAGGTGAAGGCCCAGGAGGAGGCGCGCCGGAAGGCCGAGGAGGACGCCAGGCGCCGGGCCGAGGAGGAGGCCGCCCGCAAGGCGGAGGAGGAGCGGCTGGAGCGCGAGCGCCAGGAGCAGCTCGCCAGGCTCCGCGCCGAGGAGGAGGAGCGCAAGCGCCAGGAGGAGGAAGAGGCCCGGCGCCGCGAGGCCGAACGGCAGGCGGAGGAGGCCCGTCAGCGCGCCGAGGAGGCCCGGGTGGCCGCCGAGGAGGAGCGCAAGCGGCGCGAGGCCGAGGAGAAGGCCCGCCGCGTGGAGGAGGAACGCCGCCGCAAGCAGGCCGAGGAGGAGGCTCGCCTCCGCGCGGAGGCGGAGGAACGCCGCCGCGAGAAGCAGCGCAAGGCCGAGGAGGCCCTGCTGAAGGCCGAGGAGGCGCGACGCCTCGCCGAGGCCGCCGCGGCGAAGGCCGCAGAGGAGGCGGCACGGAAGGCGGAGGCGGAGGCCGCGGAGCGCGCGGCTCGGGAAGCCGCCGAGGCAGAGGCCGCGGAGAAGGCCGCCTCGGCTGCCCGGGAGGCCACCCGGGCCGCGGCGGCCAAGGAGGCCGCCGCTGCGGCCGAGGCCGCTCGGGCCGAGGGTGCCGCTCGCGAGGCCGAGGCCGCTCGGGCCGCGGAGGCGGCCGGGGCCGCTCGGGAGTCGGCGAACGAGATCACCGTTCCGACCCCGATCGTGCGTCCGGACGAGGTGACGCAGAACGTGCCGATGGTGTCGCCGAACGAGATCACCGTTCCCACCCCGATCGTCCGTCCGGAGGACGGCACGGACGCGGAGCCGGAGGCCCGGACCGACGCCAGGACCGACGACGAGACCACGGTCCTGCGAGCCGTGCGGGGCGCCGACGAGACGGCGGTTCTCCCGCCGGTGCGAGGCGCCGACGAGACCGCGGTTCTGCCGCCCGTACGGGGGGCGAGCCCGACCGACCGGGTGCCGCAGGACATCTTCCGCGACGAGCGGCCCACGGCCCCGGCCGAGTCCGCCGGCTCCAACGACCGCACGCGCGAGCTGCCCCAGCTCGACGAGCAGGGTCGCCCGAAGCGCCGTTCCGACTGGGCCGAGGAGACTCCGCTCGACGATCTGCCGACCCTGGCGGACGAGCTGCTCGGCCCGCACGACGACGAGGACGAGGGCCGGCGCCGCCGGCGGTGATCGTCCGAGGGGCGCACGGGTGAAGGGCCGCGGGCGGACTGCCCGCGGCCCTTCGCCGTGGAACCGGTGTCGTAGGGGTGCCCCACAATGGAGTGCGTACCTGAGGAGGGGCAGACATGGCCGTATGGGACGACCTCGTCGGACAGGCGCGGGTCGAGGAGCAGCTCGCCGCCGCGGCGCGGGACGCCGACGCGCTCGTCACCGCCCATGCCGCCGGCGGGACCGCTCCCGACGCCTCCAAGATGACCCACGCCTGGCTGTTCACCGGACCCCCCGGCTCCGGCCGGGCGACGGCGGCCCGCGCCTTCGCGGCCGCGCTGCAGTGCGTGAGCCCGGACCGGGCGCTCGGCGGGGCGCCGGGATGCGGCTTCTGCGACGGCTGCCACACCGCGCTGGTCGGGACGCACGCCGACGTCGAGGTCGTGCGTACGGACCTGCTCTCCATCGGTGTGAAGGAGACCCGCGACCTCGTCCGGCGCGCCCAGCTCTCGCCCGCCGGCGGCCGCTGGCAGGTGATCGTCCTGGAGGACGCCGACCGGCTCACCGAGGGCGCGGGCAACGTGCTCCTGAAGGCCGTCGAGGAGCCCGCGCCCCGCACCGTGTGGCTGCTCTGCGCGCCGTCCCTGGAGGACGTGCTCCCCACCATCCGCTCCCGCTGCCGCCACCTGACCCTGCGCACACCCCCGGTGGACGCGGTCGCCGACGTGCTCGTACGCCGTGACGGGATCGAGCCCCCGGTCGCCGCGGCCGCCGCGCGCGCCACCCAGGGCCACATCGACCGTGCCCGCAGGCTGGCCACCGACGAGCGTGCCCGGGCCCGCCGCGCCGTCGTCCTGAAGCTCCCGCTCCGGATCGACGACATCGGCGGCTGCCTGAAGGCGGCCCAGGAGCTGGTCGACGCGGCGGGCGAGGACGCCAAGCAGGTCGCAGAGGAGATCGACGCCAAGGAGACCGAGGAGCTGAAGGCCGCCCTCGGCGGCGGCCAGGGCGGCCGGATGCCGCGCGGCACGGCGGGGGCGATGAAGGAGCTGGAGGAGCGGCAGAAGCGCCGGAAGACCCGTACGCAGCGCGACAGCCTGGACCTCGCGCTCACCGACCTCACCGGCTTCTACCGCGATGTCCTCGCCCTGCAGCTCCGCGCGCGGACCCCGATCGCCAACGAGGACGTGCGGGACGCCGTGGAGCGGGTCGCCCGCGACACGGCCCCGGAGCGGACGCTGCGCCGGATCGAGGCGGTGCTCGCCTGCCGGGACGCCCTGGACCGCAATGTCGCGCCGCTGCTCGCGGTGGAGGCGATGACGATGGCCCTGCGCGGCTGAGGACGGGGCGTTCGCGCGGTGCGGCTGAGGACGGCGCGTTCGCGCGGCGCGGCTCGGCTCGGAGCACGGCCGTGCGCGGCTGGGCACGGAGCCCCTCACGCTGCGCGACTGAGCTCGGACGATTGGACACGGTCCGTACCCGTACGGATACGCTCCGGTCCATGGACTCCAGGCGCTTGCTCCGTACATCCGCCACGGCCCTCGCGGCCGCCGGGCTGATCCTCTCCGGCTGCACGGGCGGCAGCGACGCCGCCGCGCCCGCGACCCCTTCCTCGGCGGGGGCGCCCGCCCCGACGTCCGATGCCGCCCTGCGGAGCTACTACGCCCAGAAGCTGACGTGGCGCGACTGCGGAGTGCCGTCGTTCCAGTGCGCCTCGCTCCGCGTGCCGCTCGACTACGCGAAGCCGGCGGCCGGGGACATCCAACTGGCCGTGTCCCGGGTCGCGGCCACCGGTCCGGGCAAGCGGATCGGCTCGCTCCTGGTCAACCCCGGGGGCCCCGGCGGCTCCGCCGTCGGCTACCTCCAGGGGTACGCGGGCATCGGGTACCCGGCCCCCGTCCGCGCCCGCTACGACATGGTCGCCGTCGACCCGCGCGGCGTGGCGCGCAGCGCGCCCGTCGAGTGTCTGACGGGCCCGCAGATGGACGACTACACGCAGGTCGACCAGACCCCCGACGACCGCGCCGAGACCAACGCGCTCGCCGCCTCCTTCAAGGGCTTCGCGGCGGGCTGCGCGAAGCGCTCGGGGAAGGTCCTGCCGCGCGTCTCCACGGTGGAGACCGCCCGGGACATGGACGTCCTGCGGGAGGTGCTCGGCGACAAGAGGCTGAACTACGTCGGCGCCTCGTACGGCACCTTCCTCGGCGCCACCTACGCCGAGCTGTTCCCCTCGCGTGCCGGACGGCTCGTCCTGGACGGGGCGATGGACCCGTCGCTGCCCGCGATCGACCTCAACCGCGACCAGACCGCCGGCTTCGAGACCGCCTTCCGGGCGTTCGCCGCCGACTGCGTGAAGCGGGCGGACTGCCCGCTCGGCACCGGTACCGTCGCCGAGGCGGGCGGGAGGCTGAAGACCCTCTTCCGCGATCTCGACACCCGGCCCGTGCCGACCGGCGAGAGCCGCAAGCTGGGGGAGTCGCTCGCGACGACCGGCGTGATCGCCGCCATGTACGACGAGGGGGCCTGGGAGCAGCTGCGCGACGCGCTGACCCAGGCGATCGACGGCGAGGGCGGGGGTCTGCTGGCGCTGGCGGACACCTACTACGAGCGGGGGGCGGACGGCTCGTACGCGAACCTGATGTCCGCCAACGCGGCCGTGAACTGCCTGGACCTCCCGGCGGCCTTCGGCGGACCGGCCGATGTGGAGAAGGCGGTGCCGTCCTTCGAGAAGGCGTCCCCCGTCTTCGGCGCGGGCCTCGCCTGGGCGGCCCTGAACTGCACCTACTGGCCGACCCCGGCGACCGGACACCCGCACCGCATCACCGCCGAGGGCGCGCCCCCGATCGTCGTCGTCGGCACCACCCGCGACCCGGCGACCCCCTACAAGTGGGCCGAGGCCCTGGCGTCCCAGCTCAGCTCGGGAAGCCTGCTGACGTACGAGGGCGACGGCCACACGGCGTACGGCCGGGGCAGCGACTGCATCGACACCGCGATCAACACCTACCTCCTGGACGGCACGGCCCCGAAGGACGGCAAGCGCTGCACGTGAGGGGTGGCGTGGGCCACGTGGAGGGTGGTCAGGAGCACCCCTGGAAACTGTGTAGACTTGGCGAGGCCGCTGCACCCACCATGGGATCGCACGGAATGCCGCCTTAGCTCAGTTGGCCAGAGCAACGCACTCGTAATGCGTAGGTCTCGGGTTCGAATCCCGAAGGCGGCTCAGAGAAGGGCCAGGTCAGACACTATCTGACCTGGCCCTTTCTGTTGCCTGGGTCGCGCGGGTGTTGGCGGGGGCAGTGGGCGCGTCCCACATCGAGTCGGAGCGCAGACGTCGGAATTCGGCGAGTCTCCCGAGCGAGCCGCTGTCAGGACCGGGGCGGCAATGCGAAGCAGTGTGAGGAACCGATGGTCCTAAAGGTCTGCTGCGCCTTCTCCGCGAGCTTGTTTCGCTTGTCTTGGTCGACCATGTCCTCGACGGTGAACACCTCTGTTCCCAGCTTCACTGCGAGTGCTGCCTCTGCATCGCTCGTGGCATTCAGTTCTTCCAGGAGTCGGCTGATGTCCTCCTGATGCGAGGTGGGTGTCTCGATCTTCCCGATCTCGCCGGTGAGCTTCCGGTTGTTGCTGCCCAGGTCGGCCCAGGACCTTGCCGCCGCCTGATAGTCCGTCGACTGATAGCCGCGCTGGTCCAAGAGGTAGAGGGAGGTGCTTGCGGTGGCGTACTTGTCGAGGAGGTCGCCGTAGAGGGTGTCGCACGCTGCATTGGCCTGCTGGTTCCACTCGTCGACGGTGAACTGATCCCTGGTGACGATCGTGAAAACGAGTCCCGCGATGCCGGCCAGCCCCGCGATCAGACCGATCCACCAACCCACATGCCGACGGATCCGCCCTCTGTCGCCGCTCCCTTGCTCTTCGCTCATATCGCAGCGATTCCCCACGGCGAGCGGGTGGGGCGGCGAGGAGGGAAAATGCACCCGTCCGGAGCCCGTGGCCGCTCGAATCCGTTCCGCCGCTCCGCGTTCGTTTCCGGCGGTTACTGCGTTCAGCGGGCGCGGGTGGCACCTCGTTACGTAATGTGATCGACAGTCACTCAAGGTGATTGACCTCGGTGGTGTCGCGTGTTCGTCTCGGCCCCATGCGTACACCAATGAGGTTCGCCCTCGCGGCGGCAGGCGCTGCCGTCCTGGCGATCGCCGGGCCCCTGTCGGGCTCGGCCCACTCCGCGGCGGAGCCCCCGCTCGCCCCGCTGACCGTCTCCTCGTCCCCGAAGGCCATCCCGGGGCAGTACATCGTCACCCTGAAGGCGGGGCAGTCGCCCGCGGCCACCGCGCAGCAGGTGCCGGGGGTGAAGCCGCTCTTCACCTACGACCGCGTCCTCTCCGGCTACGCCGCCAAGCTGACGGCTGCTCAGCTGGACTCCGTCCGCAAGCTGCCGGGCGTCGCCACCGTCGAGCAGGACGCCACGGTCACCGTGGCGCCGGTGGAGGCCGCCGGGGCGGCCGTCGGCCGGGCCGTCGCCCACAGCTGGGGCCAGGACCGGATCGACCAGCCGTACCTGCCGCTCAACGGCCAGTTCAACGTGGACGGCGGTGGCCGGGGTGCCACCGCCTACATCCTCGACACCGGGCTGGAGTTCGGGCACGCCGAGTTCGACGGCCGGGCGCGGCCCGGTTTCGACGCGATCGGTGACGGCCGGAGCGGCGCCGACTGCAACGGTCACGGCACCCATGTCGGCGGCACCGTCGCCGGAGAGCGGTACGGCGTCGCGCGCGAGGCCGCCCTGGTCAGTGTCCGGGTCCTGGACTGCCGGGGTTCCGGCTCCTGGTCGGGCATCATCGCGGGCATGGACTGGGTGGCGCGGAACGCCGTCCAGCCCGCCGTTCTCAACGGCTCCCTCGGCGGCCCGCGCAACACCGCTGCCGACAACGCCGCCACCGCCCTGGCCGGCCGGGGCGTCCTGCCCGTGTTCGCCGCGGGCAACGAATCCGCCAACGCCTGCGACGTCTCGCCCGCCGGCGCCGCCGACGTGCTCACCGTCGGGGCCACCGACCACCGGGACGACGAGACGGACTTCTCGAACTACGGCGCCTGCCTCGACCTCTACGCCCCCGGCGCGGCCATCGTCTCCGCCCGGCTCGGCGGCGACACCATCGCCATGAGCGGCACCTCCATGGCCGCCCCGCACGTCGCCGGAGTCGCCGTCCTCGCCAGGGCCCAGACCCCGTCGGCCACCCCGGCGGCCGTCTCGACCTGGATCACCGATCACACCGTCAAGGGCGAGCTGGTCGTCTCGGGGGGCTCCCCGAACCGGCTTCTCCAGACCGGCGGGCTGTAGTCCCGTCGGCCCCGCGGGTCGGCCCGGCCGTGTCGACGGCCGGGCCGACCCCGTTGCGCAGGGGTGGTGACCCGTCAGGAAAGGTGCAGGTCAGCCATCTTCACAGGGTCATCACTCGAACGTTTGACGATGTCGCCTACACTCCCGCAGGCCATGTGCATGGCAACTACACGGGAGGGAACGCGTGAAGAGGCGATTCAAGACGAGGGCGGTGTTGGCCGTCATGGCGACGCTCGCCGCGTCGCTGTTGACGGCGGCGCCCGCGCAGGCCGTGGACGATCCGGGTCTGAGGCTGAGCAACTTCGAGCTCCGTCCGATCGGCAACAAGGCCGAGCTGCAGGGGCGCGTCGACAAGCTCAACGCCGACCTGCCGAACATCGGCGTCAACTCGATCCTGAAGGCGGACGCCCGTCAGGGCACGTGGAGTTCGGGCGTCTGCAACGCGGCCGCCGTGGAGTCCGGCACGAAGCCGGAGAACCTCACCCGGAGCTTCTGCTTCGACAGCGCCGACAACGGCAACGAGAACTCCGAGTGGTGGCCGCAGGGCGTGACCGGCGTCGCCGACGCCGACGAGGACCAGACCTGGGGCGACCCCGAGCCCGGGTGGGACCCCGCGGACCACAAGCCGATGCTGGTGACCTGGTACAACAAGGACGACTGGAACGGCGACAAGAAGCCCGACGACGCCGACTCCGGCGGGCTGAACACCGAACGCAAGGGCGTCCGCGTCTCCTTCGTCGACTCCAGCACCGGCAAGTACGCCCACGTGCTGCTGGTCTACCCGTTCATCAACGCCTCGGGCAACGCCAGTTACATGAGTGTGCGGACCTCGCAGCACTACTCGTCGAGCCAGTACAACTACGGCTCGCTGCACGCCGGCGGCATCGTCTGGTACGGCTACTACCTGTACGTGGCGGACACCAACCGCGGATTCCGCGTGTTCGACCTGCGCAACATCATCGACCTCGGGGCCCTGCCCGCCGACAAGTGGGGCACGGCCAAGAACGCCATCGGCAGGCAGGACGGCGTCTACCACGCCCACGGCTACCGGTACATCCTTCCGCAGAGCGACGGTTGGACCAACACCGCCTGCGACACGGTCGAGCCGCCGCCGGGTACTCCCTGCGACATGCAGGACAACGACAAGACGTGCGAGGCGAACGACGTCACGCCGAAGACCAGCTTCGCCGGCCTCGACCGCAGTGCGAGCGTCCGTCACATCACCACCGGTGAATGGTGCGAGAAGGCTCAGGTCACGGACGAGTACACGACCGGCAGGGTGATCCGTCGGCCGATGAACACCAGCGGGGGGACACCCAAGCTGGACGCCAACGGATACTGGC
This sequence comes from Streptomyces sp. NPDC047971, assembly GCF_040653355.1. NCBI lineage: Bacteria > Bacillati > Actinomycetota > Actinomycetes > Kitasatosporales > Streptomycetaceae > Streptomyces > Streptomyces sp. NPDC047971. The sequence continues at coordinate 14,043 of NZ_JBEZNW010000058.1, read as the reverse complement.
AGGCCGACGAGGCCTACCGCATACCCTTCAACACGTCGTACGCGGACAACGGCGGGATCCAGGGCGCCGCGGTCATCAACGGCACGTACTACCTCAGCCAGAGCCGAGGGCTCTCGAACGGCCGCCTGATCGTCGCCAGGCCCGACACCGGCACCGGGCGCCTGGTGGAGACGTCTCCCCGCAGGCTGTCCGCGATCGGCGTCGAGGACCTCTTCGTCTGGCCGGGATCGCCGAACCAGCTCTGGACGGTCACCGAACACCCCGGCCGGCGCATGCTGTACAGCGTCACCCCCTGACCGTGTGACCTGGCACCCGGCGCCCGGGACGGCTTCGGCCGGCCCGGGCGCCGCCGCGTTCCCGTCGTCCGTCGGACGCGTCTTCCAGAGGCGGCGGGTCGTCAGCCGGTGGGCTGCTCGCGTTCCTGCTGGGCCAGGAGGTAGCCCGCCTGGAAGCGGCTCTCGGCGCCCAGGGCGGCCATCACGTCGGCGACGTGCCGACGGCAGCTGCGGACCGAGAGACCCAGGCGGCGGGCGATCGCGGCGTCGGTCAGGCCCTCCGTGAGGAGGCGGACGATCGTCTGCTTGAGCTCGTCGGAGATGTCCATGATGGTCTGGCGGTCCCATTCGGTCTCGAACGGGAGCGCCTCCAGCCACAGGCGCTCGTACGAGCAGACCATGAACGCGACCACGTGCGGTTCGCGGATCAGGACCGCCGCGTTCGGGTCGTCCGGGACCGGGATGACCGCCGTCGCGCGGTCGAAGACCAGCATCCTCATGAACTCGTCGTCCAGTGTCCGCACCTGGGCGCCCAGTTTGCCGACCCGCTCGACGTAGGCGCAGGTGCCCGAGGAGAAGCGGGCGGTGTGCTGGTAGAGGACGCGCATCCGGACGCCCCTGCGCAGCAGTTCCTCGTCGCGGGCGACGGCCTCTTCGAGGACCTCGGCGCGCCGGCCGCCGCCCGGCTGCGCCGTCATCACCTCGCTCTCGCAGGTCCGGCCCAGCTCGGTGATCGCCTCCCGGACCGCCCGGAGGTCGGTCAGCACCTCCACGTACTCCGCCTGAGGGAGATGCGTCAGCCGGGACAGGTGCGTCTCGTACACCGGCATGAACGCCATCAACTGCTCGCGCGTGCGCTCCATGTGCAGGCGCCTGGCCCGCATCTCGCGCTCCAGCGGCCCCAGGGTGCGCTGTACGGCCTCGTCCGGTGGCACCGGCAGGACCCCGCGCTCCGGCGTGCGCCGCAGCAGGCCCATGTCGAGCAGGGACGACACCGCCGACTCCACGCGTGCGAGGGGCAGTTCCAGCTCCTCGGCCAGGTCCGCCGGTCGTGCGGGGAGGTCCGGATCGCGTCCGAGGACCGCCGTGTAGACCCGCGCCGGCGGATCGTCGGGCGTCAGCTCCTCCGGGAGGGCCTCCCCGGGAGGAGCGCCCATGAGGCCCACCGCGAAGCCGCCGCCCGGGCCGCTCGCGAGCCCCTCGGGCCTCTCACTTCTGTCTGGTATCGCCACCTTTACCCCCGCTTGTGACAGCGTCCTGTTGCTGCCATGCAGCCTAATGAGCCATGCGGTCCGCCCGATAGTCATGCAATCCCGGATACGTTCATCTCACCGCCCACAAGGTCAAAGCTCACAGAGCTCGTGAAGCACGCGAGCCATGCAAATCCCTTGGAAAGACTCCCACTCACTCATCGCGGAAGAGAGCAGACGAATGAAGCGGCGGATCCGCACCACCGTGTACGCCACCCTGATCACCGCCCTCGCGGGCCTGGCCACCGTCACCGGCACGCAGCTGGCCGCCGGAGGCGCCGGTACGGACGACACGGGCTGGGGCGCGGCGGTCGTCAGCGGCACCTACGACACCGGCTGGGGCGCTCCGGTCCCCGGCGCGGGAACGAACGACACCGGCTGGGGATGACCGTATGACGCTGCTCGACTGCACCCTGCGCACCAGCGGGCAGCTCACCGGCGGTGCGCCGGCACCGCAGCTGGTCGCCGACTACCTCGCGGTCAGCGCGCGGCTCGGCATCGACGTCATCGAGCTGGGGTACGTGCACGATCCCGCCGACCGGACGGCCGGCGCCCCTCTGCCCGACGTCCTCGCGGGCGGCCGGACGATCACCGGCGCCGAACGGTACGGACCGCGGTTCGCGGTCCTGCTCGACGCCGCCGAACTGCCGTCCGGGGACGGCCCCGCAGTGGCGGCGGCCGACCGGATCACCGACCGGATCGCCGCCGTCCCGCTCCCCGTCGGCCTGGTACGGGTCGCCGTCCGCTACGACGAGGTGGCACGCGCGGCCGCGCCGCTGGTCCGGCTGCGGGACGCCGGGTTCGGCGTCTGTCTGCTCCTCACCGAGATCGACCTCGCCTCCTATCCCGAGCTCGACCGCTGTCTCGCCGAGACGGCGGCGCTCGGACCGCTCGACGCCGTCTTCCTCGTCGACTCGCTCGGCTCGCTCCGTCCGGAGCGGGTCATCGAACTCGTCCAGTCCGTCCGCGCCGCCGTGGCCGCCCCGGTCGGCATCCACGCCCACGACAACCAGGGGTTCGCCCTGCACAACACCGTGGTGGCCCGCAGCGCCGGTGCCACCTGGCAGGACGCCGCCGTGCACGGCATCGGCCCGGGGGCCGGCCTCACCCGCACGGAACAGCTTCTCGCCCTGCTCGGTGCCACGCCCGGTGATCTCGGTCCGCTGCTCGAACTGATCGCCACGCACGTCGCCCCGCTCAAGCGCCGGTACGGCTGGGGCGCCGGACCCCGCCAGGTCATGGCCGGCCTCGCCCGCATCCCGGTGACGGCCGTACGGGGACTGGACGGGGACTGAGTAGCCCCGCCCCGCCCCGTTCGGGGAGGGGCGACCTCTCCGGCCCGCGCCCCCGAGCTTCTCGCCGCGCCGCGGAGGCGCGCCCCCCGCCGCCTCGCCCCGGGGGGTGCCTTCCCGCGCGTCCGCGCGCCCGGGGACGCCCCCGCCCGCCCGTCGCCTGCCGTCCGCCCCAGGAGACCCGTATGCCCTTCACCGCACCCATCCCGCCCCCGGGTGAGCCGGCCGCCGCCGTCACCCCGTACGGCGGCGCCGACACCACCATCCAGCCCGCCCGGCGGGCAGACCGCTCAGGAGAGGCCATGGCCGACCGCAGCCCGACCCGCTTCCGTATCGACCGGAGTTCCGCCGAGGAGGAGTTCGGCCTCGCCTGCCAGCGGCTCATCCCGTGGCCCGGCGGGGACGCCGAGCCGCCCGTCGGCGCCATGGCCTGCTTCCTGCGGCCCGGCGGCGACTCCGACCCCGACTGCCACAACCAGGACGAGGTCATGATCATCCTCTCCGGCGCCGGCAGCGTGACCCTCGACGGCGTGCTCGAACCGCCGTTCCGCGCGGGCGACGTCGTCGTCCTGCCCCGCAACCAGGAGCACGTCGTCCACAACACCGGCGACGAGGAACTGACCTGGGTCTCCCTCTACTGGCCGCTGCGCGAACCCGCCGTCCGTACCGAGAACGAGGAGGTCGCGGCGTGAGCGCGACGCACTGGATCACCGCCACCCCGCCCACGCCCAACGGCGACCTGCACATCGGTCACCTCGCCGGTCCCTACCTCGCCGGCGACGTGCTGCGCCGCTTCTTGGTGGCCGAGGGGACCGGGACCGTCCGGTACACCACCGGCCTCGACGACCACCAGAGCTACGTTCCCGTCCGCGGCCTCAACGACGGCGGGCGCAAGGGCGAGGAGGTCGCCGACGGCTACGGCGAGTCCATCGAGTCCGTCTGGCGTCGGTCCGGCGCCGACTTCGACGCGATCGTCCGCCCGCGCCGTGACGTCGAGTACCGGTCGGTGGTCCAGGAGTTCTTCCAGCGGCTGTACGACGACGGGCACATCGTCGCCCGCACGCGACCGCTGCCGTACTGCGCCGGCTGCGAGCGCTGGCTGTACGAGGCGTACCTCAAGGGCGGCTGCCCGCACTGCGGTTCCGCCTCGAACGGCAACGCCTGCGAGCCGTGCGGCCGCCCCAACGACTGCGCCGATCTGGTCGACCCGGTCTGCACCGGCTGCGGCGCCACCCCCGAACTCCGCGACTGCGAACGGCTCTACTTCCCCCTCGCCCCCTTCGAGGGGCAGCTCTCCGCCTTCTGGGCCGAGGTCGACATGCCGCCGCACCTGCGGTCGCTCTGCGAGTGGATGCGGGCCGAGGGGCTGCCGGAGATCGCGGTCAGCCACCCCTCCGACTGGGGTGTGCCGGTACCGGTCGCGGGCTTCACCGAGCAGCGGATCTACGTGTGGTTCGAGATGGCCCCCGGCTATCTCCTGGAGTGGACCGCCGCAGGGGAGCCCGGGCCCGCGCCCGCGCCGGTGCAGTTCTTCGGCTTCGACAACGGCTACTTCCACGCGCTGCTGTTCCCGGCGGCGTTCCGGGCGTACGACGCGGAGATCGCGCTGCCGAGGGCGTTCGTGGTCAACGAGTTCTACCGGCTCGAAGGGCTGAAGTTCTCCACGAGCCGGCGGCATGCCATCTGGGCGCACGAGGAGCTGGCCCGCACGAGCGCGGACGTGCTCCGCTACCACGTGCTGTCGGACCGGCCCAACGGACGTCAGACCAGCTTCAGTTCCGCCGCGCTGGAGATCAGCCGGACGCGGCTCGCAGAGCGCTGGGACGGCTGGCTGGGCCGCCTGTTCGCCGCCGTCGCCGAGGACGGTGGCGTGGTCCCGGCCGAGCCGCCGCGGGGCGCCGCCTGGGAGCGGCTGCGCCGCCGCCTGACGGAGACCGTCGGGCAGCTGCGCGAGGCGTACGGAGTCGACGGGTACGACGCCCGGCGGGCGGTCGCGCTCCTCGACGAAGTCGTCGCGCTCGTCGAGGACTTCGGATACGTGAACGGCTTCGAGGCGGAGCGCCCGGACGGGGGGCCGGCCCACCGGGCCGCGCTGGCCGCGCAGCTGGCGGTGGCCGCCGCGCTGTCGGCGTGGGCCGCTCCGGCGCTGCCGTACGGCTCCGCCCGACTGGCGGAACTCCTCGGCCTGCCGGTGGTACGCCCCGTGGACACGGTGGCCCTGACGCCGCTGGCCCCGGGCGCGCCGCTGGCGGCCTGGCCGGGGACGGTCTTCGGTGGCTGAGTCCGTGGGCGGTGCCGGGGCGCGGTCCGAGGGCGCCGGGGCCTCGCGCCCCGGTGGCGGGTCGTCCTCGCTGCCGCGCGGCGCCGTGGTGGGCCCGTTCTCGGGGACCCGGGCCGCGTGGGGCGAGCACCTGGAGCGGGCCGCGGCCCTGTACACGGACGTCGACTGGGAGCTGTACGACGACCGGGGCGAGGCGGAGACGGCCCGGCAGATCGCCGAGGCCGTGGTCGCCGAAGGCCGCCACACGCTGGTCATCGGTCACTTCAACAGCGCCGGTGCGCGGGCCGCGCTCCCCGTCTACCGGTCCGGCGGTCTGCCCGTCCTGCTGCCGCTCGCCACGACACCGGACCTGCTCGCCGACTGCGGGGGCACGGTCCTGCGCTGGTGCCCCGACGACCGTGCGCAGGCGGCGGACCTGCTCGCCGCCATGGGCGCGGCCGGCCACACCCGGATCGCCGTCACCCACGACGGGACGGCGTACGGGGAGGGCCTGGCCCGGCTCGTACGGGACGCGTGGCGGCCCGCGGCCGCCGGACTGCCGGCCGGTCCCGTCGTCTCGGACGGCAGCGGTCCCGCGACCGGAGCGCTGCCGTCCGTCGAACCCCTGGCCACCGGCTTCCGGGCCTCGGCGGGGGCGCCGGAGATCGTCTCCGGCCCCGGGGCCGACGCGGCGGCGCTCACCGCGCTCGTCGTGTGCGGGACGCACGGCGGGGCCGCCCGGGTCGGACGGGAGTGGCGGGAGGCCGGGTTCGGCGGCGAGCTGTACTTCACCGACGACTGCGCGGTCGACGAGTTCTCCGAGCTCCTCGGCGACGCGAACCGGGGCGCTCGGGTGGCCCGGATGCGCGGAGGGCCGCAGACGCACGTCATGGCCGCGTTCGCGGCCGCCGCCGCCGCCCTCACCGAGGACTCCGGGCGGACCGGGCGGATCCTGCTCGCCGCGGTGCGCGCCCATGCCGACCGGGCGTTCACCGCGCTCGGGGAGCCGGTGGAAGGGAGCGTGGGATGGGACCTCGTGCCCGTACCCGAACCCGTCGCGGCGCCCGCGGCGCCGTCCTCCGGCGGTGGCGGCCACCGCGGCCGCGCCTACGACGTGATCGTCGTCGGTGCCGGAGTCGTCGGGTCCGCGACCGCCGCCGTCCTCGCCCGGCAGGGGGCGCGGGTGGCGCTCGTCGCGCCGATGGACGGGCGCAGGGACCACGCCACCGCCTGGTCCGGTGGGCTCGTGCGCGCCTTCGAGGCCGACCCGTACCTGCGCGGGCTCGCCCTCCGCAGCCACCAGCTGGCCTGGGGGCCCATGGCCCACACGCCGGGCCCGTACGGCTTCGTGCCCACCGGGTCGCTCGTGCTGTGCGGCGAGACCGACCTGGACCAGGCCGAGAAGGGCGTCGCCGAGCTCAACGGCGCCGGGGTGCCGGGCGAGCTGTGGGAGCCGGACGTGCTCAGGAGGCGCTTCCCCGGCCTCGCGGTGGACGGGGTGAGCGCCGCGGTGTGGGAGCCGGAGGGCGGCTACGCCGATCCGCCGCGCACCGCGCGGGTCTACCGCGACCGGGCGCTGGCCCACGGCGCGCGGCTGCTGCCCGCCCGCGTGCGGGAGCTCGTCGCGCCGCCCGGGGCCGACCGGGTGCGGGTGCTGCTGGAACCGGGCGGGCCCGTCGACGCCCTGGCCGTCGTCCTGGCGGCCGGCAGCGGCACAGGGGCGATCGCCGGACACCGGCTGAGCGGCTCGGACGCGGGGCGGACGAAGAGCATTCGGTACGGCTTCTTCCACCATCCCGACACGGCCGGGCTGCCGACCGTCGTCGACATGGTGACCGGAGTCTGGGGCCGGCCCCAGGTCACCGGGGAGGCGGCCGGCGGGTACATGGCGGGGCGTCCCGTCGACGAGTGGGACGTACCCGCGGGCGGCGAGGACACGCTCACCGACGAGCACGTGGCGTACATACGCCAAGGGGCGGCCACCCGCTGGCCCTGGCTCGCGGACCCGGCGACCCGCTTCCTCGGCGGCCGGCAGGGCGTCGACCTGTACACCCCGCACTCCCTGCCCCACCTCGGCCGGGAACGGCCCGACAGCCGCGTCGTGCTGGCCACCGGCTGGTCCGGCGCCGGCTTCAAGACGGCCCCCGCGGCAGCCGAACTCGCGGCGGCGGAAGCCCTGGACGTCCTGTCGGGCACCTGATGCCGCCCGGCGGACCCGGCGCTCCCGGCGCCGGGTCCGTCCCCGACCCCCCACCCCACCGGAGGTGACACCCATGACGGATCTCATGCCCCGCACCGCGCCCCCCGGCGGGGAGGCGGCCCCGAGGAAGCTCGGCGTTCGGGCACTCGTCGTCTTCTACGTCAGCAGCCTGGTCGGCACCGGCATCCTGCTCGTGCCCGGGCTGACCGAGCGGCAGGCCGGGCCCGCCTCCGTGCTGGCCTGGCTGGCGCTCGCCGTCTGTTCCTATCCCTTCGCCCGGTTCTTCGCGGAGATGTCGGCCTGGCGGCCCGACGCCGCCGGCCTCGCCGCGATGGTGACGGCCGGGCTCGGGCGGCGCCCGGGGCGGGCCGCCGCGCTGCTGCTGGTCGCCACGTACGTCATCGGCAACCCCGTCATGGGCATCGTCTCCGCCCGCTGTCTGCTCGGCCTGCTCGGGCAGCCCGACGGGCCCGTGTACCCGATCGCGATGGGCTTCATGGCGCTCTCCGCGGCGTTCACGCTCCTCGGGCTCACCGCCGGCGCGCGCGTGCAGGCCGCGTCGCTCGTCGTGCTGCTGCTCGGGCTCGGCGGAGCCGTGGCGGTCGCCGCGCCGCGGTTCGACGCGGGGGAGTACACGCCGTTCCTGACGAACGGCTGGGGTGGCGTCGGGATCGCCGTCGTCACCGCGTTCTTCTCGTTCCTCGGCTGGGAGAACGTCTCCACCCTCGCCGACCAGGTCGACGACCCCGCCCGCAGCTACCGCCGCGCCATCCGCTGGGCCGTGCCCGTCGTCGGCCTGCTCTACGCCGCCGTCACCGCCGCCTACCTGGCCGTCCCCGGCGACGAACCCGTCGTCATCACCGCCCTGCTGGGAGCCTCTCTCGGTGAGGCGGGCGCCGTCGCCGGCGATCTGCTCGCCCTCGGTCTCGCGGTCGTCGCCACCAACGCCTGGGTCCTCGGCGCCAGCCGTGTCGTCCGGGCCGCAGCCCGCGACCGCATCCTCCCGGGCGCCCTCGCGGACCGTCCCGTGCCGGCCACCGTCGCCCTCGCCCTCGCCTACACGGCGGTCCTCGGCACCCTGACCCTCACCGACACCGGCGAGGAACTCGTCCTCATCGTCACCAGCAGCGCCTTCCTGCTGCTGTACGTCGCGGCGGCCGCGGCCGCCCTCCGGGCCCGCGGCACCGGACGCGCCCTGCGCACCACCGCCGTCGTGACCCTGGTCATCGCCGCCGTCTTCCTCTCCTTCGCCGGGACGGGCCTCCTGTTCGCGCTGCTCCTCGCCGCCGGCTGCGTCGCCCTCACCGCCCGCACGACCTCCTGAGAACCGAAAGGCACCACCATGAACGCGACCACTCCCGTCTACGACGTCGTCGGTGTCGGCTTCGGCCCCGCCAACCTCGCCCTGGCGATCGCCATCGAGGAGTACAACGAGCAGGCCGCGCCCGACGAGAAGCTGACCGCCGTCTTCCTGGAGAAGCAGCCGTCCTTCGGCTGGCACCGCGGCATGCTGATCCCGGACGCCACGATGCAGGTCTCGTTCCTCAAGGACCTGGCCACGATGCGGAATCCGACGAGCCGCTTCGGCTTCGTGCCGTACCTGCACGACCGCGGCCGACTGGTCGACTTCATCAACCACAAGGTGCTCTTCCCCACCCGGGAGGAGTTCCACGACTACCTCCAGTGGGCCGCCAACGGCGTGGACCACATGGTCCTCTACGGCCTCGAAGTGACCGCGATCCGCGCCGCCACCCAGGCGGGCCCGGTCGTCGAGGTCGACGTCGCGGCCCGCGGGGAGGCTGGGCCGGTCACCTACCGGGCCCGCAACCTGGTCCTCGGCACCGGTCTCGTACCGCGCCTGCCCGAGGGCGTCGAGTCCGGCGAACGCCTCTGGCACAGCAGCGAGTTCCTGCACCGCCTGGCCGCCCTGCCCACCGAGGAGCCCCGCCGCTTCGTGGTCGCGGGCGCCGGCCAGAGCGCCGCCGAGATCGCCGACCACCTCCACCGCACCTACGAGAACGCCGAGGTCGTCGCCGTCCACACGCGGTACGGCTACAGCCCCGCCGACGACAGCCCGTACGCCAACCGCATCTTCGACCCGGAGGCCGTCGACCTCTACCACGGCGCCGACCCGGACGTCCGGCGTCAGCTGATGGCCTACCACCGCAACACCAACTACGGCGTGGTGGACATGGACCTCATCGAGGAGCTCTACCGCCGCTCCTACCAGGAGAAGGTCCGCGGCGAGCGCCGCCTGCGGATCATGGGCGCCTCCCGGCTGACGTCGGTCGAGGCGGACGCCGACCAGGTCCGCGTCCGGGTGCGCAACCTCGCGACCGGCGAGACCGAGGACCTCACCGCCGACGCCGTCGTCTACGCCACCGGATACACGGAGCCCGACCCGGCCCGTCTCTTCGGCGAACTGGACGGGGCCTGCGAGCGCGACGAGGACGGCCGGCTGCGGGTGCACCGCGACTACCGCGTGGTGACGGGCCCGGAACTGGAGGCGGGGGTCTATCTGATGGGCGGCACCGAGCACAGCCACGGCATCACGGCGAACCTGCTGTCGATGGCCGCCGTGCGGGCGGGCGAGATCTGCGACTCCCTCGCGACCGGCCGCCGTTCCGACAGGCGGGCGCCGGTGGCGGCCCACGGCTGAAGCCCGTAGAACCCGGGAAGTACTCCACCGCGCACCCCGCGCCCAGGATCCATCCCCGTCGCCCGCGACGGCCGTACGAAGAGGACACCATGAGCACCGCCGCCGAACAGGTACCCGCGCCGGACGAACTGGCCGCCACCGAGCGGACCCGGCTGCGCCGGATGCGCCACAAGGGCAGTCACCGGCGCGCCGATCTGGAGGCGGTGCTCGCCGCCGGCTTCCTCTGCCACCTCGGGGTCACCGTCGACGGCACCACGATGGTGGTGCCCACCGCGTACGGCACCGACGGCGACCGGCTCTACCTGCACGGATCGGTCGCCAGCCGCAGTCTGGTCCAGGCGCCGGACGCGGCCGTCTGCGTCACCGTGACGCACGTCGACGGCCTGGTGCTCGCCCGCTCCGTCTTCGAGCACGGGGTCAACTACCGCTGCGCGATGATCTACGGCGTCCCGCGGCTCGTCACCGACCCGGAGGAGAAGCTGCGGGGGCTGCGCGCGCTCACCGAGCAGTGCGCGCCGGGGCAGTGGGAGTACGCCCGGCAGCCCAGCCGCAAGGAGCTCGCGGCGACCGCGCTGGTGGCGCTCGACCTCGTGGAGGCGTCGGTGAAGATCGCCACCGGGCCGCCGGACGACGGGGAGAGCGAGGACGCCGCACTGGGCCTGTGGGCGGGGGTTCTGCCGGTCGTCACCACCTTCGGGGAGCCGGTCGCCGATCCCGTCCTGCCCCCCGGCATCGCCCTGCCGGCGCACATCTCCGACCGCGCGGGCCGCGTCCTGACGGGGGAGGCGGTGCGGGCATGACGCACACCGCTCCCGACGCGCGGCCCTCCGCCCCCGGCACCCCGCCCCCCGGCTCCGACGCGCGCGCCGCCGGCCGGTTCGCGCGCACGAACGCCGACGCGCGCGCCGCCGACCGCGCCCACGTCTTCCACTCCTGGTCCGCGCAGGCGCAGACCGAGCCGATGCCGGTGGCGGGCGCCTCCGGCTCGTACTTCTGGGACCACGAGGGCAACCGCTACCTCGACTTCTCCTCCCAGCTCGTCTACACGAACATCGGCCACCAGCACCCCCGGGTCGTCGCCGCGATCCAGGAGCAGGCGGGGCAGCTGTGCACCGTCGCCCCGAGCTTCGCCGTCGACGTCCGCTCCGAGGCGGCCCGGCTCATCGCCGAGCGCACCCCCGGCGACCTCGACCGGATCTTCTTCACCACGGGCGGCGCGGAGGCGGTCGAGCACGCCGTACGGATGGCCCGTCTGCACACCGGCCGGCACAAGGTCCTGTCCGCGTACCGCTCGTACCACGGCGCCACCTCCACCGCGATCCACCTGACCGGTGACCCGCGCCGCTGGCCCTCGGACACCGGGGCCGCCGGGGTCGTCCACTTCTGGGGCCCCTACGCCTACCGGTCGTCCTTCCACGCCGCGGACGAGCGTCAGGAGTGCGAGCGGGCCCTGCGCCACCTGGAGGAGACGATCGTCGGCGAAGGACCCGCCACGATCGCGGCGGTCCTCCTCGAACCGGTGGTCGGTACGGCGGGGGTGCTCGTGCCCCCGGACGGCTATCTCGCCGGGGTGCGGGAGCTGTGCGACCGGTACGGCATCGTGTTCGTCCTGGACGAGGTGATGGTCGGCTTCGGGCGCACGGGACGCTGGTTCGCCGCCGACCACTGGGACGTGGTCCCGGATCTGCTCACCTTCGCCAAGGGGGTCAACTCCGGGTACGTACCGCTGGGCGGCGTCGCGATCGGCGAGAGGATCGCCGCGACCTTCGCCGACCGGCCGTACCCCGGCGGTCTGACCTACTCCGGGCATCCGCTGGCTTGCGCGGCGGCGGTGGCCACCATCGAGACCATGCGCGACGAGCGCGTCGTGGAGAACGCGGCGGACCTCGGCGCGCGTGTCCTCGGCCCCGGATTGCGAGAACTCGCCAATCGCCACCCCAGTGTCGGTGACGTTCGCGGCCTCGGAGCCTTCTGGGCGCTGGAGTTGGTCGCCGACCGCGCCACGCGCGAGCCGCTGGTCCCCTATGCCGCGGCGGGCGAGGCGGCCGCGCCGATGGCCAGGGTCGCGGCGGCCTGCAAGGAGCGCGGCCTGTGGCCCTTCATCCACATGAACCGCATCCATGTCGCCCCGCCCTGCAACCTGACGGAGTCGGAGGCGAAGGAAGGACTCGCGGTTCTCGACGAGGCGTTGGAGGTGGCCGACGCGGAGGCTCGGTGATCAGGGCGGGACCTGGTCGGTTTTTGTTCGCCCTTCATCATTTGCCCGTGTTTCCCAGAAGTCGGCGTCTGAAACCCCCAATTGATCCGGTGCCCATTCCCGCTGTCGTCCTGTACCGTCACAGACTCATAAGGGTGCCCCGAACTCCGTACCGGAATCGACCGGCCGGCGCCGAATGATTCGGGGCGATTAAAGGATTCGATCGCGAATCGACCCGTTGGGTGAGGAGGGGGACAGTGGGGGGCTTCGCCGACCCGTGCCGTGGGATACGCCCGGGCACGGACTTCTCGTCGTTGGCAGCGCTGATCGGACAGGACGAGACCTGCGTCGACGTCTACCGTCTGGTGATCAGCGAGCCGCGGTGGGGGCTCACGGAGATCGCCGGTGAGCTCCATGTGGAAGAAGCCGCGGTCCGGGGGTGTCTCGACAAGCTCGCCGAGCTGTCGATGCTGTATCCCACCAAGGACGCCACGGATGTCGCCCCCATCAGTCCCGAAGTCGGTCTCGCCGCCCACATCCACCGCAGGGAGACCGAGATCCACTCCCAGCAGTTGGAGCTGGCGGCGATGCGGGCGGCGACCGCGGAACTGACCGCGATCTACGCCTCGCAGCGGGGCCGGCACGCCAACGTCGGTCTGGAACAGCTCGAAGGGGTCAACGAGGTCAGGGCCCGGCTCTCGGAGCTGGCCCGCCACGCGACCACCGAGATCCTCGCCTTCATGCCCGGCGGCGCACAGTCCCCCGAGGCGCTGGAGGCCAGTCGGCCGCTCGACGAGCAGACGCTGGCGGCCGGGGTGAGGCTGCGGACGATCTACCTCGACAGCGTGCGCAACGACCGGGCGACCACCGAGTACGCGCGGTGGCTCGCCGAACTCGGCGGCGAGATCCGCACGATGCCCTCGCTGCCGCTGCGCATGCTGATCGCCGACCGCTCGGTGGCGCTGCTGCCGGTCAGTCCGGAGGACACCCGGGCCGGCGCGGTCATCCTGCGCGCGCCCGGGGTGGTGACCGCGCTGCTCGCGCTGTTCGAGATGGTCTGGGAGCGGGCGAACCCGCTGCACGGCCGTTCCCGGCCGGCCGGCGACGCGCCGTCGGAGCAGGAGATCGAGCTGCTCAGGCTCCTGCAGAAGGGGCACACGGACGAGGTGGCGGCCCGCAAGCTCGGCCTCTCCCTGCGGACGACCCGCCGCATGATGTCGGGCATCTCGCACCGTCTCGGGGCCCGCAGCCGCTTCGAGACGGGCGTCCTCGCGGAACGGGCCGGCTGGCTCTGAGGGCACGGCCGGCCCGGCCGTGGGCCAGGTGGGCCCATTGGTGCCATGGCAGGAAGATGCCCGGATCTTCGGGACGTCCGGTGCGAAGCGGCTGGGATTCTCTCTGCCATGTACGCCATCCATCTCGAGGTCCCGCGGATCGATCCCGGTGAGCTGGCCAGAGCGGTGTCCCAGGTCTCCCGCTGTCAGGTGGAACACGTCTATCTGCCCAGACTGCGGGAGCCGGAACAGCGCTCCGTCGTGTTCGTCTCCGCCGACTCCGCGCCCGAGGCGGGCACGGGAGTCCTCGCCGCCGTCCGGTTCCTGCTGCGACGCCCGGTCGGCCGGGTGCGGGTCGAGCTGAGACTGCCCCGCGCCGGCCGGGACGTCGGGCTCTGCCACGGCGTCGTGTCCGTCGTCCCCACCGCCGACGACCAGCGCCGCTGACCCTCGCCGCCCGCGGCGACGGCACCGGGCCCGCCCTCGGCCGCTTCCACCGCCGCGGGGGCGCGCGGGCGCCGGCCCCCCCCCCCCCCCCCCCCGGGGCCCCCCCCCAACGGAAGAGCGGAGGGTGGGGGAAGGGTGTGTGAATAGATGTGTTTATATATGTGGGGGGGCGGAGGAGATAAAAAGTGG